>JAUTCS010000118.1 GCA_030673825.1 Verrucomicrobiota bacterium JB024 | reverse complement strand
GAACATCGGCACCAGCCGCAGTGCTGCTACGTAGCGCGGCAGGTAGCGGCTCGGGTCTGCGGCGATACGCGCCAGCCAGCCCAGGTGAAGCCGGTCGGCCCAGCCGGGGATGTTTGCCTGTTGTCCGGTGAAAAACGCGATGGCCGCCCCGGTGCAGATGATGCCGGGTCGGTAGCTCAACTGTTGGCGCAGGCTGTAGCCGAGGCGTTCCTGCGTGCCGCCACCGATGTTGTTAAAGACCAGGCGCGGGCGGCGGGCCTCGATTTGTGCGGCGAGCGCATCGTCACGGACTTCGCCGTGGGCCGGATAGTGCGGGGCGATGTAGCAGTCCTCCTCGCGCACGGGAACGCCCTGCACGTCGTTGAGCCAGGCGAGGTTGATGCGCATCTCCTCCTCGCTAGGCATGACCCAGTAGGTCGAGCCCGGTTCACGCAGGGCGGGATGCTTGATCAGCTCGCGAAAATACAGGTAGCCGGAAATCTTCGGGATGCGTGGGCGGTGGGTGAGATTCCATAGCAGCACAAGCAGTCCGCTGTCGGTCAGGACGAGGTCGCTGTGCTCTAATGACGCGCGGTAGGTCGGAGCGTGCTGGAGTGTGGCAAGCCCGGGGCCGGAGGGAGCCACAAGCAGCCCCCCGTGGGCGAGTATCTCCTCGATGGCCGTGGACACGTCGCCGGTATAGAATTTGACCCCGAGGATAGTGGTGGTGGGCATGGCGGGGAAAATTACAGGGGGAGCCGGAAGCCCCAGAAGACGGGCTCGCCGGAAAAGGGGCGCGTGCAGGCGCGGCAGATTTTACACAGGGGTGTGGGCTCGGTCGGAGGGACGCGTTTCCAGCCTTCGCGCAGGGTGGGGCTAAGGGCGCGGGTGCGCGCTCGCTCGATAAAATAGCGCCGTTGTGTCAGCCCCGCCTGCTCGACGAGGTTGGCGAAAAAACTGTCCACCATGACGAGCGTGTCAGCTTTTTCCAATACACCGAGCAGGTGGATTGGGTTCGCGCAGATGCCGGGGGCGAGCTCGACGATGGCGTAGTGTCGCAGCCAGGACGCGGGGAGATCGGCGGTGACGTGAAAGCTGCTCCCTTGCAGGTGCAGGGCGATGTGGGGACGCGTCAGGTTCAGCGAGGCGAGCGCGTGCGCCTCGGCCTCGGTGTCGCGGCGAAGGGGGAAGTTCCACTTCTCCTCCAATGGAACTCCTGCGAGTTGGTACTTGTACGCGTCGAAGTGCAGTCCCGAGTCGAGAAAGCCGCGGTAGGCTGGCGAGCCGAGGTCGCCGTCGAGTCCGAAGGAAAGATCGATGATCTTCTCGCAGTCCGCGTCCTTGAGCGCAGCGGCGGCGTTGGCCTTCCAGCGTTCGGGTGGCCCCTCGACAGGGAGATAGTGGATGCCCTCCGTTGGCAGGCTGTCGGAAATCTGGGCCAGCAGTTTTGTATCCATTGGCCAATACACCTCGCGTCCCTGCCGGACATGCCACCGGGCGATGGGCAGGCAGATGAGCACATCGCCGAGGCGGGCAGGCTGGATGATGCCAAGGCGGATCATAGCGAAAATAAAAAGGAGCGGCGAGGGGCTAGGGGATGAACTTGCGCCGCAGGGCGCCGCCCTTGATGCGCAGCCAGTTTTTGAGCTGTCGCAGTCGGCGCGGCTCCTGGTAGCGGAAGGCGGTCTCGAAGTTCAGCGCGTCGGCGCGGGTGTGGACTGTGAGGGTGCGCGGGTGCTTGAGCGGGCCGATGGGGCGAGCCGGGGGCTGGTAAAAGTCCGGCATGGAAAATGTGTGCGTGGCCTCGCCGTCGAAGCCGATGTTCTCCACGAGGTTGACTTGCGGGTACACGCAGAGGCCGTCGTGCACGCGCACGGAGTAGGACCAGATGGTGGCCCAGGAAGTGTTTTTTTCCGGGTTGTCGTGAATCTTGCCGAAGGCTTCCAGCCAGTAGGTTCTTTCCGCCTCGGAGACAAAGCCGGGGAGCAGGTTTTGTTCGAAAAGCGGACCGCCCCAGGTGGCCATGTCAGCGTCGTACAGGTGCCAGGCTCGGCGCCACGTCGCCCAGCCCCAGACATGGACCGAGCGGCTGAAGTGGTAGCTGGAGCTGGTGCGGCAGCGGCCCCACAGAAAGTTGTCTCCGCTGATGTGCATGACGCGCGGTTCTTTGCGGTAGCGGGCGAGCAACTCCTCGCAGTACGGGAAAAAGCTCGGGTCGGGCAGGCAATCGTCCTCCAGGATGATGGCCTCCTCCTCGCGGGCGAAGACCGCGTCGAGCCCGGTCTGCACGCGCTTGCGGCAGCCGAGGTTTTGGTCGCTGTAGAGGCGGATGACATCACAGTCCCAGTCCACCGCGTCGGTGAGGGCGCGGGTGACGCTGACGGCCTGGGGCTCGCCTGGCTTGTCCGGGCGGGCGCCGTCGGCGATCACGTACAGCCGCGGCGGGCGGGCGGCGCGGATGGCCGCGAACACGCGGGCGGTCGTGTCCGGACGTTTGAAGATAATGAAGGCGACCGCTGTATTCATACTTTGGATACGCGTTGGCGAGCCGCCCCCAACTTGATGCGGGTCTCCGCGCAGGCGGCGCGGACGAGCCTGCCCAGGGCGCGCCAAGGGGCGAGACTGAGGGGAGCTGTTTTAAAGAGGCGCCGGGTGGTTTTTCGGGCGCTACGCCAGTTATTGTCGAGCAGGGCGAGGTTGACCCACTCCAGTTGCGCTCCGGTGCGGCTGACGGGCGAGGGGCGGAGGATTTTTTCCGGCAGGCCCCGGCGGCGGCGGGCTTCGGCCAGCAGCTGGTTCTTGATGGCGGTGCGCTCAGTGCGGTTGCGGGTGGCGTTGATGCTGGCGGGGTGCTGGCGATAGCCCAACAGGCACTCCTGTACGACGGAGAAGCTGCCCCGGTCGAGCAGGCGCACAAACAGATCGTAGTCTTCGACGTACTGGCACTCGGGCCGGTAGCCGCCAACAGATTGCACGTCGGCGCGGCGCAGCATCATGGCGGGATGGACGAGCCCGCCGACAGTGCCTTCCAGCAGATCGTGCTCGATGTGGGCCGGGTCGCCGCTCATTTTCCAGGTCCAGATGTGCTCGCCGTCGGGGTCGAGATAATCGACCCAGCAGCCGACGCCGACACACTCGGCGTGCGTGTCGAGAAAGGCGCACTGGCGGGCGAGGCGGTGCGGGCAGGCCACATCGTCGGCGTCCATGCGGGCGAGGTATTCGCCGCGGCAGCGGGCGAGGCCGTCATTGAGCGCGCCGACGATGCCGGTGTTGGGGCGGCTGATCACGGTCAGGCGGTTGTCGTGTTGCGCGAAGTCCTCCAGAAGCGCGGCGGTGCCGTCGGTCGAGCCGTCATCAACCACGATGCACTCGAAGCTGACGCCCTCCTGCGCGAGGATGCTGCCCAGCGCCTCGGCCAGGTAGAGCTCGGCGTTGTACACGGGCATGAGCACAGAGACTCGGGGTCGGGCTGGCTCGTTCATGGTTCGCGGTCCATGCCGAGGCGTTGGCTGAGCTTGCGGGTAAGGGCGCCGAGCAGGTCGCGCCCGCTATGGCGGGGCAGGGTGTCGGCGGCGGTGACGGCTTCCAACAGGGGGAGGAACGTGCCGGCGGCGCTGTCGGCCTTGAGGGCGTGCAGCGGGTTGGCGGCGGTTTCACGGGCCTGGTGGGCGAGGGTTTCGTAGCGGTTGACGCAGGCTGCCGGGCTGAGGCGTTCGCCAAGGGCGGCGCGGGCGGCCCGGCCCAGTGGCGGCAGGCTGGCCGGAGTTTCGGCGATGCGTTGGAGTGTGTGGGCCAGAGCGGCGGCATCATCGACGGGGAAGACCAGTCCGGTCACGCCGTGCTCGATCAGATAAGACGCGCCCGCGCCGGTTGAGACGAGGGCGGGCTTGGCGGCGGCCATGGCCTCCAGCACGGTAAAGTTAAGCGTGTCCCAGCGCGAGGGGATGAGCGCGAAGTCCGCCCCGACCTGCTGGCGCAGCGCATCCTCGCGGGGGACGGGGCCGTGCCAGCGGAAGGTCTTTTGCCAGATGCGCGGATGGTGCTCGGCCAGCCAGGCGGCCATGGAGACGGCGCCGGGGGCGGTGGGCGTGTCCGAGCCGTACCAGTCGATGCGTACGGGCGCGTCCGGCCCGAGCATCTCCAGCGCGGAGGCAAGGGTCTGGGCGCCTTTCCAGTCCTGCAGGCGGCCGAGGACGACGCCGGTCAGTGGAGCGGCCTGTGCGGTGGCAGTGACCTCTGCCTTGCCCTGTGTATCCAAATCTTGTGACAAAAAGTAGGGCGGGTCCACACAAGGGACGTTGCGCCCGAGAGCGGCGGACCACTCGGCGGCGTTGGCCGGGCTGTACGCGCTGACGGCGTGGGCGCGCAGGAGCGCGTCGGATTCCAGCAGGCGCAGCAGCGGCAGGTCGGGAGAAGCCGCGCCGCCACCGTGCGAGCGGGCGGCGATCTGGCCGAGGGAGCCGTGCGCGGTCACCACCAGCGGCGGCAGGCCGGGGCCGGTGAGTGCGGAGGCGTAGCCCATGAACTCCGCGGCGAAAACGACGGCGTCCGCGGGGGCGTGTTTGCGAAGCCATTGCGCCATGGCCGCGCCGGTGGACAGGGCGAGGGCGGCGACCTCGTAGTGCTCGGGCAGGAGCTGGCACAGGCGCACGAAGCCCGCGTTTTTCTCTTCCAGCACGGAGACAACGTCGAGACCGGGCCAGCCGGGGTTCTCAGCGTTGCGCTGGGTGGTGAGGATGAGGGTGCTTAGCCCTTGCTCGCTGCGGCACCGGGCCAGCTGCGCGTAAAACGTGGCCAGCCCGCCGAGGTGGGGAAGCCACTCGGGCAGGGCGAAGATCACGGGCGTGTCGGCGGAGGGGGGCATGAAGGCGGGGGTTGTCCGGTCTTTTGAAAAAGGTTTGTTAACCGCAAAGGACGCTAAGGGCGCGAAGAGAGAACTTCAATACGGTGTGCGGCTTTGCGCTTTGTGCCTTTGTGTCTTTGTGGTTAACCTCACCATTGCTCACTCGACCTTGTCCGTGTGCCAGGCGAACTTGGTGCGGATGAGGCCCATCCAGTGGTTGTGGTATTCGCCGCGCATGGCGCCGGTGTCGTGGACCATGAGGGTGACGGCGTTTTCCTCCCAGGCGTTGAGCTGGGAGGCGTCGGTCTGGAGGGCGATGTGGCCGCGGTAGAGGCCGTCGCTGAGGAAGTTGCCGGGGATGGTGATACGGGCGCGGTAGAGGCCCTCGGGGTGCGGGCGGTAGCCCCACTCGTCCTTGCCGAGGCGGGCCGAGGGCAGGTTGGGCGAGGAAAAGACGGGCGTGCCGATCTTGTCCACGAGGATAAAGGCGGGGTTGATGCGTGCGCCGTCTTTCAGGCACCAGTATTGGATTTCCACTACAACTTCGCGGTCGATCTCGATGTTGTCGGTGGGCAGGCCGTCGCAGAAGACGGTCACGCTGTGGAGGCGGGCGGTGGCGTCGCCGGGGGCCTCGGCGGGGCTTCCCCATACGCGGCGAAAGGTGTGTTCGGAGCCGGTGTTGAGGTACTGGTTAATGACTTCGCGGGAGGGGCCGTCGGCCTGGAGTTGGCCGTCGTGCAGCCAGATGGAGCGGCGACAGAGGTTGGCCAGGGTGGAGAGCTGGTGGCTGACGAAGAGCACCGTGCGCCCCTGGCTGGCCACGTCGCGCATCTTGTCGATGCACTTTTTCTGGTAGGCGGCGTCGCCGACGGCGAGCACCTCGTCCACGATCATGACGTCGGGTTCCAGGTGCGCGGCCACGGCGAAGGCCAGCCGCACGGTCATGCCGCTGGAGTAGCGCTTGACCGGCGTATCGACGAAGGCCCCGACCTCGGAAAAGTCGATGATCGCGTCGAGCTTCTCGCTGATCTCGCGGCGGCGCATCCCGAGGATGGTGCCATTGAGGAAGATGTTTTCGCGCCCGGTCAGTTCGGGGTGAAAGCCGGTGCCGACTTCCAGCAGGGAGGAGACGCGCCCGTGGATGACGGCGCGGCCCGTGGTGGGTTCGGTAATGCGCGAGAGTAGCTTTAAGAGGGTGGACTTGCCTGCGCCGTTGCGCCCGATGATGCCGAGGGTCTCGCCCTCGTCGATGGTGAGCGAGGTCTCCCGCAGCGCCCACATGGTGTTGGGGCGGGGACCGGCGCGCCCGGCGGGGATTTTTAATTTCGAGCGCCCGCTCCAGTCTTCGGCACTGCGGCCACGCACGCGGGTATTCCACCAGTGGCCAAAGGATTCGCGCAGGGAACCCGCGCCGACCGTGCCGAGCCGGTAGAGCTTGGAGAGACGGTCGATTTCAATGATGGGCGAGGACATCCGGGGAAGTTTGAGAGTTTGAAGGTTTGAGAGTTCGAGAGTCGGGCTGGTGAGCTTGTCGGTCTATGGGCGCTGTCTTTATTAACGAATGACCAATGACAAGTGACCCATGACCCTCTTACACCGTGTCGGCGAAGGTGCGGCCCGTACGCTGGAAGACGAGCATGCCGCTGAAGAAGACCGCCAGCGTGAGCGCGACCGAGCATAGATAAAAGGCGGGCTCGAAGGTGCCCTTGCCGAGGAAGGCCATCTTGTAGGTCTCGATGATGGGGGTCATCGGGTTGAGCAGGACGAACCACAGATACTTGGCCGGGACGCTGGAGACCGGGATGATGATGGTCAGGTAGAGCCAGATCTGGATGATGAACTGGTTGAGGTGGGAGAGGTCGCGGTACTTGGCGGTGAGGGCGCTCATCCATAGACCCACGCCGAGTGCGAGCAGCGCGGAGTGCACCAGCAGCAGCGGGACGAACACCACCCGCCAGGTCATCCCGAAGCTCGCCCCCGCGTCCGAGAAAAACTTGAACCCCGCGTAGACCAGCAGGAAGAGCCCGAGCTGGATGATAAAGGTGAAGATTGAGGAGACCCCGACCGCGAAGGGCACCACCAGGCGCGGGAAGTAGATTTTTTGGAAGATGCTGGCGTTGGCCGTAAAGGTTGTGCTGGTCCCGTTGAGGGTCTGGGCGAAGAAGTTCCAGCCCAGCAGCCCGCAGAGGTAAAAAAGGATGTGCGGCACCCCGTCGGAGGGAATCTGCGCGATGCGCCCGAAGATGAGCGTGAAGACCACGGTCATGATCAGCGGCTGGAGCACGAACCACAGCGGCCCGAGCACGCTCTGCTTGTAACGGGCGACGAAGTCACGCCGCACCAGCAGCAGCAGCAGGTCGCGGTACGCCCAGATTTCGCGCCAGTCGATGCTCATCCAGCTCTGCGCGGGCTGGATGACGGTGAGGGGGCGGGAAGAGTGGTCGGTGGTCATTGGTTATTAGTCAATTGTCACTGGTCAGTGGTCATTGGGCCGCCGGAGCCGGACACGCTGCCGCCCTTGGCCGGATACCGGAGGGTAAAGCCAATCGCGCGGGTGTTTGGGGAGTTACTGTGACGGAAGGTCAGGAGCCTTCGGTGTTGATACAACTGAGCGGATGGCCGTAGCGGCGCTCCACTTCGTTCAGGGAAAGTTCTATCTCCTGGCCGCGGCCGAGGATGTCCAGCAGCAGGCGGACGCGTTCGACGCCGGGTACGAGGCGGACGACATCGGCGGAGTTGCCTTTAAAGATACCTGCGATGATGCGGATGTTTTCCCCGGCGCGGATGTCCAGCAAGGGCAGGTCGAGGATGTCCGCGGGGGCGAGCGCGGACAGCTCGCCGACGATGGACGCGGGGACGCGCACGAGCTCCTCGCCCCGGCGCACGACGTAGGCGACGCCGCGGGCGTAACCGACGGCCTTGAGGCGGTGGAGGGGAGAAAAACGGGCGAACAGGTAGTTGGGGAAAAGCGGTTCGAGCGTGGGGGGGCGTCCGGCGGCGGCGCCCTGCCGACGGTAGCGTACCTGCGGGAAGAGCACCTCGACCCCGTCGAGCGCGCGCAGGCTCATCGCGGCGGTGCGTTCGCGCTTGGGTTGGGCTTTCAGGCAGTACCAGGCCGGTTGGTCGGAAAAGGTCATGCTTTGACGAGGGTGCTGAGCAGGGGCAGCAGTTGGCTGGCGTTGTCGTGCCAGCGGCACAGTTTCTCCACCCGCTGATGCAGATGGTCGGAGGTTTCCGGGCTGTCTTTCAGGTAGTGGCGGAGGCGCTCCAAGCGCTCGCGCCCGGTGTCGAGGCGCGGCTGGAACTGCTCGCGCAGGGCGTTCCCGAGGAGCTGACGCAGCTCGGTTTCAGGCTCGTAATAGTCCCGCCGCTGGCCGGGGACGGTCACGGTTCGCACGGCGTGAAAAATCCGCAGTTGTTTCAGCCCCTGGCTGGCAGAGCCGAGGCTGATGTGCAGGCGCTTCATGATGTCGTCCATGCACAGGGGCTCGGGGGAGACGTAGAGCAGCCCATAGATTTCCCCCAGGGACTTGGGCAGTCCCAGCATCTGAGCCGCTCCGGCCATCAGGGAGATGATCTCCTGCTCGGTCTCGCCGAGGGCCGTGGTTGCGGGTCCGGTATGCATGTTCGTCTCCATCGGCAGGGGAGGAGGGGAGGTTAACTCATTTCAATAATATTTGAAGTAAGGGGCGGGGCAGGGGGTGGCAACCCTGAAAACGTTGGAGGCAAAAGGCTTTTGCAGGAACGCCTTTTTACCGGAAAAGATTTGCCACGTGGGGGGAGGAGCCTTTTGACATATGAGGCAAGGACCTCGGACGGGGTAAAGGCGTGAGAACAAACACAGGGGGCGCTCCGGCCCTGGCGAACGATTAACAGGGCTCGGAATACGCCGATGAGATAGGGGAATAAAGACTTATGCTCGACAGCCGTTTCAAGGGACTCCTGGCATTGCACGGATGTGTCATCGTGCTGGTCTTGCCGCTGCTCTTTTTCGTGCTGGCCGCGATCGGGGTGGAGGTGACCGGGCGGCTGGAGTACGACCTGATCAACTGGCCCCTGTACATCACCGGGCTGGTGGCCTCGGGGGCGATTTTCTTCAATTTTTACCCCTTGCTGGGGTCGAGTGTCTCAGCGCATGACCGGGCCAAGGTCTTTCAGGTGACGAACTTGCAAATCTTCATCCTGGTGCTGATCCTGTTCGCGATTATTTTCGCCACGAAGGACCAGTCGATTTCCCGCGTGTTCATCGGCTTGTACCTGCTGAGCGCGTACCTGGCGCTGTTCTCCATGAACATGTTCCTGCCCGAATGGATATCGCGGCACGTGCTCGGGGGCAAGAACACCCGGGCCTGCCTGGTGGTGGGGACGACGGCCTCGTGCTCGCGCATCGCCGAATGGCTGCGCAGCAAGCAGGCGCTCGGGATCAACGTGATCGGGTTGCTCAATTTCGACGAAAAGGAGGTTCATCCGGTGGACATTCCGCTGCTGGGGGATGTGTCCCGGTTGCGCGAGACGATCCGCGAGCAGGGGGTTAACCAGATCATCCTGCTGGAGACGCGCCACTCGAAAGAGTGGGTGAAGGAAATCCTCGAGGCGGCGGAGGAGGAGGGGTGCCAAATCCTGATTTTCAACCCGTGGGCGGAGTATTTCGACTACCCCTTGATCAGCGTCAAGGATGGCCCGCACACTTTCTTTACCCTGCGGGAGGAGCCACTGGAGAGCCCGCTCAACCGCCTGATCAAGCGCCTGCTGGACCTGGCCGTGGCCGTTCCTGTGGTCTTTCTGATCCTGCCGGTGATGATCCCGGTGGTGTGGTGCTTCCAACGCCGCCAGTCGCCCGGCCCGGTCTTTTTTAAGCAGATCCGCCGTGGGTACAACCGCCGGGAGTTCGTTCTGTACAAGTTCCGCACGATGCATGTGCGGCGCAAGGGCGATGAGGCCCGGCAGGCCACCCGGCATGACCCGCGCGTGTACCCCTTCGGGGAGTTCATGCGCCGCACCAGCATCGACGAGCTGCCGCAGTTTCTCAATGTGCTCAAGGGGGAGATGAGCGTGGTCGGGCCGCGTCCGCACCTGCCCGAGCACGACCGTATCTTCAGCCAGGATGTGAAGATCTACCCGCAGCGGCACTTTGTGAAGCCCGGCCTGACGGGGCTGGCCCAGTGCAAGGGCTTCCGGGGCGAGATCACGGATGTGGAGCTGCTGCGCCAGCGCGTCCACTACGACCTGGAGTACATCAACGAATGGTCGGTCTGGATGGATCTCGAAATCATGCTGCGGACGGTGCGTATGGTCATCCATCCGCCCAGCTCGGCCTACTGAGGGCGACCCGGCCTGTCGTAACGGATGGGAGCGGCTGGTTTGCCCCATCAAAAAAACGCTTGAAACCCCCTGGGCTTGACGTCTTTATCGGACTCAATCCCCGCCGGGGCGACCTTTAACCATCAAACCTCCCTCACCGTGGAAATTACCCAGGAAAAACAGGACTCCATCAACATCCTCAGCCTTCAGGGCCGTCTCGATGTCAGCACCTCCGGCTCGCTGGACGAAAAGCTGACCGCGCTGGTCGAGGCCGGCGAAGCCAAGGTCCTGGTGGACTGCCGCGAGCTGGACTACATCAGCAGCGCCGGTCTGCGCGTGCTCCTCTCCGCTGCCAAGCAGTTTAAGAAGCAGGAAGGCTCGATCGCCCTCTCGACGCTCAACCCGAACGTCAAGCAGGTCTTCGAAATCTCCGGTTTCACCAGCATTTTCCCGATCTACGCCACCCGCGAGGAAGCCCTCCAGGCCCTCTCCTGAGCCGCGTTGACCGGTTGATCGACTTTTCTCTCCGAAAGCGGCGTGCCCACGCCGCTTTTTTTATCGAGGGGCAGCCCCTGCCCGATTCCCCGCTTCGGCGGCATCCGGATTCCCCGGAGGGGGCGGTCTGCGTGAACTCCCGTCTTGCCAAAACGGACGGGGGCGAAGATAAGTAACCCATTGTTGCGATGAAACTTAAGCTCCGGCACAAAGTCACCGGTCTGGCGCTCTTTTCGGCCTTGCTGCCGGCGGTGGTGCTGGCGCTGATCATTTTTATCCAGGAGCACAAGAGCACCGGCATCATCGACGCCCAGCTCGATGCCATGGTCTCGGCCAATCTGGACCAGACCACCCGCGACATTTACAACCTGTGCCAGAGTGCCGACGACCTCGTGCAGCTCCAGGTGGACGGTGCGCTCGGCGTGGCCGACCACACCGCGCAGGAGGAGGGCGGCCTGCATCTGGGGGCGAAGCTGGTTCGCTGGTCCGCGGTCAACCAGTTCTCCAAGGAAAGCACAACCGTCGAGCTGCCCGAAATGCTCCTTGGCGAGGAGTGGCTGGGGCAGAACCGCGACGCGTCCGAGCTCACGCTGCTGGTCGATGACGTGCGCGAGATGGTCGGGGGCACCGCTACGGTCTTCCAACGCATGAACGACGAGGGCGACATGCTGCGCGTGGCCACGAACGTCCTTACGCTGGAGGGTAACCGCGCCATCGGCACCTACATCCCGGCGGTGGACCCCGACGGAGCGCCGAACGCGGTTGTCACGGCGATCATGCGGGGCGAAACTTTCCGGGGTAACGCCTATGTGGTCAACAACTGGTACCTGGCTGCGTACAAGCCCCTTTACGATGCCGAGGGCAAGGAGATCATCGGCATGCTCTACGTCGGTGTGAAGCGCGAGAGCGTGGACAGCCTGCGGCGGGCCATGGCGGCGGTCCAGGTGGGCGAGTCCGGCTATGCCTGGATCATGCCCGGCCAGGACAAGATGAATCGCGGCAAGTACGAGTTTTTCCGGGACGGGGCGAGCGAGCTTCAGGATGTGTCCCGCGTGCGCGACGTGAACGGGCGCGACTACATCGAGGACATCCGCAAGGAGGCCATCAAGCTCCAGCCCGGCGAAGTCGGCAGCATGGATGTGGCTTGGCAGGACGCCTCGGGCATTGTCCGGCACAAGGAAATCCACTTCGCTTATTTCAAGCCCTGGGACTGGGTGGTCGGCGTGACCGCCTTCGAGGAGGAGTTTGCCCAGCCGCACCAGGAGGTGGCCCGCGCCTTTACGTCCATCTTGCGCTACACGGTTTACGGGGCGGTCGCCGTGCTGATTTTTGTCGGGCTGATGGCGACGGTCATGGGGGGCTGGATCGCCCGCCCCATCACCTACCTGACCCGCATCGCCGAGCTCGTGGCCGAGGGCCGGCTGGGTGAGGCCGGCGGTCTGATGGAGGCCTGCTGTCAGGCCCAGACCGGCAGTAACCGCCAGCTCGCGCGTCAGCAGGACGAGACCGGGCAGCTTTTCCGTGCCATCCTCAAGATGATCCGCAACCTCAACAGCCTGATCGGCCGGGTGCGTGACTCCAGCCGCCAGCTCGCCGGGGCGGCCACCGAGATGACCGAGACGGCCCGCGCGCAGGAGGGCACGGTGCAGGACTTTAGCGCGTCCTCCAGCGAGATCGCCGCCGCCGTGAAGGAAATCTCCAGCACCTCGCAGGAGCTCTCCCAGACGATGAACAAAGTCTCCGAGAGCGCCCGTAACACGACGGCCACGGCCAGCTCGGGCCGCACGCACCTGGACGGGATGCGCGAGGGCTCGGAGGGGCTGGAGGTGGCTACGCGCTCCATCACCGGCAAGCTGTCCGTCATCGCAGAGCGTGCCCAGAACATCAACACCGTCGTCACGACCATCGCCAAGGTGGCCGACCAGACGAACCTGCTTTCCCTCAACGCCGCCATCGAGGCCGAAAAGGCGGGCGAGTACGGACTGGGCTTCGCGGTGGTGGCGCGGGAGATTCGCCGCCTGGCTGACCAGACCGCTGTGGCCACCCAGGACATCGAGCAGATGGTCAAGGAGATGCAGTCCTCCGTTTCCGCCGGGGTGATGGAGATGGACAAATTTAACGAGGCGGTCCGCGCCGGAATCGACACCACCGCCCAGCTCAGCGCCCAGATGGAAGCCATCATCGAGCAGGTCGAGACGGTCAGCCCGCGCTTTGACAGCGTGCGTGAGGGGATGTCGTCGCAGGCCGTAGGGGCGTCACAGATTTCCGAGGCGGTTGCCAACCTCAACTTGGCCGCGCACCAGACTTCAGCCTCACTGGAGGGCTTTAAGAGCGCCACCGACAAGCTCAACCGCGCCGTCCAGGCCATGCAGGACGGGATCGCGCAGTTCCGCATGGACGGTGGCGACAAGGACGGGGAGGACAACAAGTCATGAGACTGCGTTCGAAAATTCTGCTGACCATGGTGTTGCCCGTGCTGGTGATTATGCTCGGGCTGGCCGCCTTTAACATGGCTCGGGTGCACGAGGACATGCTCGACGGGCAGAAAAAACTCATCGCCGAGGAACTCCAGCGGGCCGCCATGGAGATTGAGAAGGGCAACAGCGAGACCATTTCGGTCGTGCGCTCCCTCTCCCTGGCACAGGAGAACGGCCTCTTCGGTCGGCGCGAGGACACCATCGCCCTGCTGCGCAGCGTGCTCGACACCTTTCCGGAGTTCATCGGGGCCGGCTGCGGCTACGAGCCCAACGCCGACGGGCAGGACGCCGACTACGTGCAGAAGTTCAAGGACGGGGACACTTACCTGGGCGAGGACGGGCGTTTCCTGGCCTACTGGTTCCGCGATCCGCAGAGCAATGGCGCGTACACGCTGGAGCCGCTCGTGGACATGGAGAACGCCCTCTACTACGCCGGGGTGAAGGAGAAGTACATCCGCGGCGACAGCGAGACCTTCCTCATCACCGAGCCGTACGTGTACAACCAGGCCAACCTCATCGTGGAGCAGATCAGCCCGATCATCATCGACGGGCGCTTCCGTGGGATGGTCGGGATTGACCGCGGGCTGGACTTCCTCGATGAGTTTATCAACAAGCTCAAGCCCTACGACTCGGCGGAGTTCTTCCTCATCAGCAGCCGGGGCCGGATCGTTGCCACCACCTACGGCAGCGACCTGCGCACCGCCCCGATCGAGCAGCTCTTCGTCCAGAAAAACCCGGCCGGTCCCGGCCGTATCCTGACCGGTGTCTTCAGCTTCGACGAGAGCACCGGGAAGCTCGAGTTCGACCCGGCCAAGGCTGAGCGCCTCCTCGGCGACGATGTCAGCAACACCTACCGCGATCTTTTCCAGCGCTTCTCTCTCTCGCGCAAGAACACCGAGGTGGTCGAGATCGACGACCCCCTGCACGGTGAGCACTCCTTTATCGCCAGCGCGTACATCCCCACCGGGGGTTGGCGGCTGGTTATGAGCGTCAGCCGCAGCGAGGTGATGGAGCCCACCCGCGAGGCCGCCGCCCTGACCTTTGCCATGGTCGCGGCGACCGTCCTGCTGATTATTCTCATCATCTGGTTCTTCGCCAACTCCTTCTCGCGCCGCATCAGCGTGGCGAACGAACTGGCCCAGCGCGTCGCCCGCGGCGACCTCACCGCCGAGGTCGAGGTGGACACCAAGGACGAGTCCGGCCAGCTCCTGCAGGCGATCAAGGACATGGTCGGAAGCCTCAACAGTCTGCTGCTTCAGGTTAAAAGCGCGACCATCCAGCTCGTCTCCACCGCCACGCGCATCACCGGCACGGCCAAGTCACAGGAGGCGACGATCCAGGACTTCGGCGCGTCCACCACGCAGATTGCCGCCGCTGTCAGCCAGATCACCGCCACCTCGCGCGAGCTGCTCAACACCATGGACGGCGTCTCCACCAGCTCCCGCGAAACCGCTGGGATGGCCGAGAGCGGGCGCGTGCAGCTCGCTGCCATGGCCGAGGCCATGGCCCACCTCGACGAGGCCACGCAGTCCATTTCGGACAAGCTGGCCGCCATTTCCGACAAGGCCAGCAACATCACCCGCATCGTCACCGCCATCGCCAAGGTCTCCGAGCAGACGAACCTGCTCTCGCTCAATGCCGCCATCGAGGCGGAAAAGGCGGGCGAGTTCGGCCTGGGCTTCGCCGTGGTGGCAAGGGAAATCCGCCGCCTGGCCAGCCAGACCGCCAAGGCCACGGTGGACATTGACCAGATGGTGAAGGAGATGCAGTCCGCTGTCTCCGCCGGGGTCATGGAGATGGACAAGTTTTCCGAGGGCGTGCGTACCGGCGTTGGTGAGATCGACGAGCTCAGCGGGCAGCTCGACGGGATCATCAGCCGCGTGCAGGAGCTCTCCCCGCGCTTCTCCGAGGTACGCGAGGGCATGCAGTCGCAGACTCAGGGCGCGGCCCAGATCAGCGACGCCATGACCAACCTGAAGGAGGGCGCGCAGCGCAGCGCGGATTCGCTGGTCGAGTTCGACAAGGCCACGCAGGCGCTCCACACCGCGGTCAACAACCTGCGGCGCGAAGTCGCCCGGTTCAAGGTGGCCGAGCGCCACGCCACCGGGATGACGAATATGCCCTTTCCCATGCGCCCGAAAAAGCCCTCCGGCGACTGAGGCCCCACCCGAGCAACCATGCTGATCATTCTGTTCCAACTCGGCCAGCGGCGCTACGGACTGGATTCGCAGCGGGTGGTGGAGGTCGTCCCCGCCATGCCGGTGTGTGAGGTGCCGGGCACCCCCGCGTCGGTCAAGGGCATCTTCGAGTACCGCGGAAAGATCCTGCCCGTGATCGACCTGTGCGAGCTCACGGTAGGCCGCCCGGCGGAGATTTTTTTGAGCACGCGCTACCTGGTGGTGCGGGCCGACGAGGCGGGCGGGCGGCTCTTCGCCCTGCTGGCGGAGAAGGTGACGGACACGCTCAACGTGGCCGACGACGCCTGGCTCGACCCCGGTGTGCGCCCGCCGGACGCCCCTCATCTGGGACGCTTGGTCAAGGACGAGCAGGGTGCGCTCGTGCAGTGCGTGGAGGTCGAGGAGCTGATCACGCCAGAGCTGCTCGCCATTTTAAAAGAGCGCCAGGAGGTCCCGGCATGAAGCTCCCGCCGGAACTGGCTGCGCGGCTGCGGCGCACCTATGGGCTCGACGATGCCACCCTGCAAGGGCCGGGCTGTCTCGTCGCGGTGCACCACCGTATGCGCCACGCGCAGGTGGCCGACGAGGAGGGCTATCTGGAGCTGCTGGGGCGTTCGCCGCAGGAGTTCGAGGCGTTTGTCGATGAGCTGCTCGTGCCCGAATCGTGGTTTTTCCGGGACCGGGCGCCGTTTGATTTTCTGGCCAACTGGGTGCAGTCGGTCTGGCGTCCCCGCGAGGGGGACGAGCGGCTGCTGCGCGTGCTCAGCGTGCCCTGCGCCTCCGGCCCGGAGCCGTACTCGATCGCCATGACGCTGCTCGACGCGGGCCTGCCGGTGAAGAGCTTCCGCGTGTACGCCGGTGACGTGAGCGAGCGCAACCTCGTGCACGCCCGGCTGGGCGAGTACCGCCCGATGGCGTTCCGGGGGCAGGACGCCGAGGGGCGCCGTCATCACTTCGAGACGCTGCCCGACGGGAACCTGCGTGTGCGCGAAAACATCCGAGCCTGTATATCCTTCAACCGCTGCAACCTGCTCGATCCGGGCAGCCTGGCCTTCGCGCCCTCCTTCGACATCATTTTCTGCCGCAACGTGCTGATCTACTTTTGCGAGGACGCCCGCCGCAGCGTGGTGGGCCACCTCCGTCAGCTCTTGTCCGACGACGGGCTGTTCTTCGTCGGGCACGCCGATGGGTTGTCGGTGCTGACGGGGGATTTCGAGCCGGCGGGGCCGTCCGGGGCGTTCTGCTACCGCCATCGCGAGCGGCTGCTGCCCGACCCGTCCGCGCCGCTTCCGGCCCGCTCCGCGCGCCCGGCTCGCCGGCCCGCGAAAAAATCCGCTGGCGCCCGCGCGGTGCGCCCGGGGGCCGTTGCCTCCGGTAAATCCACGGCCCGTTCGTCCGGCCCGGGAGAAGCACCCGCTGCCGCCGCTCCCGACCGGCTCTCTCCCGACCCGTCCGCGCCTGCCCCGGAGCCCCCGGAAGCGGTGCTGGCGCGGGTCGCCCGGCTGGCCGACCAGGGGGAGCTTGACGCGGCCCGCGAGCACTGCCTGGGCCTCTTGCAGCGGCATCCGCCCAGCTCGGACGCGCTCTTTTTGCTCGGGCAAATCGAGATGGCCTCTTCCCGCCTGGCCGAGGCCGAGACCTGCATCCGGAAGGCCCTTTACCTGAACCCGAACCACCTGGACGCAATCATTCAAATGGCGCTGCTGGCCGAGCGGCGGGGTGCCCCGCAGGAGGCGCAGCGTCTGCGTGCTCGTGCCCGCAAGCTGGAGGAGGCCGCCCATGTCTGAGCCCTTGCCATCCGACGAGGCCCGCCGGATCGAGAGCCTGCTCGACCGCCCCTATCCCGAGGGTTACCGCGAGGAGTGGATCGAGCGGATCAAGAATCCGCCCGAGGAAGAGGTACGCGAGACCGTGCCGCTGTTGGTGTTCCGCCTGCGCGACGAGTGGCTGGCGCTGCGCTGCGGGGTGGTTAAGGAAGTCTGCTCCGAGGGCGCGGTCCACCGCATCCCGCGCCGGACGAACGCCGTGCTGCGCGGTGTGACGAATGTCCGCGGCGAGCTCCAGCTGACCGTGTCCCTGCGGGCGCTGCTGGGTCTGGCCGAGCGCAAGGACGAGGCCGCCTCGCTCAGCCGCCGCGTTTACCGCCGGATGATCCTCATCGCCCGCGAGGGGGACGCCTTCGCCTTCCGGGTGGAGGAGGTGTATGGCGTGGTGCACTTCGAACTGGAACAGATGCAGGCCGTGCCGGTCACCGTTTCCAAGGCCCTGGCCACGTACACGCGGGGCTTGTTCAGCCTGCGCGGCCAGCAGATCGGCTGGCTCGACGACGAACTGGTTTTTCACAGCCTGGCGAGCAAGACCCTCTAGACTTCAACGATGAGCGACACTCCCGATTTTTCCATGCTGGATCTCTACCAACAAGAGGTGGAGACGCATGGCTCGGCGCTCAACAACGGGCTGCTCGCGCTCGAGAGCGCTCCGCATGACACCGCGCTGATCAACGACCTGATGCGCGCGGCCCACTCGCTCAAGGGCGCGGCGCGCATCCTCGGGCTCCAGGTCGTCTCGACCGTCGCGCACGCGCTGGAGGACATCTTTGTCAAGGTGGGCGAGGGCAAGCTGGAGTTTCCGGACGGGTTTTTCGACCTGCTGCTCCAGACGGTGGATTTTCTCGTGGACTCCGGCGGGCCCGATGCGGCCGCCATGCCCGCCTGGCTGGAGGGGAATAAGGCGCGTTCGGACGCCCTGACGCAGGCCCTGCGCGAGGTCCACGCGGGCGGTCCGGTGCCCGAGGCATTTCGGTCGGGTGGCGCCCCCGCGGAACCCGGCGCTGCTGAACCCACTTCTGTCGAACCTCCCGCCGAGGCGGCTCCGCCTGCCGGGGCTGCCGCGCCGGAGGAGGACAAAGCTTCGGCTATCTCCGAGTCTGCATCTGCCCCCTCGTCTGAAGCACCTTCCACCTCCGCCACGCAAAAAGCAGACGCTCCCGCCAAGCCCGCCGCTGCCGCTGTCGGCGCGAAGCCCTCGGCCAAGGCCGCTCCGAAGGCCGCCGGGGCCGAGCAGGTCGTGCGTGTGTCGGCGGACAATCTCAACCGCCTCATGGGGCTGGCTGCCGAGACCCTGGTCGAGACGCGCCAGTTGGAGCATTTCCGCGACACGCTCCTGCGTCTGAAGGAGGCCCAGACCGAGCTCAACACCCGCCTCGACGCCGGGCTCAAGCAGATCGAAAACGGCGCGAACGCCGCCAGCCTGCTGCGGCAGTTCGTTCAGGTGCGCCTGGCCGCCGGAGAGAACCTGCGCGCCATCCGCAACCAACTGGAGATATTCGACAACTTTTCCCGCCGCAACACGCTCTTGTCCGACCGCCTCTACCGCGAGGTGCTGGAGAGCCGGATGCGGCCCTTTGGCGACGGGGTGCAGGGCTTTCCGCGGCTCATCCGCGACTTGGCCAAGACCATCGCGAAGAAGATCGATTTCAAGATCGAGGGTCGGGACACGCCGGTGGACCGCGACATCCTCGACCGCCTGGAGGCCCCGCTCAACCACCTCTTGCGCAACGCCTGCGACCACGGACTGGAATTGCCCGCCGACCGCAAGGCCGCAGGGAAGCCCGAGACCGGCACCCTGCGCCTGCTCGCCCGGCACAGCGCCGGGATGCTTATCGTCGAGGTGCGCGACGACGGGCGCGGGATCGACCTGGCCCGCCTGCGCGAAAAGATTGTCGAAAAGAACCTCGCCACCGCCGAGATGGCGCAAAACCTCAACGACGACGAGGTGCTGGAGTTTCTGTTCCTGCCCGGCTTCTCCACCGCCAAGCAGGTGACGGAAATCTCCGGGCGCGGCGTCGGGCTGGACGTGGTTATGACGCTCATGCAGGAGGTCGGCGGGCAGGTGCGCGTCTCCTCCGAGTTGGGCAAGGGTACGACCTTCCACCTGCAACTGCCGATCACCCGTTCGGTTATCCGGGCGCTGCTGGTCGAGATCGACGGCGAGCCCTACGCCTTTCCCCTCAGCCGCATCAACCGCACGCTGCTGCTCAGTATTCAGGACCTCAAGGTGCTGGAGAACCGTCAGTACTTCGACCTCGACGGGCAGAACATCGGGCTGGTCTCTTCGCGCTCGGCCCTCGGGCTGGCCGGGGCGGTCAGCATGATCGCCCGCCACATCAACGTCGTAGTCGTCAATGACCGTAACAACCTTTACGGCGTCGAGGTGGACAAGCTCACCGGCGAGACCGACCTGGTCGTGCGCCCGCTCGACCGCCGCCTGGGCAAAGTGCCCGGCGTGAGCGCCGCCGCGCTCTCCGAGGACGGCGAGCCCATCCTCATCCTTGACGTGGAGGACCTCGTGCACTCCGTGGACAAGCTGCTGGCCGGGGGCGAGAGCATCCAGGCCCGCTACGCGCAGGAGGAGGAGAAGGCCCCCGCCAAGCGCGTGCTCGTGGTGGACGACTCCATCACCGTGCGCGAGACCGAGCGCCAGCTCTTGGAAAACGCCGGGTACGCCGTCGAGGTGGCGGTGGACGGCGCGGACGGCTGGAACGCCGTGCGCCTGGGCGAGTTCGACCTCGTGGTCAGCGACGTGGACATGCCCCGGCTCAACGGCTACGAATTTGTCTCGCGCATCCGGCAGGACTCGCGGCTGGAGCGGCTGCCGGTCATCATTGTCTCCTACAAGGACCGCGAAGAGGACCGGCTCAAGGGCCTGGAGGCCGGGGCCGACTATTACCTGACCAAGAGCAGCTTTCAGGATGAGACCTTTATTGGCGCGGTGCACGACCTGATCGGAGGGCCCCGCGAGTGAGGATCGCCATCGTCAACGACATGGCCCTGGCCGTCGAGGCGCTCCGGCGCGTGGTCTCTCAGTCCGGCGAACACGAGGTCGCCTGGATGGCCCGCGACGGCGAGGAAGCCGTCCGCCGCTGCAAGGAGGATTTACCCGACCTGGTGCTGATGGACCTCGTCATGCCCGTCATGGACGGGGTGGAGGCGACCCGCCGGATCATGGAGGAGACGCCCTGCGCCATTCTCATCGTGACCGCCTCGGTCACCACCCACGGCGAGCTGGTCTATGAAGCCATGGGCCACGGGGCGCTGGACGCCGCCGTCACCCCGACACTGGGGCCGGACGGCAATGTCGAGGGCGGACGGGCTTTATTGGACAAAATCGCGCACGTGGGCTACATCATCGGGCACCGCAGCCCGCGCTCCGGCAGCGGGTACACGCTACCTTCTTTCCCAGCGACGCGTACCGCGAACCCCAGTCATACGCCGCTGGTGGCGGTGGGGGCTTCGACTGGCGGCCCGCAGGCGCTGGCGGCGCTCTTGTCCGGCTTTGGGGCGGATTTTCCAGCGGCGGTCGTCATCGTGCAGCATGTGGACCCGGACTTCGCCGCCGGGCTGGCCGACTGGCTGGACCACCGCAGCGAGCTCCCCGTGCGCCTGGCCGCGCACCGTGAGGTGCCCCAGGCGGGCGAAGTGCTCATCGCCGGGCGGGACGAGCACCTGTGCGTGCGCCCGGGCGGAATTCTTGCCTACGACCCCGAGCCGTCTAACCTTATCAACCGGCCCTCGGTGGACGTGCTCTTCGACTCGGCGGCGGACTATTGGCACGGCGGCGGGGTGGGGGTTCTCCTCACCGGGATGGGCCGCGACGGGGCCGAGGGGATGCTCGCGCTGCGGCGCAAGGGCTGGCACACCATCGCTCAGGACGAGTCCACCAGCGTCGTTTACGGGATGCCCAAGGCCGCCGTCACCCTGAAAGCCGCCTGTGAGGTGCTGCCGCTGTCCGCCATCGCCGCGGCGGTGAAGGCCCGCGTCATGACCCCGCCTGCGGCTACTTAAATTTGGCGAGAGTGCTTGCCAGCGGGGCGCGGGACTGTCTTGCTGGGGCGTGTGAAGATCATCGTTTTTGTCACGCCGAAGAAGAACGTACTCGACCCGCAGGGCGCCGCCGTGGGCCACGCCATGCACAGCCTGGGCTTTACCTCCGCCGCGAATGTCCGCGTCGGCAAGACCGTGGAGTTCGAGGTGGACCGCGAGGATACGCCGGAGTTTCGCTCCGCGCTGGACAAGCTCTGCCACGACCTGCTGAGCAACCCGGTGATCGAGGACTACCGCTACGAGATCGAAGCCTGAGCGGCCCGCGCCGTTCCCTGACCCGCGATGAAGATCATCCGCCACGAACAGCCGGACGGCAGCCGCGCCTGGGCGCAGCTGGTCGAGGGGCGCTACCTGCGGCTGGAGGGGGAGTTCCCGGCGTTTAAGGAAACGGACGAGGAGGTCTTCCCCGTCGCGTTCCTCGCCCCGGTCAGCCCGCCGGCGATCTTCTGTATCGGCCTCAACTACCGTGCCCACGCCGAAGAGCAGGGGGCGAAGTTGCCGCCGCATCCGGTCATCTTTATGAAGGCCCCAACTGCCGTGCAGCACCCCGGCGGCCCCATCCTGCTGCCGCGCGGCCTGCGCAGCGACGAGGTGGACTACGAGTGCGAGCTGGCCGTGGTCATCGGCAAGCAGGGCAAGAACATCCCCGAGTCGGAAGCGATGGACTACGTGTTCGGCTACACCGCTGCCAACGACGTGAGCGCCCGCGACTGGCAGAAAAACGGCGGCGGCCGCCAGTGGGTGCGCGGCAAGACCTTTGACACCTTTTGCCCGCTGGGGCCGTGCCTGTGCACGCTGGACGAGTTCGCCGACCCGCAAGCCGTCGGCCTGCGCACGATTATCAACGGCGAAACCCTTCAGGACTCCAACACCTCGGACCTGATCTTTTCCATCCCGCAGCTAATCGCGTTCGTCAGTGGGAGCACGACACTCCTGCCGGGCACGGTCATCCTCACCGGCACGCCCTCCGGGGTCGGCTTCGCCCGCGAACCGGCCCGCTTCCTCGTCCCCGGCGATGAGGTCACCATCGAGATCGACGGCATCGGCCGCCTGACCAACCCGGTGATGGAAGAACAAACGCGCGGCGTTTGAGCCGCAGGAGGGGTTGCGCGTTTGCTTGCCGCAGTCCTGTATTATAATTTGCTGGCAATGAGTATGGCGGCGGTTTAACGTTCAGGCGTTGTTACCCGCTATGAAAAACCCATCTCCGCTCTGCCTTTTTTTCTTTATGTTAATTGGAGTCTTCCTGACTCCTCAGGCTTACGCTGCCGAGGAGCGCGAGAACACCGCCCTCGATCATGTCGTTACGCTCAGCCTGACGGGGGAAGTGGCAGGAAACCCCTTTGAAATGGCACTCTCCGGGACGGGACCAGATATGGAGATGCGAGCCCGCCACAAGGACGCGGAGTTTAGCCTGCGCTGCTCCCGACTGGTAATGCGCGACGGTAAGTATCATTTTCTGCTAAATTTGTCCGGCTACAAGGTCGAGCCCGATGCAAAGACTGGGGTTTACACGTCCATGTGTTCCTATGAAGGAGAGCTTACCTGCAAGCCAGGCGATACCTTCCCGCTGATGAAAAGCACCGGGATTTCATTTAACTTGACGGTCACCCTCGCCAAGGCCGTGAGCGAGAGCGCGAAGTAAGTCACCGATAGCGTCATCGGTGATGCGACAACCCCACCGGTTCAGGACTCTGTCCAAGTGCCTGCCTCAATCAAAGATCAGCAGCAGGTAGGCGAAGAAGAGGATGAGGTGGACGGCGCCTTGGAGGAGATTGGTGCGGGGGCTGGAGAAGTTCACCACGGCGACGCCGACGGAGAGGGCGAGCAGGAGGATTTCGGGCGGCTCCAGGCCCAGCTCGATCACCTTGCCCGTGGTCAGGCTGACGATGAGCACCGCCGGGATGGTCAGGCCGATGGTGGCCAGGGCCGAGCCCAGGGAGATGTTGACCGTGCGCTGGAGACGGTTGGAGAGGGCGGCCTTGATCGCGCCCATGCCCTCGGGCGAGAGCACGAGGATGGCCACCAGAAAGCCGCCCAGGGCCTGCGGGGCGTTCAGCACGCTCATGCCGTGGTCCACCAGCAGGGCCATCTTTTTGGACAGCAGGACGATGGGCAGCATGGTCAGAAAGAGGAAAACCGCGTGGAAGGTCGTCGAGCGGATGACGAGGTCGCCGTGGTCGTCGTGCCCGCCGGGGGCGTCGTGGGAGCCGGGGGCGACGGCGGGGGCCTGGAAAAAGTCCCGGTGCCGCCCGCTCTGCATGGCCAGGAAGATGCCATACAGCAGGATGGCCGAGGCGGCGAGGAAGACCTCCATCAGGGTGGAGGGGACGCCGCCGGGCTCCGAGTCGGTGAAGCGCGGCAGGATCAGCCCGAGTCCGGCCAGCGGGATAATCACGGCCAGGTAGGCGTTCGAGCCCTGTAGGTTATGAGTCTGCTCGCGGTGTTTCCAGCCACCGACCAGCAGGGTGAGACCGAGCATGCCATTGAGCACGATCATGAGCACGGAAAACATCGTATCGCGGGCCAGGGCGGGGTTTTCACCGCCGGTGAGCATGACCGCCGTGATCATGACGACCTCGATGCTGATGACCGAGAGGGTCAGGATGAGCGTGCCGTAGGGTTCGCCGAGCTTGATGGCGAGGCAGTCGGCGTGCTTGACCACGGAAAACGACAGCCAGAGCATAATCCCGAAGACCCACGCGAACAGCAGCCCGTAGGCGAGCGGGTTGCCCAGGTCCCTGAGCCAGGACGCTCCCACGCTCATGAGGATGAGGACGCTGACCGCGCCGACCCACAGGGGCAGCTCTTCGCGGAAGAGGCCGCGCGTGGGTTGGGAAGAGTGGGCGTGGGAGAGATCGTCGGCCATGATAGTCAGAGAGCGGGAATGATGCCACTAGGCTGCATGCTTAGCCGGGAGTGTCAAACCGCGAGGGTGGCAGGGATTGCGCTTCTGTCGGCGGAGCGCCGAATGGGGCGGCGAGGGTGTCCGGGCACTGTACCGGGCAGGCATTGGGGGCGGAGACTGCCGTGCCTTTACCGGTGCGGTTTTGAGCGCCAGATCGTGAAATGGGTTGGACAAGCGGCGCGGTTGGGATTTGCATACCAGATTCGATTATGAGCGAAGCGACCGACAAGCCGAAGGACTTTATCCGCCAGATGATCGCCGAAGATGTCGCGGCGGGCAAACACGGTGGGCGCGTGCACACGCGCTTCCCCCCGGAACCCAACGGCTACCTGCAAATCGGCCACGCCAAGGCCGTGTGCCTGAACTTCGGCATCGCCGAGGAGTTCGGCGGCAAGTGCAACCTGCGCTTCGACGACACCAACCCCGAGAAGGAGAGCCAGGAGTTTGTCAACGCGATCAAGACCGATATCCGCTGGCTGGGCTTCGAGTGGGACGAGGAATGCTACGCGAGCGACTACTTTGAGCAGCTCTACACCTGGGCCATCGACCTGATCAACAAGGGCCTCGCCTACGTGGACGAGTCCACCCCGGAGGAGATCCGCCTCGGGCGCGGCACCCTGACCGAGCCGGGCACCAACAGCCCGTACCGCGACCGGCCCGCCGCCGAGAGCGTGGACCTGTTCGAGCGCATGCGCGCGGGCGAGTTTGACGACGGGGCCATGGTCCTGCGCGCCAAGATCGACATGGCCGCCCCGAACATGAACCTGCGCGACCCGGTCATGTACCGCATCAAGCGCATGCACCACCACCGCACCGGCGACAAGTGGTGCATTTATCCCAGCTACGACTTCACCCACGGGCAGAGCGACTCGATCGAGCAGATTACGCACTCGCTGTGCTCGCTGGAGTTCGAGGACCACCGCCCGCTCTACGACTGGTTTATCGAAAAACTCGGCATCTTTCCCTCGAAGCAGACCGAGTTCGCCCGGCTCAACCTCAACTACACCGTGGTGAGCAAGCGCAAGCTGCGCACGCTGGTCGAGGAGGGCTTCGTCTGGGGCTGGGACGATCCGCGCATGCCGACCCTCTCGGGGATGCGCCGCCGGGGCATCCCTCCGCAGGCCGTGCGCGCCTTTATCGAAAAGGTTGGGCTGACCAAGTTTAACTCCACCAGCGACATCGCCCTGCTCGAGTACGCCGCCCGCGACGAGCTCAACCGCTCCGCCGAGCGCCGCATGGCCGTGCTCGACCCGCTGGAGATCGTCATCACCAACTGGCCCGCCGACAAAGTGGTCGAGGTGGACGCGGTCAACAACCCCGAGGACGAGTCCGCCGGGACGCGTAAGATTCCCTTCTCCGGGCGGCTGTTCATCGAGCGGGAGGACTTCCGCGAGGAGGCCAACCGCAAGTATTTCCGCTTAAAGCCGGGTGGGGAGGTCCGCCTGCGCTACGCCTACATCATCAAGGCCGAGTCGGTGGAAAAGGACGCGCAGGGCAACATCACCCGCGTGCTGTGCACCGCCGACCTGGACACGCTCCACACCAACCCGGAGGACCGCAAGGTCAAGGGCGTGATCCACTGGGTCAGCGCCGACCAGGCCGTGCCCGCCGAGGTGCGGCTGTTCGACCGGCTCTTTTCCGTGGAAAAGCCCGAGGCGGACAAAGACCGGCCCTTTACGGACTTCGTCAATCCGGACTCGCTCCAGACCGTCACGGCCTACGTCGAGCCCGCGCTGGCCACCGCCGAGCCCGGCGCGCATTTCCAGTTCGAGCGCATCGGGTATTTTACGCCCGACAGCCTCGACCACGTCCCCGGCGAACGCCCGATCTACAACCGCACCGTCACCCTCCGCGATTCCTGGGCGAAACAGGAAGGGTAAGGATAGGCCGAGCTGGGGTGGAGCAGGAAGAGTGACCAAGTTACTTTTTTCACCATCATGAATCCGGAAACAGAAATCGTTGCGCTGCGCCGCGAAGTGCGGTTTCTCTCGCTCACCTTCAAGTGTGTGTGCTCGGTCATCCTGGTGCTGGTCGCGCTACTGATCATCTCGCTCGCTCTCAAATGTGGGACTTATCAGAAGATCTACGACGATATACTGGGTGGGGCGAATCTGCCGGTGACGACGGCGTGGGTGCTGGACGGGGCGCTGAGCATCGCTATTGTGACCGGTGTGTGGACGGCCGCCGTGCTCATGCTCGTGTTTGTGCTGCGGGCGCTCTGGCCGCTAGCTCTGCTGGCTGTTAGCACACTGGGCTTTGTTGCCCTGTACCTATCCATGCGGGACGCGCTCTTCCGGCCGGTGGTCGAGATCATCGGACACCTCATCTCGTAACCTTCGTTTGCCGCCCCGGCTTGCCAGGCGCATCTGGAGCTATACGGTGGTTGAGGTATGCACTCGCCGCGTAAGCCTTCTTTGGTCAGCCGGGCGCTCCTCACCCTAGAGTTCGCACTGTTGTGTGTGGGGTTGCCGACGGTGATCATCGTGTACCGGCTGGCGGGGGAGATGATTCTGTTTCTGTGGGCGGCGACGCTGTACTGCGCGGTGGTGTACCGGCTAAAGTTTCACCGGGGGTGGGGCGAGGTGTGGCGCTGGCGCGAGGTCAACCGGGCGAATCTGCGCGTCATCCTGTTGCGCTTCGTCGTTGTGGCGGCGGCGATGGCGGCGTTTCTATCCTTCTACGATCCGGAGCGGATGCTCTCGTTGCCGCGGCACCGGCCCGGGTTCATGCTGATCCTGTTTGTGCTGTACCCGCTGCTCTCGGCGCTACCGCAGGAGTTCATTTTCTGCACCTTCTTTTTCGGGCGCTACCGGGTGTTCTTTCCGGCGCAGTGGGCGGTCGTGTTGGCGAGCGCGGTGGTGTTCGCGTACGCACACGTGCTCTTTATCAACCCGGTGGCCCCGGCTCTGAGCTTCGTCGGCGGGCTGATCTTCGCCACGACCTACGCGAAGACGCGTTCGCTCGCGCTGGTCACGCTGGAGCACGCCCTGTACGGGAATTTTCTCTTCTTCATCGGCCTGGGCTGGTACTTCTACGGCGGTGCGGTCACGCGCTGAGGGAGACGAGGCGGCATCACATTTTTTGCGCAACCCCGTTGGGGTTGATGGGAGGGGAACATCCGCCGATATTGTCCCCGGGTAGCGGAGCAACCCGGGGCTGAGGGGACGCAACCCCGTTGGGGTTGTCAATCGCTGCTACGGCACGTAGGTGCAATAGCGGGTTGGGAATACGGGCGCGAGCGGAACATGACGAGTTCGGTGTAGCCGCTTGCGGCGAAAGCTTTGGGTCGCTTCACCTTTGACCAGATTCGGGGTAAGCGGCCTGTCCGGTCGCGTGGGGGAAGATTGCTGGTCCAGCCGGGACCCCTTAATGCCAGCGGGTGCAACCCGTTAGCGGGTCTGCATGCGGACCTTGGGGAGCTTGGCCTTGCGGGACTGGTCCATGACGAAGGCGAGGGTCTTGATGGGGGCGTCCTCGTCGGCCATGACGAGCACGGAGGGCGGCTCGGGCTGAGCGGCGGCGGCGTCAAAGGCCGCGATGAGCTCGTCCTCGGTGACGGGCTTGCTGTCGATGAAGTACTGGCCCTCGGTGTCGATGCCGACCATGAGCTGGACGATCTCCTTGTCCTTGCCGGCGGTCTCCATCTTCGGCGGGGTGATGTTGAGCACGTCCATGTTTTTGAACTGCATCGACATCAGAAAGAAGAAGATGAGCACAATCAGCACGTCGATCAACGGGACGATGTTGATCTCGGTCTTTTTCCTGCGCTTCTGGATGTTCATCCGGCGACCTCAGGCTTTCTTGGCGAGCTTGGACTTGGCGATGTCGATCATGCGTTCGACCCCGACGTTGATCTGGGCGCTGAGCATGTCCACCCGGCGCGTCAGGTAGCTGTTACCCACGAGGGCGGGGATGGCGATGGACAGGCCGAGCATGGTCGTGCCAAGGGCCAGGGCGATACCCTGGACAAACTGGCTGGGGTCGGGCATGCCGCTCTCAGGGTCGATGCCCTGGAAGACGTCGATCAGGCCGGTGACGGTGCCGAGCAGGCCCAGCAGCGGCGCGGCGCCAACCACAATGTCGAGGATGAACATACCCCGTTCCAGACGGGCGATTTCCAGCGCGGCAAAGGCTTTGAGCGCGTCCGGATCGGGCGCGTTGAGCTTGTAGAAGAAAAGGATACGGCCCCCGACGGAGTGCGGATCGCCCTCCAGCTCCAGCACGTCGCCGGTCACGAAGCTGTCCACCAGGCTCTTCGGCAGGATGCGTGAGCTGCGCAGCGCGATCAGGCGCTCGACGATGATAAAGACCGCCAATATGGAGCACAGTCCCAGCGGGATGAGGAAGGTCAGGCCGATGTCGTGGAGGAAACTAATCATAAGCGCCAATAAGGTCCCACCCAAGACGGGCTAAATCCCGCCCCCGCGCAAGGCTAAAAAAAGCCAGACCGCGCGGGCGGCCTGGCTGATGAAAAACGAACGGGCGTCTCCGCCCTGCGACTGCTTAGACGTAGTGGAGGCGGTCGGCGACGGTTTCGATGTCCTCGGGCTTGTTCAGCAGGAGGGCGAGCGGGTCCCACTCGCCGGCCAGCAGGCCTTCGCGGGCGGTTTCAGCCAGCTTGATCGGGTAGCTGTTTTCGCCGGCGGTGACGGTCATCTTTTCCAGGTCGATGGTCAGGGCCTTGTCCGGGTGAGACTCGACGATCTGGGTCAGCGTGTGGAGGGTGTCCTTGTCCACGGAGACGCAGGGCATGCCGAGTGTGGTGGCGTTACCGAAGAAGATTTCCGCGTAGCTGAGGCCGATGATGGCGCGCACGCCGAACTTGTGCAGGCTCTGCGGGGCGTGCTCGCGGGAGCTGCCGCAGCCGAAGTTCGAGCCCACGAGCATGATGGTCGCACCTTCGAAGCGCTTTTCGTTGAGCGGGTGGGGCTTCTTTTTGCCTTCGCCGTCGTAGCGCACGTCGTAGAAGGCGAACTCGCCCAGGCCGTCGAAAGTGACGCACTTCATGAAGCGGGCCGGGATGATCCGGTCGGTGTCCACATCGTCACCCGGCACGGGAACGGCCCGACCGGTGACCTTGGTGATCTTTTCCAAAGCTGCCATAAAGGAAAGAATTTGGCACAAGCCCCCCGCCTGCGCAATGCGAAAAAGCGGCGCGTTTTGCGCTCGGTCCGCGATACCGGCGTCCCGCCGCCACTGGGCAATCAGCTGGGTTGCTGCGGATGCTTACCGGCGGCGTCGGGCGAAGACCCCGGCGACCAAGGCCAGCCCCCCGCCTGCGATCGCCCAGGTGGCGGGTTCGGGGACCTGTTCGAGGGTGAGGGTAGCGGTGCTCAGGTCGATGTCGAGGGGCGGCATTTCCTCTATCGGCGGGCCATCATATCCGACGTAAGGACCGGAGGGGGTGGTGATCCCGCTGCCAGCGCCCGTATAAGGCTCAAGCGTCGGCTGTTCCGTCATGGCGCCAACTATCCATTGTATGGTCTGCATTGGAAGGGGATTCACGCTGACCAGCATCAGTACTCCGGCTGTGGGGAGTTGGGAGGCGTCTGTCGGCAGGGCCGTTTGGTTCAACAGGTCTTGATCGATTTCTCCGAAAACTAGCGACATCAAGAGGTAGTCTCCGAGTTCATCGCTAAAGAAATACGAGGCGAATGCGAGCCTGGCTGAGTCTCCTCCGCTCAAGCTTGCATAGGCCAAGGCGGACAGCTCGACCCCTGCCTCGGGGATTGAGAGGGTCATCGTCATGGACGGGTTCGTGAAGTCCCAGTGATCGTATGCCTCGTCATAGACCGGAACCGCCGTCTCATCGTAGCGTACCGTGACGGAGTACTCCTGCCCGAGGGCAGCGGCCTCAGGCGCATCCCCATCGATGCAGTTGATCGTCCACGAGGAGGTCAGCAGCATCTCGGCGGAGGCGCTGAGCGGGAGCAGGGCGGTCAGCAGTAGTAGGCGCAGATAAAACATGGGACGGATAATGCATTCGCCCGGGGCGGGGGAATCAACCTTAACTGCCGACCGTTGCGAAAACGTAACCCGCCCGACACAATCCCCGTACTATGGGTGTGGCGGTGTATGTGTCGTCGCGTACGTGACGATGGTCGGGGCGGTGGCTGACTTCGGCCTTACGTCTGGTCCCGATCCGATGTCTCTGTTCTCCCCCCCAAAAAAAAGAGGGCGGCCCGTTTGGGGCCGCCCTCGTGAAAGGTATCGGTAAACGCAGTCCTGCTTACGCGCTGACCGTTTCGGCAAAGCCGAAGACCTCGCGGGCGTCGCAGACCTCGCCGGTGATGGCGGCGGCGGCGACCATGACCGGGCTCATCAGGATGGTGCGGCCGGTCGGGCTGCCCTGGCGGCCCTTGAAGTTGCGGTTCGAGGAGGAGGCGCTGAGCTGGTTGCCCTTGAGCTTGTCCGGGTTCATGGCCAGGCACATGGAGCAGCCCGCGCCGCGCCATTCAAAGCCCGCCTCGCGGAAAATCTTGTCCAGGCCCTTGGCTTCGGCGATCTGGGCCACGACCTGCGAGCCCGGCACGCATATGGCGGTGACGCCGGGGGCGACGTGCCTGCCCTTGAGGTACTTGGCGGTCTCCTCCAGGTCGCTCATGCGGCCGTTGGTGCAGGAGCCGACAAAGGCCACGTCGATTTTCGTCCCGCGGATGGGCTGACCGGGCGTGAGCGACATGTGTTCGTAAGCCTCGGCGGCGGTGGCGCGGTCCGAGCCTTCCAGTTCTTCGAGCAGGGGCAGGTTTTCGTCGATGAAGACGGCCTGGCCGGGGTTGATGCCCCAGGTGACGGTCGGCTTGATGTCCTCGGCCTTGATGTTAACGACGTCGTCGTACTCGGCGTCCTTGTCGCTGGCGTAGGACTTCCACTTCTTGACGGCGTCTTCCCACTTCGCGCCGTTGGGGCAGTAGGGACGGCCCTTGAGGTACTCGAAGGTCTTCTCGTCGGGGTTGACATAGCCGCAGCGCGCGCCGCCCTCGATGGACATGTTGCACACGGTCATGCGCTCCTCCATGGAGAAGTTGTCAAAGACTTCGCCGCCGTATTCGTAGGCGTAGCCGAGACCGCCGTTGACGCCGAGCAGGCGGATGATGTGCAGGATGACGTCCTTGGCGTAAACGCCGGGGAGGAGCTTGCCGTCCACGTTGATGCGGCGGACCTTCATCGGGCTCAGCGCCATGGTCTGGGTGGCGAGTACGTCGCGCACCTGGCTGGTGCCGATCCCGAACGCGATGGCCCCGAAGGCCCCGTGCGTGGCGGTGTGGCTGTCGCCGCAGGCGATCGTAGTGCCCGGCTGGGTGATGCCCTGCTCGGGGCCGACGATGTGGACGATGCCCTGCTTGCCGGTGTTGGTGTCGAAAAAGGTGATGCCGAACTCCTTGGTGTTCTTGCGCAGGGCTTCGATCATGGCCTGGGCCAGCGGGTCGCTGTAGGGCTCGACCAGCTCATTGGTCGGCACGATGTGGTCCACCGTCGCAAAGGTGCGGCTGGGATACTTGACGGTCAGCCCGAGGTCGCGGAGCATGCCGAAGGCCTGCGGCGAGGTCACCTCGTGAATGAGGTGCGTGCCGATGAACAATTGCGTCTGCCCGTTGGGCAGCTTACGCACGGCGTGGTCTTCCCAGACTTTATGAAACAAGGTCTTACCCATAAGAACCGGTCAATAAACACGCGAGGGGGCCCCTTGTCAAAGCGGGAATCGCCTTCGGCGCCCGTTTCTTCACGATCTCCCGCTGATGTAGCTATGAATTTTATCGATCAAAGGCAGATTCGTCGACCAACTGCATATCATAGCTGTATTCATTGGCTTCTCTGCTGTACTCGACTCGAATAAGCCCTTCATCGACTCCATTTGTATATCTAAGAATGTACACCCCCTGACGCCGATTATTATCATCACCTGCACGAACCAAGTCTAAACTAAAGCTGATGAAGCCACCAAAACACTGCTTTAAATAATCGGGAACAATGCCGTGAAAAATGTCATACCACCCGACTCCGTGTTTAAATTTGAAGGCGATGCAATCAACAATTTGAAACCAGCCAACCCAGTTTGTCAGACACATCAAGAAGTACATTCTCTTCTCAGACCGATAGCTCATCGCTCGTCCCTTATCGAATCTTCGGCAGGATTGCGACTTTAATGCGCGCACAGCATGAGCATGCTCAGCGCTTATGGGCGGGAACGTGTCTCCAGCCTACTGCTTGAACAGGCTCTCGATCTCTTTGTTGGTGAGGGGTTTGACGGTGCCGGGGCCGAGGCCCTTGAGCTTCAGCTGGCCCATCTGGAAGCGCTTGAGCTTTTTGACGTGGTAGCCGAAGACCTCGAAGAGGCGGCGGATTTCGCGCTTGCGGCCCTGGTCGAGGTGGACCTCTACGCGGGTGTTCGCGTCGGGGCCTTCGGTGGCGGGGATGACCTTGCGGGCGTAGAGGTGCTCGCCCTCGTCGATCACGCCCTTGAGCAGCTTCGGGATGAGCTCCGGGTCGAAAGGCTTCTGCAGGGTGACGCGGTAGCGCTTGACGACGCCGCCGCTGGGGTGGGTGATGCGGTTGGCCAGGTCGCCGTCGTTGGTCAGGATGAGCATGCCCTCGCTGTCCTTGTCCAGCCGCCCGGCGCAGAACAGCCGCTCGTTCCGGTAGTCCTTCGGGAGGATGGAAAAAACGGTCAGCACGGCGTTGGGGTCGTGGTTGGTGCACAGGGTGCCCTTGGGCTTGTGCATGATGAGGGTGAGCTTGCTCTTGGGGGCCGCGGGGATCTTTTTGTTCTTCACCGTCACCTGGTCGGTGTCCGGATCGACCTTCTGGCCCAGCTCGGCCACGATAGCGTTGACCTTGACCCGGCCTTCGCGGATCCACTCCTCGGCCTCGCGCCGCGAGCACATCCCGCGGTCGGCCAGAAATTTTTGTACACGTACGAGTTCAGCCATGGATTTTATAAAAAATAACCACAGAGACACAAAGGGCACAGAGAGGGAAACTCTGTGTTCTCCGTGTCTCTGTGGTTAAAAAACGATTTGTTCAATAATTGCAGCCTTAATCTCAAAGGCTCTTCGCCGTGGCGACGACATTCTCGGCGGTCATGCCGAACTTCTCCATCACGATGTCGCCGGGGGCGCTGATGCCGAAGTGGTCGGTGCCGAGGGACTTGCCATTGAGGCCGACGAACTTCTCCCAGCCGAAGGTGATCCCGGCCTCGATGGAGACGCGCTTCGTGCAGGACGGGGGCAGGACCTCGTCGCGGTAGCTCTGCGGCTGGCGCTCGAAGCGCTCCCAGCAGGGCAGGGAGACGACGCGGCAGCCATCGCCCAGCTCCTTGGCGGCGACCAGACAGTGCTGGAGTTCGCTGCCGGTGCCGATCAGGATCAGCTCCAGCGGGGCGGTTTCCTTCTTAATAATGTAGCCGCCCTTGAGGGTGCCTTCGCGGCGGGTTTGCGCCGGGGTGCACTTGAGGGTAGGGACGTTCTGGCGCGAGAGGATGAGGGCGGTCGGGCCGTCCGCGCGCTCGACGGCGGCGGCGTAGGCGGCGGCGCACTCCTCGGGGTCGGCCGGGCGGATGACGTCGAGGTTCGGGATACAGCGCAGGGCGGCGACGTGCTCGACGGGCTGGTGCGTGGGGCCGTCCTCACCGACGCCGACGGAGTCGTGCGTCCAGATGTAGAAGGTCGGCAGGTGGGCCAGCGCGGCCAGGCGCACGGACGGGCGCATATAGTCCGAGAAGGTCAGGAAGGTCGCGCCCGAGGTCTTGAAGATGCCGTCGTAGGCGATGCCGTTCATGATCGCGCCCATGGCGTGCTCGCGGATGCCGAAGTGGAAGTTGCGGCCCGCGTAGTTGTCCACGTCGAAGTCGCCCGCACCCTTGATGTAGTTCTTGGTCGAGCCGTGCAGGTCGGCGCTGCCGCTGGTCAGCAGCGGGACGACGGCGGAAACGGCGTTGAGGACGACCTCACCGGCGGCGCGGGTGGCCATCTTCTTTTCCGGGTCAAACTCGGGGATGGCCTTGAGCATTTCCTCTTCGGTGGCGTGCTTGTGGGCGATGCCGTCTTCGAGGAGCTGGGCCAGTTCGGGATTGGAGGTGGTCCAGGCCTTGTACTTTTCCTGCCAGGCATCGTACTTCTTCTTCATCTCGGCCTTACGGGCGGCGAAGTAGGCGCGGGTCTCCTCGGAGACGTAGAAGCGCTCTTCGGGCAGGCCGAGGGCGAGGCGGTCGGCCTCGACGAACTTGGCCCCGGCTTCGCCGTGGGCCTTCTGCGTCCCGGCGACCTCGGGGATACCGCGCCCGATCTCGGTCTTAAGGATGATCAGCTTCGGGTGGCCGTTGTCGTCTGCCTTGGCCTTTTCAAAAGCTTCGACGATGGCCTTGAGGTCGTGCCCGTCGGGCAGCACGGTGACATCCCAGCCGTAGGCCTCGTAGCGGTCGGCGGTGTTCTCGGACTGGGTCTTGTCCGCCATGGCGTCGAGGGTGACGTCATTGCTGTCGTAGAACATGATGAGGTTGTCCAGACCGAAGCGGGCGGCGTAGGCGGCAGCCTCGGCGGAGATGCCCTCCTGCAGGCAGCCGTCCCCGGCGAGCGCGACGCAGTGGTAGTCGAAAAGCGGGTCCATCGGGTTGTCGAAGCGGGCCTGGAGCATCTTTTGCGAGCAGGCGTAGCCGACAATGTTGCCCGTGCCCTGGCCGAGCGGGCCGGTGGTGGCCTCGACCCCGTCGGTTTCACCGTACTCGGGGTGGCCGGGGGTCTTCGAGCCGAGTTGGCGGAAGTTCTTCACCTCTTCGAGCGAGAGGTCGTACCCGGCCAGGTGCAGCCAGCTGTACAGGAACATGCTGCCGTGTCCGGCGGAGAGGATGAAGCGGTCGCGGTTGAGCCATTTTGGCTCGTCGGGGTTGAACTGGAGGGCGTGACCGAACAGGGCGGCTCCGCACTCGGCGGCGCCCAGCGGGAGGCCGAGGTGGCCGGAGTTGCAGGCGGCGACGGCGTCCATGGCCAGGCCGCGGGCTTCGAGCGCGGCGCGCGCGAGTGCATCGGTATCAAGATTTGCAGTGACAGACATACCCCGCAGGCTAAGGGCTTTCGCGCCGATGGAAAGCAAAACTTCCGTCACCGGGCTGTCACGGCGAAGTGACGCCGGGAAAGCTGTCATGACGGCAGCGCCGCAAGCACCTCGCACGCACGCGAGGATTTGCTTGCCGTGGGGAGGGGCAGGGATATCGTTGGCGCTGATTATTCTGTGGCCAGCGGGCGTAACGGTTTCGCTGTCGCAGGTGCCGCACGGGGGCATAGCTCAGCGGATAGAGCAGTGGTTTTCTAACACGAAACGGGCTTTTTTGCCCAAATCGTCCGGTTTTGTCACACCTCTGCAACCCGCATAAAACCTGTTTTTTCGCGCAAACCGCCTTCATCAGAAATCCTCTCGAAAACGCCCATTTTACGCCACCGGGTTACATTTTTAGGTTACAAGACCGAGCAGTGGTCGTGAAAAACAGGGGGCGGTTCGTCTTTGAGATCGAACATTATTGGGCTGCATCCTGTGGATGGGGAGGGGAATCGTCATTAATTAGGAATTTAATTGTAGATAATGCGTTTTCGGCTAACTGTGCTGTGGCAGTAGCAACATCACTTGTGATGATCGATTGGCCCGTTGCACTTTCTTCTTGGCCAAACATAGCGATTTTCCATTCACTGATGGTTTTATACGTATTGTTGTTCATCTTGTGAGTATTGACATGTATTAATACCGTACCTTCTCAGAAATGAAAGATTAAGCTCGGGTTTAAAGTAATGTTTGCGTTTTACCCAAATGAAACCATCTCCCTTGGATATTACCGCAACATCAATGGGGCCTCCCACGGTTTCGATGTCGCCGCTTACTTTTCGTTTGAAAACTGTGAGGTTTACTAATGATTCAGCCATGGCAGCTAGTTCATCCTTGGGTAGGGCTGCTACCATTCCGACGATGGGGTCAATATTATTTGCTTGGATGTAGCTGCTAACCCTTTGGGCAAAGGCATCTGCTAGTTGTGGCCCTGCGGTCTTTAAGCTGTCTTTAATTTTTTCTACGATGTTTTCGTTTTCTGAATCTTTTAATGGGTCTAATTTATCAGGTAGCTGGCTAAGGATATCTTTTAATAATAAACTAGCAAAAGTTTCTATTCTTGGGTCGATTCCACAAATAAATGTTCTTACCATTTCGTCTTGAGCAAATGGAGTTATTGCAGTGGAAAAAACATCTTTGTCTATATTGCTTTTTCCGGTTAGGAAGAACTTTTTTATGCTTTTGTCGTAGGCAGCCTCGAAAATGTATGTAGCTATTTTAGGATATATTTCATCGGTTCCAAACCCTGCAATGACAATTCCAGTTCTCCGCATTATGACATAATCCACATAGTAGACTTTTAAGCATATTTCAGTCAGTTTTTGCTTTTCCTGTGGGTTTAGAAGTGAAGCTAAATTAGATAAAATGTTTGATATGGATTTTTCTACTGTGTCTACGAATTCAATTTTTTCCTCATTGAATCTTTTGTCATCGAATCCATCCGCGTAAGGGGCGGACAGTATTAATTTCTCGTATTCTGTTAAAAGCTCTAGGAATAGCTCTTTTGTCTTGTTGTCGGTTATGCTGCCAGCTTGGGCTAGATGTTCTTGGGCTTTTTTATCAAGTTGCTGCTTTATTTCCTCCAAAAGGGGGTCCGCCATGGAGTTTTTGTAGCGATCTCGTGTCTCTTGCGGAATGACGATTCGGCTGCTGCTTAGGAAATTCCACCATCTATCCACATATTCACTGAGTGAAGCGAATTTTTCATTCCCTAAGGATTGCCTGAATTCCTTTATGATAGTTTCCCATGGAATTCCCCAAAGGTCAGCAGCATCGTATATCATGATTCCCACTGGCTGCTCTTTTGACAGTGTGAATAGCTTATTTGCCGTATTGTATACTTTTTTGTTTGAAATAGTTACCGCGCTGTCGGCGGCTAGTGCAATTCCAGAGGGACTTAAGATGGCAATTTCAGCGGTCATTTAGTGTTTAGGAATAATTTTATGTTTTATAATATAAATAATGGGGAGGAGGTGCAAGTCCAATATGATGACTGCGAGCACAGTCTGCTATATGTGTCAGGCGATTATTGTTCATGTCGGTGAGAGGGGCCGCTTGATGACTTTGGCGATCTCTCCCGGCGTAGCGTCCGGGAAGGCTTTAAGGAGGGTTAGGATGTCGTAGGCCCAAGAGCGACTGGCGATTTGTTTAATGGCGTCCATGTCTTTAGCACCGAGGAGAGCAGCAACTTGGGCGATGGTATTGCGCCATTGCTGGCCGGATTCGAGCCAAGCGAGGTTTTGGCTGACCTTCTTCCAACCGCGCGAATAGCGGACCCTGCGGGCACCCTTGAATTGCTCGCCCCGGAACATGCTGCCCTTTTCGAGGTACTTGCCGACGTAGAGGGCGATGCCTTCGGCGTTGGAGCGGATGGGGAGGAGTTCGGAGCGCCCGAAGCCGTATTTCTTCATGTCGGTGCGGAGCTGCTTCCAGAGTTCGCGCAGAGTGGGCGAAGCGGTCGCGGTGTATTGCCGTTTCAATACGTGAAACCGCTGGCTGTGCTTGCTCAGCCTGAACTCCCGCTGGCACTCGTAGAAGGCCGCGAAGTCGAATCCCGTGCGAATGTCCAACAGGCAGACAACGACCAGATGATAATGCACCGCGCCACGTAGTTGTGGCTCTACTACGGCGACGTAATGCCGGAAGAGCTTGCGCAGGAGGTGGCTGGCGAGCGAGTTGAACCGCCGCTGGGCTTCCTTGAAATCGGAGATGTTCTCGGCAAAAGTCAGCGTGAGAAAACCGAGGCGTTCCAGTCCGAAGAGCGAGACCATGTGCTTGAGGTTTTCCACGAGAGCGAAGGACTTCTTTTTCTCGGCGGGAGTGAGTCCGCCGAACCACATTTGCACGTCGTCAAACTCGACCAGGTGACGCCCGTGGGAGTCGTATTTGATGACCTTGACGGGGCTGTCATCGGGCTGCTTGCAGTAGTCTTTGACGGACCCGTTTTCGACCCGGCTAAACAGCGTCTCGGTTGAGTTGTTATTCTTTAGACAAGGAAGGGCGGCTGCGCCGCCCTGAGGCCCGCCGGGCAGCGCGGGCGCACCCTCCGGTGCGCTCCGCGCTGCCTCGCCGTGCCCTCTGGGATGGCCGGAGGCGAGACTTTCCCGGCTCACTGGACATCACCCCCTTCCGCATCGTGGGAAGCGCTGGGCGGGCTCACCCGTCCGCCGCCTGATCCGCTCGGCGCGAGCGAGCTTTGGGAGCGCGCTTTCTTGCGCCGAGCGGGGCGGCTAACCCATGGGCCGACGCTACCGGGGGCCTTGCGCGTGGGCGGTCGATCTGTAAAACCAACCTCGTGAAGCACCTGCCCGAGGCTGCGGGGTTCGCTCGTGCGGCGGGGCGCGGGATCGATGGACTCGGAGGTTTCCCGCAGGAAGCGTTCGAGTTCCCACCGTGGATACATGGGGCGACGGGTCGCCCGGGACGGCCGGAGCAGTCCGCGTTTGGTCAGGCGGTCAACCGTCGCCGGTGACAGCCCGAGGATTTCCGACGCCTCGTCCCGATTATAGGACAGGCGAGCGGTGTTATTACTATGATCGTGAACATGCGTTTGCATGCTCACGATTATTTCAGACGTGCCCCGGATATAGGGTTTATCCCTACCTCCGTCGTTTCCTACTTACGTGGCACGATTTTTGTGCGGCAGGTACAAGCCGAGGCCATTAGCAATTTTTCGCAGGGCTTCGGGCTTGGGCAAGCCAGGCTCGCCCATCATTTCCTCAAGAAAGGTATGCAGGTCGTTGTAATCCTCGATAAAAGGCATCATCCGCCAATACTTCCATAAGAGGATGTAAACATAGTGAATATCGCCCTTTCCGGCCTTTTTGTACTCAAACTTAACTTCGAATGCTTGGCCCTTGGCATAACCGAGGAGGAAATCCACGCTTTTGTCGGGTCTGTGGATGTATTGCCCAAGCAACGCGGACAGGCCACTCCGAAACATTTCTATAAAACAACCGGCTTCATCCGCATATTCATCGGGGTATTTATGATGCTTGATGGTCTCGGGAAGCGTCGTTTCCAGATGGATAATAATCTTTTCAAAGGCTCCAATCACATAGCCCTGCCTCTCCGCTGTGATGCCGCTTTCTGGAAAATCAAGCAGATCCCCGAATATCATTTTGAGTACTCGCCGAATGACTTTCTTCACCCAATCGGGGGGATTTCTGTACTCGTCGAACACGGTCTTTAAGTCGCTCGAAATCAACTCGGCAAGGGATTCTTCTTCGCATAATTCACCCATCCCTGAGAATACCTCGATTTCTTCGGCCCCTTCAAAAAACTTCCTAAACTCCAAGCCGTCATCCGGTCCAGGCTCTTGAACAAGCCTATCCCATGGCAACTGCGCCAGCATTTCAAAAAGCATGATGGCGTGCGACTGACGGTACTGGCCGAGCTGATAGCGATGAATGGGGCGACCTTCGGGAGTAAACCCCAAATCGTCACTCCCGGCAAAACCATTGCTCATAACGTCCAGAACAACAGGGAGTGGAGAATATTACAAATTCATTATCCCCTTTTCGCGGCATTCAAGCAGCCAATCGCCGGGGGTTTTTATCGCGACGCCGTAAACCTGACTCCCGAGCAAGCCCATAAAGTCCTGACGGTCGAGGGTCAGGAGGACGTCCACCTTTGCGGCGAGAGCTGAGAGAACGACGGGACGGTCTTTGGCCTTCGGGAAGATGAGAATCTTGTCCGGGGACAGCGCGTCCCCTACCCACTCGATGCGGTCACGCACCAGGCGCTTGAAGTTCGCGACGGCGGCGGGGCCGAGCTTGGTGAGGTTCTTTTGGGTTTCGGCCAGACAGTAGGCCGAGCTGATGAGCGACCAGCTTAGTGATTCCGCGTTCTCAACGAGGAAGCGACTTGCGCCCTTAGCCGAGGCAGAAGCCGACAGGAGCACGCTCGAATCCAGAAAGAGCTTCACTTGCTTTTCTTGAAAGCGGCCATGGCGGCCTCGTCATCGGCGATCCACTCGCGAATTTTCTTAGCGGGGATGTCGCGGACGGGGACGGCGGCGGCAGGTTCGAGGGTAAGCTTGCCGTCCTTCTCCTCGACGATCACAAGGGGGTTCGGGAGCTTGTCGAGGCCCAGCTTACGCCGATACTCCGGCGGCAGGGTCACGGTGCCGCGCTTGCTGACTGAAAGAATTGCTGACATGCTGCAATACTGCATTGCGGCAATAGCTTTGTCAAGACGCTCGACCATTCTTCGCTGATACTCTTTACCTTTATCGAACAAGTTGTTGGGCAGGGTTCGATTTATCTTTGGCTGGACGGGCCTTAAGACTGGGCATGACTTCTGGCGCGACGGGGCGCGGTTTTTTATGTTTTCAAAACGCACTTGGCGTTTTGGGGGAGTGGGACGCCTTACCCCTTACGCGTAAGCCCATCATACCGCAATCGCCTCTGCTCAAATAGGGAAATTCTCATCGCCCGGATTACCCAATTTTTACAAGAAAAATCGATTAGGTACGAAATGAAAAGTCAGGGGAAAATTAGTCGTCCTTTGACTTAGTCCCTTTGCGCTTTGGCGAAGCTTCGGCATCATCCCAATCGGGTAAGAGCTCGTCCCAGCTTTTGCATTTCAGGGCTTTCTTTAGGCGCGCCAGCGTTGTGAATCGGATGTTCACGTCGCCCTTTTGGAGCTTCTGAAGATTTCGCGGACTGATGCCGGACTTCCCGGACAACACTTCATTGGTAAGCTCCCGCACAGCCCGCTTGCGCCGTATTTGCGTAGCCAGCAGATCGAGTAATGCATTTTCATGAGGCGTCCGCTTGGGCGTCTTTTTCCGCATGCACGCAGTATGGGAATTGCATAAAATCGATAAACGATGCTAGCATCCTAAAACAAGATGTTTATGACGCCATAAATTAGCCGAGCTACTACAAGATATTCAGCCTTGCGCTTTTTGGTCATAGTACCGTAAAAATCCGATAGTTACGCCAATCCTCACCATCTTTATCATGAAACATTCCTTTTGTTGCTTGGGATTTGCATGGGCTCTGTGTTTCGCTCAGGTCAACGCCGAAACACACCCGTCAACGCTGACCACCTCTGACGCGGACGCCATCGTTAGCCAGCAGATGGCCGAGAAAGAGCAGCAGCGGCAGGCCAAAGTAGCTGGACTGGAATCGGCCACCGTGATCGAGTCCTTCGAAGCAGATTTAGGGGACCGGAAGGTGATTTTTAACCGGGTCGTACCGGGTTCCGGGCAAGCAATGACAGCAGCAAAGACCGTCTCTGTCAGTACGCTTAAAGCCACCCCGGCTCTCACCGAGGCTGAAATCTCCCAACTGACTCAGCAAACGAACACCAAGGAGAGCGTTTCGACATTCTTATCCGCGACGGTGTTTGAGGGACCGGGGCCGTTCAAGGTCAGCGAACTGAGCTGGCAATATAAAGACAAGGAGTACGTGGCCTATGCCAACGTGGATTTCCGGTATTTCCAAGGCTTGGCCGAATTCGCTACTGACAGCGCTCATTATTCGGTCTTTCTGTCTTCCGGCACAGGCACGCGCACGGATTCCGGTCCGTGGGTACCGGGGGCAGAAAACTTTTCCGGGGACGAGATCGAATACCTCGTCTTTGAAGATCAGGCGTCCAACGATGACGCCGCTTATGGGCTCATCGGCGCGATGTTGAGTTATTATGCCCAGCATGAGCCCGAAATGATCGTCGCCTATCAGCGGGCCGAGGCCCTCCGGGAAGCGAAAGACCGCTATGAAGCGGCCAACCCGCCCCAGCCACAGGATACGATCATTAATTTCTCGCCCGCCCCTGAGAGCAAATCGCTTCAGACAAAGCGCTAAGCCCCGTTCAATGCCATGACCGCCAGACTCACACCTTTTCTGTATTTATCGTTGCTGGTTTCTGTCACAACCCCCGTTTGGGGCCAGACGGCAAGCTCTCCCAACGAGGGCGCTAAAATCGGCTACGATATTACTGCCGGGACCCACTCCTTCCGCTGGTGGGCTCGCGACGACTACTATTATTACATCCAGGAACGCAATGACCTGATGAGCGGCAGTTGGGCCTTCTTCCCCTATGCGGTGAAGGGAGAGGACGGAATCGAGGGGATCGATTTTTCGAGCACGGCAAATATGCTGTTTTTCCGTTTGGCCTATACCAATGATAGAAGCTCCCCTTTAGTCTTAGCTGACCGGGACGGAGATGGCTTCTCGGACCTGAGCGAATTAGACATGGGGACCAACCCGTTCGATGACACCGATGTAGACATAAATGGTGTCCCAGATGATATCGACGCTCTCTGGACGAGTGTGCCGAATGTATGGAAGCAAGCAATCGTCAATTCTGATAACGCCAATATATACGACCCGGAGGGCCATATCCAAACCGAAGAAGATATCCATTCTCAGGACGACTATGATGGGGATGGCGTGACGAACATTGAAGAATGGTTCTACGGTACTGATCCCGACGATTTTTATAACGGCCAAGTGCCCCAACTGTTTAAAATCAGCGGAGACTACCAGAAGGTAACAACGTCAGGAACCGCAACAGAGCCGTATACGGTGTTAGTCCTGAAAGCGGACGGTACGCCTTGGGCAAATGCACCGGTGGTTTTCTCCATTGCGACCGGAGACGGCTCGTTACGATATCTTGGGAGGACTGCAACGAGTTTGACGATTCGAACTTTTCCTGATGGTCGAACCGGGAATCTCGCATTTACGCAATACACCGAAGTTGGACAGAGCTCATCCATTAGCTGCTTGGCTGGCAGCAGCAGTGTTACATTCGATATTGGCATACTGGCCACCGCCTCCGCAGGCAGCCCGGCGCGTGCAACAAATGTGACCAGCGGCGAGAATCAAGATGGTAGCATCACTCTGACGTGGACGGACGCTTCAGACAATGAGCACTATTTCAAGATATTCCTGAAGGACGGCATAGGCCGAAACCGGCAAGTTGGAGTCGCCCCAGCCAATAGTGAATCCTACACCGTTCCGGCGGCAGTCGTCCAAAGCCTTTAGTTCAGATACGCCATGAGACGCTTGAATCATTTCTTCCTTCATTTTGCAAGGCTCTTCGCTTTGGGCTTTCTCCTACTCATCCAGCAAGCCACAGGACAAACGGTGGTTGCGGGGAATGACAAGGGCGGGCAGATGGAGGGCGGGCCAAGATATATTGCTATTGCGGTTAGTGACTTTGATCACGAAGAGCAAACTGTTATAGATATAAATATCAGCGGTATGATACTGTGGGGGAGCCCATACTCCTACCCTGATCTTCCAGATGTATATCCGCAGGATATTCCGCTTAAGCTATGGAATTGGGGAAATGTTTCAGATGTGGATTTTCCCGGTGGCATTGTATATGGAAGAATTGTGGAATATACGACTTATGGACGAATCATGGAATTAGGGTACTTTACGGATAGCACCGCGCGTACTATTGGATATCCCCCGAAAGTTGTTGGGCTAGATGTTAATGGAATGATTCTCACAAATACGCTAGATCCAGTTTGGGAAGAATTTCCCTATGTAAAAACCTATAACTTTCATTATTGCCAAAAAATATCAGCCTTTGACGGAACATCCTGGAGTGTCGATTACTATCCGGACCAATGGACCGCAGATAGAGACTCTGCTTATGTCATTGGTAATGCTTTTAACGATGAAGCTGGTAACGTTTATACAACTGCGTTTTATGATCCAGGGTACTACGGAGTTCTCAGAATATTGAATGCTAGTGGAGTTCAGACTGTCTATTATAGTGATTCGTATAACAGTTACTATAGCTCAGACATGCCTCATTTCGAGGCAGTGAGTCCTGATGGAAACCATATTTACATGAAGGGTGATTTCCCTTCAGCTATTGCAGCGGTTAACAATCAAAACGCGGTATTGTCTGGAAGCGTTTTGTATAAAGATGGAGATTCCGAGAACGCGATTACCATCCCCAGTGCATATTCTCTTCGCTATGTTTCTTCATCGGAGTCTGGAGATTGGATAATCTGGGGATATTTGGCTGGAATGGAGCAGGCCATCTGGATGCGTACTGCCGATCCCAATAATCCGGGAAGCTATTTAGATTCTTTTGACGGTCCCTATCGGCTTGAGGATCTCGTTGGTGATGAGTCTATTGGTGGTTTACGCATTATCAAAATGAACTCTCATGGTATGATCGCCGCCACTTCGACCAACGCTACGACAGGGCAAGAGCGCATCGTGCTGCTGTTGCCTGCTCAAATTGAAGTCCGTCGAAATGGTGCTTCAATACGAGAAAATGGCGGTCTCGCATTGAAGGGGGAGATGCTTGATGTAGCATTGGCGCCTCAGTTTTTTGATGTAGTGGACACTGCGGATGGATTTATTAAATGGCAGTATCGCGCGAGAAGAAACGATGACAGTTATACGGACTGGCATGATATTGGTGAAGGAGCTACGGGATTGAGTTTTTCGCATGCATTTGCTATCCCTGCGATTTACCAGATCAGGGCAGTTATAGGTACTGACGTCATTGTCGATTATGAAAGATTGGAAGACGAAGTGATTGATGGGTTTGCTTATGGGTTTGGAAAAAAAGGCGATCCCGATTCAATTGGGATTTGCGATAAAACAATCCAGATGGAGATATGCAAGAGGGCCCAAAACTTTTACGGAAGCGAAGTATACGCGGGATACAATATCGTTCCTGAGCAATATGGCTTTCCTGAATATCCTGCATCTGGTAATTCCGTTATTCGATGTAATATTTTTGTTGCGCACCGAGCCGTCGAAGCTGGGGCAAGTGTGCCCGCCATCAATGGTTTCCTTAATGAGTATCCCCCGCTAGCGAATGAATGGGCCGGAATTGAGGACACAGGCGAATCTTCTGAAGACTCGACATACATTGAGTGCTGGCCTCTATTATCAACAGCAACCTTCCTTCAGCCCGGTTGGATAATCGCACATCCCAACCCAGGGGATGCTGGGCACGCCGCCATTACGGACTATGACGGAGATGGGATTGGTTCTGGTGTGTCTGGAACTGTTAATAAAAAATATTCAAGATTTGGAGACGGAACATCACGACTAAGAGCATTCGAGCCATGAAAATACTTATTCTTTTATTCTTTGGGATTAGCTCTACATTTGGGGCAGTTGACGTTAACGTTGATGCTTTGCGCTCATATATTGAGTCAACAGAAGCGTCCATACCGGAAAAATATCGCGATCCGGTTGCCGTTGTTGAAATGCGACAGGGCCTAAATGACTATGCATCATTTCAGCAAGCCCAGCAAGTGATCAAGGCACATTGGAAATTGCTAGCCTCCGAGGTTGATTACATCGCAAGCAGTGATACGAAGAAAGCAATATTCTTTGCCGCAGCTCAGGTTTTGGAGCCAAAGGAGTATATCTCGCTGATAACTGAGTGCATAGACAATCGAGATTCTAACCATATTAGCGAGCAACAGTTTACATGGGCATTGTTTCCAGCTGACGAAAAGCACCGTGACATGTGGACAACTAGCAATCCTTCTGCGGGATTGCTCAATCTGGCGGGTAAGGCCAGACTTTTGTTCTCCGATAATCCTTCCAGGGCGAAGTTCTTTGAAAATTATCTACGCGCTCATGGTACACAAGGAGATGGAGTCGAATCGGTGGAACTGCAAACAGCCCAAGCTGGTGAAAAAGCTCCGACAGAGAGAGAGCAAGGAGATGTAGAGAGTGCAGCGCCTAAACCGCCTGTACATGCAGAGCAAATTATTGAAGAGTCGATAAGTACCAATTGGTGGATATGGGCATTGGGCGCGTTAATAATTGTGCTTGTCGGAATAGTGTTTTTACGAAAATCAAAGGGCTAACTTTCTATGCTCACGACCTAGCCTTGGACTCTATGGGTGCTTGGGATGGTTGAGCGTAGATGGGGCCCGGATGACGCCGGGGTCCATGGTTGAGGGGGCCTATTCGTTTGAGATCATGCCATCCGCTTGGCCATTTCAAAAGAATGAGTGTCGCGGAGGTGGCCGTAGGTTTTGGCGACGAGGACGCCGCCGTCTTTGTGGCCGACCCAGGCGGCGATGGTTTTGAAGTCCACATTCTTCTCAATGGCGTTGCTGACGAAGAAGTGTCGCAGGCAATGGTGGGTAAAGTGCGGGTAGCCGTTGTGCTGGCAGACGGTTTCGAGGGCTTTTTTCGCGTCTTTGACCGGGACAATGACAGACTCGGGGGCGGGTAGGGTGTCGCCGTATTCGGCCAGCCTGCGACGGAGGAAGGCTTCCAGTGCGGGGAAAAGCGGGACGATGCGGGCTTCGTGGTTCTTGGTGCCGCCTTCGCCACCAGTCACGGTAAAGGCTCCCCGGTTCCAGTCGATGTCTTCCCAGTGTAGGGCGTTGGCTTCGCCTTTGCGCATGCCGGAGGTGGCGAGTAGCTCGACCAGATCGGCGGCTGCCCAGTAGCGGATGTCCATACCGCGCATGGTTTTCAATAGGCCCTCGTATTGCTCGCGGGTGGGGATGAGGATGGCGGGCTTGGGCTGCTTGCGGCGGGGGAGGACTTCGGCGGGATTGTCCAAGACGATGCCTTCACGGCGGGCATACTCGAAAATGGCGATCAGGGTGTCGCGTTCGTTGTTAAAGGTGGAGGCGGCGATCTGCGGGGAGCGTGTCTGCGCCCAGTCTTCGCAAAGGGTGCGGGTGACGGTGCGGGCGAGCTGCTGACCGAAGAAACGGTTTAGCTGTATGATGCTGGAATCGCGCCGAAGGGTGGAACTGGGCTTGAGGTGCGGGGCGAGGGTGGCACGCCATTTTTCGGCCAGCTCGGGGAAGAGGAGCTTCGACTTCCCGTCGGTGAGGTCGAGGCGTCCGATTTTTTCCCGAAACTCGCGCAGGCGCCGTTTGGCGAGGGGTAAATCCTGAGTCTTGAGGGAGCGGCGGATTTGCTTGCCGTTGGACTTCACCAGCGCATAGTAAGTGCCCGATGTTTCATGGCGATATAGACACTCTCCCACTTTCAGGAAGCCCGGTTGCCTGGCTTTCTTGGGGTTGCTCATGGGTGAAAGTCTATCTGGTTACACAAATGGGTGACAAGTGCGAAGAGTCGCCCTTGAAATATTTGCATAAGTATTTGTTTATTAAAAATTTGGGGGCATAGCTCAGCGGATAGAGCAGTGGTTTTCTAAACCATTGGTCGGGGGTTCGAGTCCCTCTGCCCCTGCCAGTGCGTGAGAGCGCGGTGGCCCTTGTCTGTCAGATAAATATCCCGAAATATTCTAAGTGCTTTTCTTGGGGTATGCTTAGGGATATTGCCGGGGGTGAAGGCTTAAGGTGGACGGCGATTGGGGCGGCTTATTGAGGCAAAAAGCAATCTCCAGTTGGTTCTAAATGCGAATCGGTAATATTATGTAGATAAATGTATGGGGTATAAACCGTGCTTAAAACTGAACATTGCGGATTGACTGTATTTGCATGCACTTTCAGGCTCTATCTATTGAGGTGAAAACGGCTTACATCATTGAAGACGAGCCCTTGCTGCGGGAGTTGGTACAAACGTATATCTCCTCCTTTACGCAAATTGAAATCGTTGGCGGTTGCGGTGACGGGGCCGAGGCGATGCGCGAGATTATTGAGAAAAAGCCGGATCTGATCATGGCGGACATCCGCGTGCCCGCCATCTCTGGATTGGAGGCGCTCTACCTGATCAAGCGCGAGCTGCCGGCCTCGAAGGTGATTCTTTTCACCGGAGCGGCTACGCCGGAGAACGTTCGAGTGGCCCGCGACGGCCAGGTGGACGGTTTTATCGAAAAGGGCGAGGGATTGGAAGAGTTTCAGCATGCGATCGAGGCGCTCGACCGTGACGAGCAATACTACAGCGAGCATGTCCGCCACGTCCTGGCGCAGATCGGGGGGTAGACCCTGTCGTGAGAGCGGAGAGGAATCTCTCTCCGGATAGGATGTCATCTGGGCTGGAAGAACGCCCGGAAAAAAGGCGGTTGACCCGGGCGGGTTGAATGCCTAATGCCTTCGCCTTTTATGAGTGGCGCAAACTTACGCGCCGGGATTTCTACCTGACCATGGCTGAAGAACGGGACATCAACAACCTCATCACCGTCAGCGGCGGTGACGACGCCCAACGCGAAGCCGCCACGGCGGCTTTGGAAAAGCTCGCACGGGAGCAGTGGAACTTTGTCCGGGTGGACAATGGCCGGGTGAACTTCAACACCGACTGGGAGCCCCCCTTCAAGGAGCTCAAGGCCCTCTCCAAGGAATACCCGGAGGTGGAGTTCCAGCTGTTGGCCGACGCTTTCACCAATCGCCACTGGATCTGCAAGGCCACCATCGCCAACGGCAAGAGCGACGAGGAGGCCATTTCGCTGGTGGACGACGATTTCGACGCGGTCTTTCAGGCGATTTACGGCTGCACTCACGAACAATGGGAAAAGCAGCCCGTCGAGCCCTTCGCCAAAGTTTTCGCTTCCTGAGCGGGTACAGATAGTCCTGCCGTGGGCGGGCCGGTGTCGACAACTGTTGCGCATATTTTGTGCGTTGAGATGATGCGTGCGCTTGCTTTTTTCGCGCCGGGGTTTAAGCAGGAAGTCTTATGCCCGTCGTTGATAAACCGCTCCACGAACTTGTTAATTTTACCAGCACGAACCCCCGCCCGGCTGACTTCGACGCCTTCTGGGCCAAGGGGCTGTCCGAGCTGGACGCGCTCGATCCGCAGGTGACCTTCCGCGAGGCGGACTTTCCGGTCAGCTACGCCACCTGCCAGTCGATGCACTTCACTGGCACCGGCGGCGCTCGTGTCCACGCGCGTGTGGTGACCCCGAAGCACCTGCCGAAGGAGCCCGCGCCCGCGCTGCTGTTTTTCCACGGCTACTCCGGCTCCTCACCGGACTGGGTGGCTATGCTCCCCTATGTGGCGGCAGGCTTCACCGTGGCCGGGCTGGACTGCCGCGGCCAGGGCGGCCTCTCCGAGGACATCGTGCCCACGCGTGGCAATACCCTGCACGGGCACATCATCAAGGGCCTCGATGACGAGCCCGAGAAGATGTACTACCGCAACGTCTTCCTCGACACCGCGCTGATGGCCCGGATCGTGATGGGTTTCGAGTGGGTGGACGCGACCCGCGTCGGCACCATCGGCGGCAGCCAGGGCGGGGCGCTTTCGCTGGCTTGCGCCGGGCTCGTGCCCGAGATCAAGCGCGTCAGCTCGACCTTCCCCTTCCTCTGCGACTACCGCCGTGTGTGGGAGATGGGGCTCGACCAGCGCGCCTACACCGGTCTGCGGGACTACTTCCGCCGCTTCGACCCCCGCCACGAGCGTGAGGAGGAGATCTTTGAAAAGCTCGGCTACATCGACGTGACGCACCTGGCTCCGCGCATCAAGGGTGAGGTGTTGATGGCCATCTCGCAGAGCGATGACGTTTGCCCGCCCTCCACGCAGTTCGCCGCCTACAACGCGATCACGGCCCAAAAGTCGTACCTGCTCTACCCGGACTTCGGCCACGAGAATCTGCCCGGCGCGGGCGAGGAGATGTTCCAGTTCATCATGGGGCTATAAGGCGTCTGCCCGCGAAGGCACGCGAAGTGCCGCGAAGGGATTGTTTTTTACAGGGCTGTCGGGAAAAATCCCGGCGGCCCTTTTTTTTAAACCACGGATGTCGCGGATAGTACAGATGAGAAATCAATATCCGAGTTATCCGTGGTAAAAGGAATTTTGCTTATTTCAAGGAGCTTGGGAGGCGCTACACCCCGAGCTTTCCGCGCAGCTCGGTCACGATGGCTTCGGGCGGCGGGGTGATATCGACCGTGAGGGCGTCCTGGGGGACCTCCAGGGCGTCGAACTGGCTGCGCAGCAGGCTCTCGGGCATGAAGTGCCCGTGTCGGGCGTGAAGGCGGGCGGCGATGAGCTCGAAGGAGCCTTGCAGGTAGACGAAGTGCACCCGCGGGTCGCCGCCGGGGGCGAGGATCTCGCGGTAGGTACGCTTGAGCGCAGAGCAGGCGATGACGGACGGGGCGGGCTTGGTCGCCTGTTCCTCGATCAACTGGCGCAGGCGTTGCAGCCAGGGCAAGCGGTCGGCGTCGTCGAGCGGGATGCCCGCGTGCATCTTGGCGACGTTGGCGGGTGGGTGGAAGTCGTCCCCATCGAAGAAGGTCCCGCCGGTGGCGGTGGCCAATTGTTCCCCGATCGTGCTTTTGCCCGAGCCGGATACGCCCATTACTATTATTACCATGACGAAGTTTGAGAGTTTGAAGGTTTGAAGGTTTGAGCGTTGGGGGAAGGCGGATCGGTGGCGGCGTGATGGGAGCACGTCAAATGGTGCAGCCTCCAGGGTGGCAGCCAAATCAAACTCTCAAACCCTCAAACCTTCAAACTCTCAAACTTATTCGTTACCCGGCCTGGATGCGCCAGATGTAGTAGCGGCCGAAGCTTTTGATATGGGCGGTGGCGTCGTCCTTGGCGTACTCGGGGCCGATGCTGGGGACGGACTTGTCCACGTAGAGTTGACCACCGGGGCAGACACTGCTGAGGCGGCTGGCGATGTTGATGGGGCGGCCGATGTAGTCGCCGACCTCGGGGAGCTGGCTGGCCAGGCCGAAAGAGATGCCGATGGCGACCTCTTCGGGCGCGCCGTGGGTGAACTGCGAGCTGCGGCGCACGACCTGCCAGCGGTTGTTGATGTCGAGTGAACCGGAGAGGCAGATGTCGATGGCGATCTCGCGGTCCTGGGCGGTGGTTTCCCAGAGGGCGAGCACGCCGTCACCGAGGAATTTCATCAGCTCGGGCGGGTACTTGATGTAGCTGTGGCGGACGGCCTGGTAAAAGGAGTGCATGAGTCCGCAGGTGTAGGGGGACTCGATGTTGGGCTTTTCGCAGAACTGGGAAAAGCCGCGCAGGTCGATGATCGCGGCCAGGATCTCGCAGGGCTTGCCAAACTCGATTGAGGTATGCGCGGCGTCGTCGAGGTTGTATTTGTCGTACAGCAGGCTCTCGAACTGGTAGAGCTGGAGCTTGGTGATGCTCTGGGAGGTGAGGGTGAGCCCGGCGGGCTCGTCCTCGACCGGCACGGGGCGGTAAACGGCCTTGGCGAAACCCTCGCGCGTGTTCGGCCCCTCGAACTCGGCCTCCATCAGCAGGATGTCCTGGGGCTTGCGTTGGAGGCGGCCCAGGATTTTGGAGACGTCGGCCTCGCGGTCGGCCAGGGTGGTCTCGGAGCCCTCGATGGTGTAGCGGATGTGGGAAAGGCTGGGGTGTACGCGCATGAACGTCCCGCAGATGTCCCAAAAGTCGGCAAAATCGATTCGTGGGAGGGGGTAGTGGCGCGTAACGGTATGTCCCGCTTGCATAATGCCCTAACTTAGTGGGGCTTCTGCACTTGTGGCAACGGAATAGACATAAAAAAACCCGGCCTTGGCCGGGTTTTGGAAAGGGTTCGCTGGGGCGAGGGGCTTAGACCTTCTCAACCTTGCCGGCCTTGAGGGCCTTGGCGGACACCCAGACGCGCTTGACCTGGCCGCTGGGGAGCTTGACCCGGACGCGCTGCAGGTTCGGGCGGAAAGTGCGCTTGACGGTCTTGGTGACGTGCGTGCCGATACCGCCGCTTTTCTTGGTCTGACCCTTACGATGGATGCGACGACCGCGGACGGGGCGTTTGCCGGTGACGATGCAGATGCGTGACATGGAATTGGTTCTCCTCTTAGGTGAAAAACGTGGCAAATTAGCCGTTCCCCGCCGCATGGCAAGGGTTTTTTTTAAGTTTGAGAGTTTGAAAGTTCGACGGTTTGAGAGTTGGAAGATGCTGACGTGGTGACACGGGAGCGAGATTTTTCTTTTTCGGCCCGGAATCGTCCACCTTCTGTTTGGGCGCACGCGCCCACCGTAACTCTCAAACTCTCAAACTCCCCACTTCCATTCTTGCCGTCCGGGGCGGGTGCGGTTTCAATCCGCGGGCATGAAGGATGCTCTCACCCAGGCTCTTGCCCATCCCGACAGTCCCGGCCAGGAGCCGGCTATCAAGGTCCTCATGGTGGACGACCAGGCCATGGTCTGCGAAGCCGTGCGCCGCATGCTCGCCGGTGAGCCCGACATCGCCTTTCACGCCATCAACGACCCTTCCAAGGCCATTGAGACCGCGCTGGAGATCAAGCCCACGGTTATCTTGCAGGATCTCGTCATGCCCGACATCGACGGGCTCACGCTGGTGAAGTTCTTCCGCGCCAAGGCCGAGACGAAGGAGGTGCCGATGATCGTCCTGTCCTCCAAGGAGGAGCCGGAGACGAAGAAGCGGGCTTTCGAGCTGGGGGCGAACGACTACATGGTCAAGCTCCCCGACAAGCTGGAAGTGATCGCCCGCATCCGCTACCACTCCAAGGGCTACCTGAACCTGCTTCAGCGCCAACAGGCCGAGGCCGCGCTTAAGGCCGAGCTTGACGAGGCCGCCCGCTACGTGCGTTCGCTCTTTCCGGACCCGATGGAGAACGACATCGTCAAGACCGACTGGGTTTTTATCTCCTCTTCCGACCTGGCCGGGGACACCTTCGGCTATCACGATCTCGACGAGGAGCATTTCGCCATCTACCTGCTCGACGTGACCGGGCATGGGGTGGGGGCGGCCCTGCACTCGGTCTCCGCCATCAACGTCCTGCGCGCGCAGTCGCTGCCGGGGGTGGACTTCCGCGATCCCGGTGCGGTCCTCTCGGGGCTCAATGAGGCCTTCGACATGGACAAGCACAACCAGATGTACTTCACGCTCTGGTACGGCGTTTTCCACCGGCCCACCCGCACACTGAAGTTTTCCTCCGGGGGCCACCCGCCCGCTGTGCTCATCACCGACCCGGCCAACCCGCAGGGCTCACTCCAGACGCTTTCCACGCCGGGCATGGTCATCGGTGGGATGCTCGGGGCACCCTTCACCACGGACAGCACCCAGGTGCCCGCTGGAAGCAAGCTCTACGTCTTCAGCGACGGGGTGTACGAGGTCGATTACGCCGATGGACGCGGCATGATGACCGAGGAGGAGTTCGGCGAGGGACTGTGCCTGCCGCCCGCCGAGGGCAAGACCAAGGTCGCCAGCATGGTCGATTGGGTCCGCCAGGCCCAGGGCCACTCCGCCTTCGAAGACGACTTCTCCCTCATGGAAATTATTTTCAAGTAACCCTTCCGGCCCTATGTTCCGATAGGAAACCCGCGTCCGAAGCGTTTCGCCGCGGGGTTTCCCGAAAAACCACCCAGACCGACATTCACTCTCACCGATGGACTTTACCTACATCAACGACTTCAAGGAGCTCGACCAGCTGGCGGCCGACCTGGAACAATTTGGCGAGGAGCACGAAGTGCACCCGGCGGTGGTGCACACCTTTAACCTCTGCCTGGACGAGGTCCTGACCAACATCATCTCCTACGCCTACGAGGTGCCCTCCCAGCACCACATCTACCTGTCCCTGCGCCTGGAGGACGGTGAGGTGGAGGCGATTGTGCGCGACCACGGCAAGCCTTTCGACCCGCTCCATGACGCCAAAGAGCCGGATATCGACGCTCCGCTGGAGGATCGCCCCATCGGCGGCCTGGGTATCTTTTTCTGCAAGAAGCTGATGGACCACATCGCGTACAGCCGAGTGGACGACACCAACACCTTTACCCTGCGCAAGCGCAACGTCCCCGACCTGCCCGAAGACGACGAGTGAGGGGGGCACAGCGGACCGGGGGACGGTTGTTTTTTGCCCGCGAAGGCACGCGAAGAGGCGCGAAGGTCGCCGGACGGCTTCGTTTCGGGAGAGAGAGAAATTTCTTCAACCACGGATAACATGGATGTTTTTCGTTGGCTGCGGCGTCCGTGTGATCCGTGTGAAAAGCAAAAAGCCGAGCAGTTGAGACTTTAGCTGCCGCAGTCCAAAGGGACTGACCCTGCTTCGCGTCCCTTCGCGTGGCTTCGCGGGCAGGCTTTCTCCACAAAAAATCCCGGCCGCAACGACCGGGATTTCTTTGTGGGTGGGTTTAACAGGGAAAATCAGCGGACTCTGCTTGCCGCTCAGAGGTCCTCGTCTTCGACCAGGCGGTACTTTTTGCGGACCATCTTGAAAGCGAAGAAGAAGTACAGGTAAACGGCGGCCATGAACGTGGAGCCGAAGGCGGCCTTGATCATGTCCTTGCGGAGGGTGGTGCGGTTGGCCGTGTAGAGTGCCTTGGCCTCTTCGAGCATGCGCTTCTGGTTGGAACGGATGGTTTCCCAGAGCCACTCGCGCCGGGCGACGAAGGAGTCGTCGGGCATCTGCTTGTTGCGCTGCTCCATCGAGGGCGTGAGGTTCAGCACGGTGGTGAGCACCTCCAGCTCTTGCATGGTGGTGGCGCTGTCGAGTGCCTTGCGGACCTTCTGCTGCTGGGACTGGGAGATGTTTTCCGCCGTGGCCATCTGCGCGTTCATATAGCGGCCGATGCGCATGCCGTCGTTGAGCGCCAACGGGACCAGTAACAGGTAGATCACGCCGAAGGCGAGGCTGAGCCAGGTCAGGATGCGCGAGCCGACGATCCGCCACAGGGGCATTTCGATAGCCCCGCCGAAGAGGAACAGCGCGATGCCCAGGATGGGCGTGAAAGCGTTGTCCACCAACGCGCCGATGACCAGGAACTCCCAGTCCGAATTGCCCGGCTGGATCGGATAGATGATGTAGGCGTACTGGAAAAGGGAGTAGATAACCAAAGCCGCACCCACGACGGGGAGCGGGCTGGGGATACACTCTGGAACTTCGAGGGGACGGTAGATCTGCTTGAGGCGCTGCTTCATGATGACTTCGGAAAAAAATGATGCCAGGCACTATGCCTGGCAACATGAAATATCTCCGGTTGTATTAGGCAGCCTGGGCCTCTTCGGCCCGGGCGTTCATCCGCTTGCGCAGACGACGCCAGCCAAACAGCCCGATGATGGCCAGACCCGGCATCGGATTGACGCCGAAGGGCACCGCGACCGGTTCACCGCCACCGCCACCGGGGATGGCCACACCGAGGACGACGAGGTCCTGGTTGGTGGTGCTGGTCAAGGCGACCAGTTCGCTGTACGGGTTGTAGCCGTTCTTGGCCAGGGCTTCGACCTGGTTGAGGTAGTCCATGGCCTTGTTGACGTAGTTGCGGGTCGTATTGTAGTCGCCCGTGTTCTGGTCGTCGATGCTGACCTTGAAGTCGCCGCGGCTGAGGCCGTTGGAGACCATGCTGCCGTCGTCGTCGTGAGTCAGTTCCCACAGGGCGAGCTGGAAAGCGGTGGATTCCATCGTGGTCCAGCTGCTGGCGTCCTGCCCCTGGTAGTACAGGTCGAACAGGATGGCGGCGTTGCGCGCCTGGGATTCGCTCAGGCCGATGTTGGCCTCGGTCAGTGAGGTCACATTGTAATTGGTATAGGTCGAGCCGATGGAGATCGACTGGCCGATCTCGGCACAGAAGGCCACAGTCTGGGCGCTGTTGCCAGAGCCGCTGTCGTAAAGCGTCAAGTCCAGCGTGCCGACGTAGAGGTTCTTTGTCTGTCCGTTGAGCTTGGCCTTGACGGTCGTGCTGTTGGAAACGCTGTCAAACTTGAACGACACGGGGGTGGCGTTCGCGGCAGCGGCAAGTCCACAGATCGCAACGGCGGCCAGAGCGGCCTTACCGAGAGTGGTCTTGAGGATGGTGTTGTTCATGATGCGTGTTGCGTAAAGATGTTACCCTGTTTGTTTCCCCTTGGGTCATGGATACAGTTTGACCCGTTCAATTTTAATCGTCAGTTCCGCGATGGATTTAAGAATAATATTTTTATTTTTTGGAAATAAAGCAAAAACCCTACCTGCTGGCCGCCGAAGACGCCCCGGGATACCCTTTTGATCCCATTTACGACTGCTTTAGCATAAATTTTACAAACAAAAGCCATGCTAATGGCTTCTGTCGAACGGGTGGGCAGATTTTTTACCCCAGCCTGTAAGATGTTGAGCAAATTCATCGCAGCTAAGAGTGGGCGAGAGCGGGGATATTCCGGTGAGGGGGGCGAAAAAATGAGCTGTCGCGTCCTAAGTCGGATCGGTGGACGGGGCTGGAAACCGGCCTCCTCTCACAGCCGGTGACCTCAGCCAGGGAATATCGCGTTGTATTTCTCAGGGAAGGATCCCATCATGACCGGCGTGATTGCCCGCCCGCCCCTGCTTGTTTTCGCGCTTTCCTTCGCGCTTATTTTACCCGGCTGCAAGCCGCCCGCCTCTCAGCCCGACACGGATACGTTCGTTCCGTCCGCGTCTAAATCGGCCTCTCCGGGGAAACCCGCAGCCCCGAATGCGGACGCCAGCAGCCCCGCGGCTGATGCTTCGCCGGAGCGGATGCGGATGCTGGCCTACGCGGTCGGCGAAGGGGGCGGAAGCTTTTCGCTGGATGGCAAGCGTGAGGTCAGCGGGGAGCTGCCGGTGGCTCTTGTCGTGTGGATTGAGGGGACGCAAGGAACGCCGCATGTAACGATCAGCGGGATGGTGAAGGGTGTCCGTATGATGCCCGGGGCGGTGGTACAGGCTCAGCCGAAAGAGATGGAGTGGAGCTATGGGATGATGTTACCAATGTCGGTCGTCGAAGACCCGTATGCCGACGAAGAAGGATTGGAGTATCCCCTTCTCGGAACGTCGGATATCCCCGTGCATGTCCGCCGCATCGACGATGCGGGCGGGGATGTGCACCTGGACCTGGCCGCCGCTGATCCGGATCTGTCAGTCTGGAGCCGGGATGTCTTCTGGCAGGCCGGGGGCGAAGTCCGCATCGTCGATGAGGTTGCCGCCCATCTGGGTAAGCGCTTCCGTTTCTCCTTTTTCGGGACGGCGATGAGCCCGGGGGCCGTCACGCGTGTGGAGGAGAAACAGCAGACTATCGTGGAGACCTCGTACTTCACGTTTATCATCCAGGCAGATTCTCCGGTCGAGGTGTCGGCCTTTAAGCCCGCTTTTGTAGAGAGCTATCCTCCGAACCCGGAACAAAATGCTAGGGATATGAATACCGCTCATCTCAGCGTGGAGTGTGTCGAGCCGCAGGCCCGCCTCAAGCTCGTGACTCGCATCATCCCCAAGGACCGCGAGGTCTCGCAGTATTAGCCGTTCAGCTGTGCTGCGCTTTTCAGTGGCCCATTGGGACAAGCGCGTGGGGAGGTCGGCACCGGAGCAAATTTTTGCTCCGCTTGCCCAGAACACAAAAAACGCACGGGCCCGAAGACCCGTGCGTGAAAGGTGTTTTTGAACTGACGTCGTTTCTTCCCTTCCTTCCGCTCCCGCCGTTGCCGGGGGTAGCGGCCTGTCTGGCCGCGTAGGGGGCATTGCCCCCTCAGTGCCAGCGGGGGCTCCCCGTTACTTGCCGGAGGGGAAGGGGACGGAGGTGTCGGAGGCAGCCTCGACCGTGGCGGCAGGCAGGGCCCGGTAGCGGGTGAGGATGTCGTTTTCCATGTCCTGGGGGCTAAGGCCGTTGGCGGCGCGCAGGTCGGAGTTGCCGCTGCCGTGAGCGATGAACTTGTCCGGCCAGCCGATGCGGACGACCGGGGTCATGATGCCCTCGTCCTGGAGCTCCTCGATCACCGCGGAGCCGAAGCCGCCCTTGCGCACGTGGTCCTCCATCGTGACGATGAGGCGGGCGTGCTGGGCGTCCTTGAACAGCTGAGTGGTGTCGATGGGCTTGGCGAAGCGGGCGTTGACCACGCCGACGCTCAGGCCCTGCTCGGCGGAAATCTTGTTCGCGAGCTTGAGGGCGTCCTGCACCATCGGGCCGAGGGCCCAGATGACGATGTCGTCGCCTTCGCGCAGGGTCTCGGACTTGCCGATTTCGAGGGCTTCGGGCTCGTCCTTCATGGTGACGCCAACGCCGGAGCCGCGCGGGTAGCGGATGAAGCTCGGGCCCTTGAAATCGAGGCCGGTCTTCATCATGTCCACGAGTTCGTCCTCGTCCTTGGGCTGCATGAGGATGACGTTCGGGACGGCGCGCAGGTAGGAAATGTCAAAGAGGCCGTGGTGGGTGGGGCCGTCGTTGGGCGAGAGGCCCGCGCGGTCCATGCAGAACATCACGTCGAGCTTCTGCAGGGCGACGTCGTGCATGATCGGGTCGATGCCGCGCTGGAGGAAGGTCGAGTAAATGGCCACGACGGGCTTGATGCCGCTGGTGGCCAGACCGGCGGCGAAGAGCACAGCGTGCTCCTCGGCAATGCCCACGTCAAAGTATTGGCCGGGGACCTCGTCGGAAAGGTGCTTCAGGCCGGTGCCGGAGGGCATGGCGCCGGTGATGCCGACGACGCGCTTGTCGGCCTTGGCGAAGTCCACGAGGGCCTTGCCGAAAACGTCCTGGTAGGCGGGGGGAGCGCTGGCCTTGCCGGCCTTGGGCTTGCCGCTGGAGAGGCAGAAGGGGCTGGTGCCGTGCCACTTTTCCGGGTCGCCCAGAGCCACGTCGAAGCCCTTGCCCTTGGTCGTGAGGGTGTGGAGGATGACCGGTTCGTCCGACTCCTTGGCGAACTGGAGGTACTGGTCCAGCAGGTCCATGTCGTGCCCGTCAATGGGGCCGATGTAGCGCAGGCCGTACTTCTCGAAAAGGGAGGGATTCTGGTCGATGAGGAAGTCCTTGGTCTCCTGCTTGACCTTCTTGCCGAATTTCTTGATCGCCTGGCCGCCGGGGACGGCGTTGAGGAAGCTCTCCACGTCCTGGTGGAAGCGGTTGTACACCGGGTTGGTGATGAGCTCGTTCAGGTAGGTGGGGATGGCGCCGACGTTCGGGGCGATCGACCACTTGTTGTCGTTAAGGATAACGATGAGCTTCTTGCAGCTGCTCTTGATGTTGTTGAGCGCCTCCATGGTGATGCCGCAGGTCAGGGCGGCGTCGCCGATGATAGCCACGACATGCTCGGGGCTGTCGTTAAGGTCGCGGGCGGTGGCCATGCCGACGGCGGCGGAGAGGGCCGTACCGGCGTGACCGGCGCCGAAGCAGTCGTGCTCGGACTCGTCGCGCATGAGGAAGCCACTGTAGCCGCCCTTCTGGCGCAGCTTGCGGAATTTTTCTCCCTGGCGGCCGGTCAGCAGCTTGTGGACGTAGCCCTGGTGGGACACGTCGAACACGAAGCGGTCCTGCGGCGTGCTGAAGTGCCGGTGGAGCATGATGCTCAGTTCAACCACTCCGAGGTTCGGGCCGACGTGGCCGCCGTTTTCGGAGGTTACCTCCAGGATTTCCTGCCGGATTTCCTTCGCCAGCTGGGGAAGGTCTTCCTTATTGAGTGCTTTGACGTCCTGAGGGCCCTTGATAGAGGGAAGTATAGCCATAACGTATAGTCTGAATAGTCGGGGAGAGAGAGTTAGAGTCTGAGTCCCGGATAAGAAAAAGAAAGTGGTCAGGAGTCCGCCGCGGGCCCCTCGAAAGGCTCAAGGGTGGCCTGGCCGTCTTCCTGCCGGAGTTTTTCGATCTTTTGTTCTGCTTGGTCGAGTTTGCGTTGGCAAAACTTCGCCAGCCGGGTGCCCGTTTCGTACTTGGTGACCAGGTCGGCGAGCGGGATGTCTCCGCTTTCGAGGCTCTCGACGATATTTTCCAACCGTTCCAGGGCTTCCTCGAAAGACGCAGCGTCTTCCGTCGTTTGCGTTTTAGGCATGTTAGGTTACGGATAAGTGAAACCCGGCGCAGGCGCAAACGCAAGCCTGATTCTGGCTCCGCCCGGCCCCCCGAAAAGGGGGTGTAATTCGCCCTTGCCACCGGGCTGCGGGCGTTATGGCATGGGGGTTCGACTGCGGGCCGGGGGCCGCCACCACGCTGCCCCCCGCCGAAAAAACTTCCCTCATGCATCCCTTCCTGATCGCAATTCTCGTCCTCATCGGCCTGAAGCTGGTGGTGGAGCTGGTCCTGGACTGGCTCAACCGCGGCGAAGTCCTCCGTCACGCCGACCGGCTCCCCGACGCCTTTGCCGGGGTCATGGATGAGGAAACGTACAAAAAGTCCGTCTCCTACACGCTGACGCACACGCGCTTCGGGATGATCGAAACGGCCTGGGACGCGTTCGTGCTGGCCGTGGTGCTGGCCTCCGGGCTGCTGCCGTGGCTGTTCGACGGGCTCACCGGCTGGCTCGGCACGGGCCTGTGGGGGCAGGGGCTGGTGCTTTTCGCCATCCTCATCGTGCTTTCGCTGCCGGGCATCCCGCTGGAGCTCTACAGCACCTTCAAGATCGAGGCCCGCTACGGCTTTAACAAGACCACCCTCGGCACCTGGGTGAGCGACAAGCTCAAGGGCCTTCTCCTCGGCGCGATCCTCGGCTACCCGCTGCTGTGCCTGCTGCTGTGGTTTTTCCGGGCGCTGCCGCAAACCTGGTGGCTGTGGGCCTTTGTGGCGTTTTTCGGGTTTCAGCTCCTCCTGCTGCTGCTATACCCGCGCCTGATCCTGCCGCTCTTTAACAAGCTCTCCCCGCTGCCCGAGGGCGACCTGCGTGAACGCCTGCTCAAGCTCGGCGAGCGCACGGGCTTCTCCGCCCGCACCATCCACGTGATGGACGGCAGCAAGCGCTCCACCCACTCGAACGCCTTTTTCACCGGCTTCGGCAAGTTCCGCCGCATCGTGCTCTACGATACGCTGGTCGAGCAACTGGAGGACATCGAGCTGGAGAGCGTGCTCGCCCACGAGATCGGCCACTACAAAAAGGGCCACATCCCGAAAATGCTCATCCTCTCCGCCCTGGCCAGCCTGGCCGGGTTCGCGGTGCTGGGCTGGGTGGCCGGGCAGGCGTGGTTTTTCCAGGCCTTTGGGTTCCAGGTGGCGGACGGGATGGTCCCGGCGTTGCTGCTGTTCATGCTGCTGAGCGGGCTGTTCAGCTTCTGGCTCTCGCCACTCATGAACGGCCTCTCCCGCAAGCACGAGTACGAGGCCGATGCCTTTGCACGCGAAGTCATGGGCGGCGACCCGCAGCCGCTCGTCGCCTCCCTGCACAAGCTGACCGAGAAAAACCTCGGCAACCTCACCCCGCACCCCCTCTACAGCGCCTTCCACTACTCGCACCCCACACTTCTGGAGCGCGAAACGGCCCTCAAGGGCGGCTGAGGTCGGCAGCGAACGGGGTTTAACCACGGATGACGCGGATGGGCACGGATAACCTCGATTTTTCCGCAAATCCGCATTCGGTCGGGCAATCCGCGAACCATGTCCGGGGTGTCCCGGCGTGGCGGAGGCTGGCCTCGTTGCTCGTCGTGCTGAGTGTGCTTCTCCCGCTCGGCCTCGCCGCCGACACGGTGCGGGTGGCGACGTATAATTTAAACAACTACCTGTCGATGGACCGCATGGCGAGCGGGCATTGGCGCGAGGATTACCCCAAGCCCGAGGACGAGAAAACCGCCCTGCGGGCGTGCATACGCGCCGCCAATGCCGATGTATTGGCCGTGCAGGAGGTGGGCGGTCCGGCGTACCTGGAGGAGCTTCAGCGCGATTTGAAGGCCGAGGGCTTGGACTACCCGCACACCGCGATCCTTATGGGGCCGGACGAGGAGCGCCGTGTCGCCGTGCTCTCGCGTCTGCCCTTCGCTCGCGTCATCACCCACGACCGGCTGGCGTTCACCCTCGGCGGCGAACGTGAGGCCGTCCGCCGTGGCCTGCTGGAGGTGGGCTTCGAAACCGACGGAGTGCCCTGGACGCTCTTTGTCGTCCACCTGAAAAGCCGCTGGACCGTCCGCGACGACGACCCGCAGGCCGCCAGCCAACGTGCCGCCGAGGCCCAGGCTGCCCGTGACCGCATCCGGGCGGCCTTCCCCGACCCGCAGACGGACAATTACCTCGTCACGGGCGACTTCAACGACGCCCGCGACAGCTCCGCGCTGCGGCGTTTCCTGCGGGTGGGGGACCGCGAGTTGGCTCAATTCGTCGAGGCGGTGGACTCGCGCGGGGAGGCCTGGACCTTCCACTACCGCAAGCGCGACCTCTACGAGCGCGTGGACTTTTTATTGGCCTCCCCGGCCCTGGCCCAGCGCATTGTCCTCGGCTCGGCCCGCGTCATCGACCTGCTGCCCGACTCCCTCACGGCCAGCGACCACCGCCCCGTCTGCGTCGAGCTGGCCTTTTGAGGGCGGGGCTGCGCGCCCCGCACCCGCGCTGGGCTTACGCAGCCCGGACCCGCGGCAGGCACAGCCTGCACTTTCGATGCTTGCAGCATCGTGTCAGCGATTGCGTGAACCAGCTTCACTGGTTCACGCAATCGCTGATGCCCAAGTATCCAAACTGAGTCGCCCCCTTTTCGACTCCATACGTGTCCCATACTGATTTGGGCGGACCTTCGTCAGGAGAGGCTACAAAGTCGGTCCGGCGTTTGGGCGAAGCCCGGACGCTGGACCGAAAGTGCAGGCTTTGCCTGCCGCGGGGCGTGGGGGTGCGTAGCCCCCACAAACCACAAAACATTCCCGGCATTTGGCTTGCGGGTTGCTGGTTTTGAGCTAGGTTCTCAACTAAGAATGATTCCAAATAAGCAGGCAGGGGCTGCGCTGGAGGAGCGTCCGGGGGCGGACGTTGAGGCGTGGCGCAAGGATTTTCCGGTGCTCGGGCGCACGATCAACGGCAAGCCGCTCGTCTATCTCGACAACGGTGCCTCGGCACAGAAGCCGCGCGCGGTCATCGAGCGGATCGAGCGCTACTACTCGACTGAGCACGCGAATATCCACCGGGGGGTCCACCACCTGAGCCAGGAGGCGACGGCGGCCTACGAGGCCGCCCGCGAGACCGTGGCGCGGTACTTTAACGCCGCCGAGGCGCGTGAGTGCGTCTTCACGCGGGGGGCGACGGAGGCGATCAACCTCGTGGCCAGCTCCTGGGGCGGGGCTAACCTGACCGCCGGGGACGAAATGCTGCTCACCGTGATGGAGCACCACGCGAACATCGTCCCGTGGCAGATGCTCGAATCCCGCCTCGGCATCAAGCTCGTGGTCGCACCCATCTCGGACGCAGGTGAGCTGCTCGTGGACGAGTGGGAAAAGCTCATCGGCCCGCGCACGAAGCTGGCCGCCTTTTGTCATGCCTCCAACTCCCTCGGCACGCTCAACCCGGCCAGGGAACTCATTGCCAAGGCCCACGCCCACGGCATTCCCGTGCTGCTGGATGGGGCCCAGTCCGCCGCGCACCTGAAGATCGACGTACGCGAGCTGGACTGCGACTGGTTCGTGTGCAGCGGGCACAAGATTTTCGGCCCGACCGGCATCGGCGTCCTTTACGGCAAGGCCGACCTGCTCGGCGCCATGCCCCCGTACCAGGGCGGCGGCGATATGATTGATCGCGTCAGCTTCGCCGGGACGACTTATCGCGGCCTGCCCGAGCGCTTCGAGGCGGGCACGCCCAACATCGCCGGGGCCGTCGGCCTGGCCGCCGCGCTCGACTATCTGGACGGCATCGGTCACGACGCCATCGCCGCGCAGGAGCAGGACTTGCTCGCCTACGCCACGGAGCAGCTCAGCCAAATTGAGGGGCTGACCATTTATGGTCGCGCCCCGAACAAGGTCGCTCTCGTGTCTTTTATGATCGAGGGCATCCACCCCAACGACATCGGCACCATGCTCGACGCCGACGGTATTGCCGTGCGCACCGGACATCACTGCACCATGCCGCTGTGGGAGCGCTTCGGCCTCACCGGCACTGTCCGCGCCTCCTTCGCCTTTTACAACACCCGCGCCGAAGTGGACGCCCTCGTCGCCAGCCTGAAAAAAATCCGCCGCCTGTTCCTCGGCTAGGCAGGGCGGAGTACCTCCGCTGGCACCGAGGGGGACAAGTCCCCCTACGCCGCCAAAAAGGCGGCTACTCCCGGCAATGGGGATTCTATTATGCTGCCCCTTTGGGGGGGAGCAGAAGGGTTGTCCCAAGGAGCGGACTCGCTGGCAGTCGCTTTTTTCTGAGAGGGTGGGCAGGATGAACAGGCCGCAAATAAGCTTTGCGTCCTTTGCACCCTTTGCGGTTAAAAAAAGCCATGCCGCTGACTCCGGAGCTTTATCAGGAAATCCTGCTCGACCACAGCAAGCGCCCGCGCGCGCAGGGCCTGCTGAGCGCGCCTACGCACCGCGCCGAGGCGAAGAACCCCGAAGCAGGAGACGAAGTGCGGCTGACCCTCGCCGCCGGAGTGGACGGAAAAATCGCCGTCGTGGGCTGGGAAGCCGCCGGAAGCGCCGTGCTGCGGGCCTCGTGTTCACTCATGAGTGAGCGGATCGCCGGGCTAACCGTGTCCGAGGCACAGGCGTTGGCCGGACGTTTTCGTGAGTTCCTCACCGGAGCCGAACCGGCGGCGAACGAGGTGGACTTTTGGGAGGACTTAGCCGCGCTGGGTGGTATTCGCCACCTGCCCCCGCGCGTCAAGTGCGCCATGCTCCCGTGGCGGGCGCTGCTCGCGGTGGGGCCGGTTTAAAAAAAGAAAAGGTTAACCACAAAGGCTCAAAGGCACAAAGAAAGATCAAAACTCCGTGCCTCTGTGCCTCCGTGTGAGCAATAAGCGAACGTCCTATCGCTCACGCATTCCGCGAAGCAAAAGAAAAACTACCGCGTGAACAGCTTGCTCACGGACGGCTTTTTGAGCACGTACAGCGCCCAGCCGCAGGCACCGATGCTGAGGATCGTGATGAACCAGAAATAAATCTGCGTGCCCACGGGAAGGCCGGGCGGGTAGGGCGGCGTCCAGCGTACTGCCGCGATAATCAGCGGCATGGCCGAGAACACCAGCACGAAGACTGAGATCGTCTGCGTGAAAAGCCGCCAGTAGGGTTTCAGGCGGATGAGCCCGTAACCGGCCACCAGCAGCAGGATCTTGAAATCCACGTTCAAGCCGCTGAGCGTGACCAGCGAGACAATCGTCTGTACCAGCGCGAAGGCGCCGATCGCCATGAGTATGCCCGCCAGAATGGTGAGTTCCTTTGGCAGGTCGGCGGCCAATTTGGGGAGCTTCATAGGTGAATAACTAACGATTTGCCCGGCAGGCTCAAGCTTCGAGTGGCAGGCGCACCGGCAGCCCGGCGTCAGCCAGCTTTTGCTTGGCTTCGAGGATCGAGTACGTGCCGAAGTGGAAAATCGACGCTGCCAGCACGGCGCTGGCCTTGCCCTCGCGCAGCACATCGACGAGGTGGTCGAGCGTACCCGCACCACCCGAGGCGATGACCGGCACCTCCACGGCCTCGCTCACCGCCCGCGTCAGCTCTACGTCGTACCCGGCCTTCGTCCCGTCGGCGTCCATGCTCGTGAGCAGAATCTCGCCCGCGCCCAGTCGCACGACTTCGCGCACCCAGTCGATCACGTCCCACTCGGTCTCCTTGCGCCCGCCGTGGGTGAAGACTTTCCATTTGCCGCGCCCATCTTCGGCGGGGGCATTTTCATCGTCTTGGGGGTCGGAGCCTTCCTGGCTCCGTAGGGGGCTCGCCCCCTCATTCGGATTAAACGCCGTGCGTTTAGCGTCCACCGCGACGACGATGCACTGGTTGCCGAAAATCTCCGAGGCCTCGCGGATGAGCTGCGGGTTTTGCACAGCGGCGGTGTTGAGCGAGACCTTGTCGGCTCCGGCGTTGAGCATGGCACGGATGTCCTCGACCGTGCGCAGGCCGCCGCCAACCGTCACCGGCATGAAGCATTCCGAGGCGGTGCGCTCGACCACGTCGCGCATGATTGCCCGCTCGTCGCTGGAGGCCGTGATGTCCAGAAAAACCAGCTCGTCCGCGCCCTGAGCCTCATAGGCCTTGGCCTGCTCGACCGGGTCGCCCGCGTCGATCAGGTTGACGAAGTTCACGCCCTTGACCACGCGCCCGGCGTGGACATCGAGACACGGAATGATGCGGACGCTCACCTGCCCGCTGTTTGCCGTCGCTTTCACGCGGCAAACTCTCGACGCCCGCGACCCCCGGCGCAAGCCTGGAGAGGGCGGGGGAGTGTGGTTTTGTTGGATGCCGGGCTTGTGCAGCCCGGACCCGCAGCAGACGGAGTCTGCACTTTCGATGCTTGCAGCATCGTGTCAGCGATTGCGTGAACCAGCTTCACTGGTTCACGCAATCGCTGATGCCCAAGTATCAAAACTGGGTCGCCACCTTTGGGAACATCCGTAAGTCGTACCCTCTTCTTGTGGCGAGCCTGTGTCAGGGAAGGCTACAAAGTCGGTCCGGCGTTTGTGCGCAGCACGGACGCCGGACCGAAAGTGCAGGCTGCGCCTGCCGCGGGGTGTGGGGGTGCGTAGCCCCCACAAAAATCCTCCCGCTTACGGGTAGTCTTGGCGGGTGGGGCGGACGGTGATGTCGCTGATGTGGACGTGCGGGGGGAGGGAGACGAGGTGGCCGATGGCGGAGGCGATGTCTTCGCCGTAGATGAGGGGGCCGAACTTTTCGTGGAAGTGCTTGAGGGTTTCGTCGTTGTAACCGGCGGCGTCCTGGAAGCCGCTCAAGACGATGCCCGGGCAGACGAGGGAGACGCGCACGCCCTTGGGGCCAATCTCGCGACGCAGCCCTTCGGTCAGCGAGTGCAGGGCGAACTTGGTCGAGCCGTACACTGCGCTGAAGGGCGAAATGTGCTTACCCACGACTGAGCCGATGACGATCAGGTCCGCGGCGGACTTTGGGAAGTCGCGCTCCTGTTTTTTGACGAAGCGTCGTGCTGTCTCCTGCATCAGGCGCAGCGCGCCTTCGACGTTGAGTTTCCAGATGGTTTCAAATTTGTCCAGGTCGGCGTCCTTGACGGAGCCGCCCAGGCCGGTCCCGGCGTTGGCCACGACGAGGTCGGCTTCGCGCCCGAAGCTCTCCTGCGCGGCGGTGAAGAGTGACGCGATGACGTCGGCCTCGGCGGCGCTCCCGGCCACGCCCTTGAAGCGAGGCCCGAGCTCTTTCTCCAGAGTCTCCAGTTTATGCGCGGTGCGGGCGTTGCCGACCACGCCGTAACCGAGGGATACGAAATGGCGCACGGTGGCTTCTCCGATGCCGGAGCTGGCTCCGGTGACGATGGCGATGCGTTCGGGGGAATCACTCATGTGGACCAGTATAGCGCCGCCGCGCGGCCCCGCAAGCTGTCACGTGGGGGATTTTTGAATTAACCACAGAGGCCACAGGGAGCACAGAGGATTTTGGGGTGGGATGATCTGAGACGTCGCCGGTACGGCCACGACATTTCCACCCAACAAAAAAACCGGCCCCCTCGCGGGAACCGGTTTGTAGAAAAGCTTTTCCGTTGCCCAAGGCGCGCGTTGGCGCGCCACTCCGGCTGGAGCAGCAATCATGATGCATGAGCATCACGGGTCCAGGGCTATGCCCTGGCTGCTAGGCGTCGGCGAAGGCGATGTCGGGCTCGAATTCGACCACGAGGCGGTACTTCATACCGGGACGCATGATGAGCGGATGGTCGCGCACCAAGTGCTGGAGGTAGTGAATGTTCCCCCAGTAGCTGCGGTATTCCGGATCCTCGGTCACGACCTCGGTCTCGCCCCAGACGGCCTGGAAGTCGTCCTTGACCACGACGGGGCGCAGGCCACCTTCGCCGATGGTGTAGGTCAGGCCGCTACGGTAGCGGCTGTGGGGGGCGCCGATGGCGATGATGTACCGCATACCGTCGAGCTGGACCTGGTTCTTCACGGTGAAGATGAACTCGCTGGTCATCTTGCCGCCGAGGAAGGTCCAGTTGACCTTGCACGACCCCAGTCCGTTGAGGAAGCGCTCCTCCACCGTGATCAGCTCGGGCTGGTCGTAGCGGAAGAAGAAGGAGTTGCGCAGGCCCAGGCCGGTGGTGCAGTTCTTGCCGTAGAAGGCCGGAATGACGCGCTCCTTACCGAAGCGCAGCTCGGGCAGGAGGATCGGTATCTGCTTGCTGGCGGGCCAGTCGATGATGCCCGGGCAGTGCGGGAAGGCGAGCGAGGAGCTGCTCTTGCCCACTTCGGAACCGGCGCTCACGAGCGGGATCTGTACGTGCAGGCTGCTTTCCGGGTCAAAGTAATTGAACAGGCCGTTTTCCTTGCGGTGGCTCTTGTCGAACACCACGAAGCGGCCGGAGCGCTTGGCGGGGGCGGGCTTGGCGTCCATGTTGCCGCCGATGCTCTTGGCCAGACGGGCCCACTGGCACAGGTAGCGCGCGGCGTCAAAGTTGGCCATGCGGGTGGTGTGCGTGTCGGCCGTGGTACGCTCTTCGTCACGAATGACGAGGAAGCCGTGCTCGTGGTCGAGGTACGTGGTGAAGAAGAACTGGAACAGGCGGCGCAGGATGTCGGTGTACTTCGGCTTGTCGTCTTCGGAGATCCAGCCGTCGCGCATGGCCTGCAGGATCAGGCTGATGCAGTGCATCTGGCCGTAGGCGCCGATGCCGCGGCCATAGGCCCAGCCGAGCCCGTCCTGGCGGACGATGTCGGGCAGCATCTTGATGTACTTGCCGGCGTGGGTGCGAAGGCTGGGCAGCTTGCGGTCGCGCAGGTGGATGTTCGCGTGCAGCTGGAGTGCCTGGCGGATGAAAACGAAGCTCAGGACGCCGTAAATGTCGAAGCAACCGCCGAAGCCCTCGGGATGGTCGTCGCAGTAGCCGGCGCTGCTGTTGGCGTTGATGCGCTCGACGAAGCGGTCAATCAGCTTGCCGGTCTCGTCCTTCTTGGACAGGCCCATGCTGAAGCGCGTGACGGCCTTGGCGATGTTGAATGCCTGCAGGTGGTTGTCGTAGTCGGTGCGCTGGAGCAGGCGGTGGTCGAGCGTCTCACGGGTCGGCTCGAGCAGGCGCTCCCAAACGGCGTTGCGCTCCTTCGACGGTCCGAAGGCCAGCAGCCCCAGAGCCGAGTAGGCCAGACCGTTCTCGGCCTCCTCCTCGATAAAGGCCTGAGCGGTAACGGTGCGCGCCACCAGGTCCACCAGATCGTACTCCCCGAAGCGGGTCTGTTGGGTGGCCCGGTGGAACTCCCCAATGGCGAGGGCGGCGTGGCCGGGCTCGTCAAAACGGCCCATCTCGCCCTCGACGGGCGTTATGGAACCATCGGCGTTGATGGCGGCAATATTCTGACCCAGAATGGACTGGGCCATGTCAAGGCATTGGTCGGCGAAATTCTCCATCGCGTGGTCTTATGCAGCATAGCATCCCTCTGGGCCGAGGCGGCGGAAACGGGACGCGGAAACCCGTCTTTGTGGATTCTTGTACAAGCCCTGTCAACAGGTTATTGGCTTTGAACGCAGAAAGACACAGATTTTAACACACCAGCAGGTGGTTTTGCGCCAATATGCCACCTGTCCGGTTCGCGTTGGGCTTTCCCGCTTGCCCTTTGGGCAGGGGGCGTGGCACAAGTTACGCCGTTCCCTGTCTGCTTGCTTGTGCCCATCGTTTTGCTAAAGGGCTTCGTGCTCGGTTTTATTTTCGCGGTCACCATGGTGCCGGGGACGGTCTGGTGCGTCCAGGTGACCCGCCGATTCGGCTTGGCAGGCGGTCTGCGGGCGGCCCTCGGGATCATTCTCGGCCAGGCGGTCTGGATCGCAGCCGCCGTGGCGTTGATGAGCGTGCTGTGGATGCTGCCCTTGCAGGACAAGCTGGCTCTGGTCTTCCGTTCGCTGGCCGGAGCAGTCTTTCTCTACATGAGCTATGTGCACTTCCGTACCCGCAAGGCCGACTCCCTGACCTGTCCCGTGCTGCCCGAGGGCGGCAAGCGCCTTTTTCGCGGCACGCTGGCGGTCTCTCTGGGCATGCCGATGCGCTTTTTCGGCTACCTCGCCTTTTGTGTGGCCGCCGGGTTCAATACCCACTCCCCCGGCCTCCACATGTGGCTGCTCATCGTAGCCAGCGCGGTTGTCGGTACGGCGGCCTGGTGGCTCTACATGGTCGGCCTGGCCACCGTTTTCGGCAACAAAGTCCCCGAACGCATCAGCCTGCACTCGATCAACAAACTCAACCCCCTCAGCGGCGTCATCCTGCTGCTCATCTTCGCCATGACCCTCATGCCGCTCGCCGTCCGCCACTGAGGATAGGGGAGTTGGTTGGATACTGGGCTTGTGCAGCCCAGACCCGCAGCAGGCACAGCCTGCACTTTCGATGCTTGCAGCATCGCATCAGCGTTTAGTGAAAGCAGCCTGGCTGCTTTCACTAAACGCTGAGGGAGCATCAAAACTGGGTCGCCACCTTGGAAAACAGCCGGAAGTCATACCCTCTTCTGATGGCGAGCCTGTGTCAGGGAAGGCTTCAAAGTCGGTCCGGCGTTTGTGCGCAGCACGGACGCCGGACCGGAGGTGCAGCCCTCGGCTGCCGCGGGTCCGGGCTGCGTAAGCCCGGCGCGGGGTGTGGGGGCGCGGAGCCCCCACATTCCCAACCCGCTAGAAGCTGAAGGTGTAGCGGCTGAGGCGCTGGCGGATTTCGGCGATGACGCGCTTTTCGTCTTCTTTGTCTTTGGCGACGAAGGTGACGGAGAAGCGGACAAAGGCGCCGGCGTCGTCCCAGGGGACGGTGCTGATGAGCAGTTCCTTGATCAGGAACTGGGAAAACTCTTCCGCGCTCTTGAAGGCGATCTTCTGGCCGTCCTTTTCCGCCGAGGTGGGGATGGCGGTGTAGAGGAAGAACGAGCCCTTGGGCTTCTTCACGGCAAAGCCGGACGCCCCGAGGGCCTCGATCAGCAGGTCCATGCGGCGGGAGTACTTGGCGCTGATTTCCTCGGTGATCTGCGGGTTGTCCAGGCCGACGGCGGCGGCCTTCTGGATGGCGAGGAACTGGCCCGAGTCGCAATTGTCCTTCACGTCGGAGAAGGCCTTGACCACGAGCGGGTTACCGCAGACCCAGCCGATGCGCCAGCCGGTCATGTTGTAGCTCTTGGAAAGGGAGTGCAGTTCGACGGCGACGTCCTTGCCGCCGGGGACCTGAAGGATGGACAGCGGCTGGCCCTCGAAAATGAGGGAGGCGTAGGCGGCGTCCTGCACCAGGACGATGTCGTTCTCCTTGGCGAAGGCGATGGCCTTCTCGAAAAACGCGCGCGTGGCGGAGGCCCCGGTCGGGTTGTTCGGGTAGTTGATGACCATGACCTTGGCGCAGGCCCGCACGTGCTCGGGAATGGCGTCGAGGTCGGGCAGGAAGCCGTTGTCGGCGGTCAGCGGGCAGTTGTAAACGTCGCCGCCGAGGTACTTGGTGTGGGTGCCGAAGATCGGGTAGCCCGGCACGGTCATGATGGCCATGTCGCCGGGGTTGATGAAGCATAGCGGCAGGATGCGCAGGGCGGCCTTCGAGCCGATGGAGTGGATGACCTCAGTCTGCGGGTCGAGCTCGACGCCGTACACCTTCTTCATGTAGCGGGAGACGGCCTGGCGGAACTCGGGGCCGCCGTTGTCGGCGTAGCCGCGGTTTTCGGGCTTGGCGGCCTCGTCGCAGAGGGCCTGGACGACCTGCGGGTAGGCCATCTCGTCGGGTTCGCCGACGCCCATGTCGATGAGTTCGGTGCCGGGGTGGGCGGCGCGGGCGGCGGCCTTGGCGCGCTTGATCTTCTCAAACTTGTAGATGGCGGTGGACTTGCCGTAGTCGGCCCCGCCAATGCGTTCGGCGAAAAGTTGCTGGATGTAGGGATCGTTCATGGTACAAAGGCCCAGCAAACCAATCGCGCGGCAAAAGGAAAATGTTTTTTTCCCTTTCCTGATCGATAATTCTGCATGATGATAGGTTTTTTCACCACCTGAGCCGTTGCCGTTATGCAGGTTATCGAATCACCGCAAGAGATGCAGTCGTGGGCCATCCGCATGCGCGGAAAGGGAAAACTCCTGGCGCTCGTGCCGACCATGGGCGCGCTCCACGAGGGGCACCTCTCGCTTATCGACGTGGCCCGCCAGCGCGCGGATCTGACCGTCGTGTCCATCTTTGTCAACCCGACCCAGTTCGGCGCCAACGAGGACTTTGGCAAGTATCCGCGCCAGCTGGAGGCCGATATCAAGGCCTGCGAGGAGCATGGCGCGGATATCGTGTTCGCCCCGACGAAGGAGGCGATCTACCCGCCGGACTTCTCCACCTACGTGAACGAGGAGGTCGTCAGCAAGCACCTGTGCGGGCTGACCCGGCCCGGCCACTTCCGCGGTGTCACCACCGTCGTGACCATCCTCTTTAACCTCTGCCGTCCCGATGTGGCCGTTTTCGGGCAAAAGGACGCCCAGCAGTGCGCCATCCTCAAAAAGATGGCCAAGGACCTCTTTATGCCGGTCGAGATCGTGGCCGCGCCCATCGTGCGCGAGTCCAGCGGCCTGGCCCTGAGCTCGCGCAACCGCTACCTGGAGCCCTCCCGGCTGGCCGAGGCCGCCAAAATCCAGCAGGCTCTCAAGGCCGGGCAGGAACTTGTCCGGGCCGGCAGCACCAGCGTGGACCGCGTCAAGGCCGAGGTCACCCACCTGCTCACCCAGAGTCGGATGCTGCGCATCATTTATATCGAGATCGTGGACCGCGAGACTATGCACCCCGTCCGCGAAATCACCCCCGGCAAGTGCCTGCTCGCCGTCGCCGTCTGGCTCGAGGAAACCCGCCTCATCGACAACATCGAGCTGTAAGGGGGGAGAGCATTTAACCACAGAGGACACAGAGGGCACAGAGAAATGAGTGTTGCTCAACTGATCTTCTAAACCATCCCGCCCTTTGTCGTGAGAATGCCCCTCCGCTTCCTGCTCCTGGCCAGCCTGCTTCTGCCGGGCGTGCTGTGGGGAGGAAAGTGTGCATGGATGTATTTATCGGTCCCGCCCGAGGAGGAGGTGGAGGAAGAGACCGGCGAGCCCAAACTGGTTTTTGAGTATAGCTTGAAGGAGCTGGACGGGCACCGGGTCGCCATCACCTGCCGTAACCCGTCGCTGAGAGACCGGTCAGGCTACACCAACTTCGCCATGAACTTTGAGGATTGGGGCATCTCGGGCGGGCCGCCTGTCGGCATTGCGATCCAGTTACAGGACATGGAGGGGAACGCGATAAAAGTGGGCTCAAAAAGATTTGAGTGGTACTCGCCCCTGTACCGCAGCTCGACGATACCAATGATCGCAAAAGGGGATTATTGGTTCTCCGTTCCCGGCCAGTCCGAGGTCACGCTGACCTTTCCGCTGGCGGCGGTCGCGATGTGGTACTTCGATTTCGGTAGCGGAGATGCGGACTTCGTACGTGAGCATGAACGGGTGCGCTACCGCCTGAGGTATCTGGCATCCGAGTGGCGCTTCGGCGAAACATACACGAAAGAGTTAGCGAACGGTCGGCAGATCGAGAGCGATTTCTACGACGGCGGCAAGGTCGAGATCGTGACCGAGTGGCGCGAAATCGCGACGGTGGAGCTTTTCAGCCGCATTCCGTTCTACGACTCGCGTCCGCATTACCGTCCGCCAACACCGTAGCGTTCATGCTGGCTAAAATCCTCAAAATTCCTCTCAGTCTAGCTTTGCGCCTTTGTGTCATTGCGGTTAAATCTTCCTGAAAAACCCTCTCTGTGTTCTCTGTGCCCTTTGTGGTTATTTTCCTAACTAAGTGAAAACATACGATGTCATCGTGGTCGGCAGCGGGATTGCCGGTCTGAGTTTCGCCCTGAAGGTGGCGGCGGCGGGCAAGCGCGTCGCCATCATCACCAAAAAGAGCCGGGCGGAGTCCAGCACCAACTACGCCCAGGGCGGGATCGCCGCAGTCACCTCGCAGACGGACGACTTTGAGCTGCACGTGGCCGACACCCTCACCGCCGGGGACGGGCTGTGCCGCGAGGACGTGGTGCGCGAGGTCGTCAGCGCCGGGCCCGCCCGCATCGAGGAGCTTAAGCGCGTCGGGGTGGAGTTCACCAATCTGGAGGACGGGCGCATCTCCCTGCACCGCGAGGGCGGCCACTCCAAGCGCCGCATCCTCCACGTCAAGGACCTGACCGGCGCGGCCATTGAGGAGGCGCTCCTGCACGCCGTGGCCACGAGTGAGCACATCGAGATGCTCGAGCACCACTTCGCCATCGACCTGATCACCCGGCACAAGCTCCAGCTCCCCGGCCCCGACGCCGTGCTCGGCCTCTACGTGCTCAACGTCCACACCGGGATCGTCCACACCTTTGGCGCGCCCGTGGTCATGCTCGCCACCGGCGGAGTGGGGCAGGTTTACCAGTTTACGACCAACCCGGACATCGCCACCGGCGACGGGATCGCCATCGCCTTCCGGGCGGGTGTGGAGGTGCGCAACATGGAGTTCATCCAGTTCCACCCGACCGCGCTGTTCGCCCGGACGAAGGACCGCTTCCTCATCTCCGAGGCCGTCCGGGGCGAGGGCGCGGTTTTGCGCAATTCCGCGGGCGAGGCCTTCATGAAGCGCTACGACCCGCGGGCCGACCTGGCTCCGCGCGACATCGTGGCCCGCGCCATCGACGCCGAGATGAAGCGCTCCGGGGACGAGCATGTCTGGCTCGACATCACTCACCAGAGCGAGGAGTCCATCCGCGACCGCTTCCCGTCCATCTACGAGGGGTGCCTGAAGGCCGGGATCAACATGGCGAAAGAAATGATCCCCGTCGTCCCGGCTTGCCACTATATGTGCGGCGGCATCACCACCGCGCTCGACGCCTCCACCGGGCTTGACGGCCTGCTGGCCTGTGGCGAGGTGGCCTGCACCGGCCTGCACGGGGCCAACCGCCTGGCCAGCAATTCCCTGCTGGAGGCCTGCGTGCTCGCCCACAGCGGCGCCCAGACCGCTTTAACCTACCTGGAGACGCACGGCAACGAGCCCCTGGAGATGCCTCACTGGCGCGACGGGGACGTGCGCGACCCGGACGAGCGCGTCGTCCTGCACCACAACTGGGACGAGCTCAAGCGCACCATGTGGGACTACGTGGCCATCGTGCGCACGGACAAGCGCCTCCAGCGCGCCCGCACCCGCGTGCAGAACCTCCAGCGCGAGATCACCGAGTATTATTGGAATTTCAAGGTCGAGCCCGAGCTGCTCGAACTGCGCAACCTCATCCAGGTGGCCGAGCTGATCATCGACTGCGCCCTCCAGCGCCGCGAGAGCCGCGGCCTGCACTACACCCTCGACCACCGCGAAAAGCTCGACGCCGCCCAGGACAGCATCGTCCAGCGCTTCCGGGGGTGAGGGGGAGCGGCGGCTGGCCGTGTGCTCGTCGGATGCGAACCAAACGCATCACGCCGCCCGTTGTCATCCTGAGCAAGTCCGCCATGCGGACGCGTCGAAGGATCTCCACGTGCGGCGTTTTGAGCGGATTCGTTAGAGCATATTCGCTTTATTTTGTCGCACGATGGTATCGTCATGGCTTTCCCGCTGAGCATCGCGTAGCGATGCTGTGTGCATAGCCGTGGGTTTTAACCCACGGCTATGCTCGGAGACTGAAGTCACGTCGCGTCAGCGGCGTTTCACGGACTGTCCAAGCAGGAAACGTCGCTACGCGACGAATTAACCCGAGGTGCTTAAACAACCAACGCCAACGTATTTTCCGCTGACTGCGACAGAGTAAAACGAAGATGCTCTATCGTCGCGAGTGTTCACAACATCTACCACGAAAAACGACTTCTGTAACCTTCTCGTCATCGACACACCCCTATGCCGTGCCAGTAGCTTCATCTTGGATAGATGAGCCTCTGTTACTGAGCCAAGCTCACAAAGCCTTTCGCCTCTCGTTCGCCACGCAACCGCCACAGACGATGACGCCAATCCAGCTCAAGTAGTAGCCGTTGCGCCAGAAGCGTTCGTTGCTCAGAAGCTCGGATTAGCGCGTCTCAAGACGGTTCATCTGGGACTCCCCCGTGCCGATAAAGCCGTGCACGAGACCCTCAGCAAAGCCGTTCCAGCCTCCGTAATACCGCTCGAACTCCTCGACCTCGTCCTGGGTTTTCCCACGGAAATACCATGTCGCCACGAGCACATGCAGCGACACCCACCGCCGCGGGCAACAGACAAAAGCGAAAGTGCCCTATGGATTCGATGGAGAGGGCAGAAGCGGTGAGCGATACACCACCGACACCTCGACCTCGCCCCGATCCAGCCTACGGGCTTTAACTGCCTCGTCACCTGCAACCAACAGCATGACCGTCCGCCGGGGCATGAGCCGCAGCTTGTTGTTTATAATGGGGACGAGGCTGTCACCTGATTTCCCAGCGATTGAAACCGGCAACTCGTCGTACTCGCCTGCCGGATAATCCTGTCGGTAAATCGTCCCGACTCCGATTACTCCCGCTTCCTCCCCTACTTTGACAAACAATTCCATACGGGTGAGGTTCAGGATCGAAACACTCGTGGCACCCGGCGAATCATAGCTGTCAGGCAGAGCAATGAACTTCATCAAGCCGCCCGTTGATTTTATTCCCAACAGCAGGACCACCTCGCTCTTGGGCAGAGCGACCTGATAAGTGGAGTTAGCGGCCCCCTCCCCTGAATCGGTCGTATGCAATTGAAGTACAGGTGGGCCGAAGTAGTGAACCGGCCCCCGAATGGCACGGTCAAAAAAAGGAAGTATCTGCCCCCCGGAAAAATCTGGCGAGGACATCCGAACAGTCTTCTCAACCAAACCGAGAGAGCGGATGGTTTTGACAACGGAGACATCTTCCTGAGCCGATAACAAAGGCGCGATCATGCACAGCGCACAAAGAGTCGCACCCGAGATATGTCGAGCGTACCTCATATTTCCTCCTCCCTCAGCCATTTCATACTGACGATCGTGAAGCGGCGGCCAAAGGCATCCCCCGGCTCAGTCGGCGCCCCCGCCAAAGGCGTTACCGGCTCCGGCGAGCGCTGCACGGTTGCCTCCAAATAAGCGCGACCGACCTCACCAGTAATCGGACTGGCGGACTCACCGTAGGTACGGATAATGAAGGTATCAGAGCGGGAACTGATCATGCCGCCGATACGCTGCAAAATATCCCCCTGAATCAGCCATCGAGGTGCCCCGGCGCTACGCGAGCCCACAAGCGCCTCTTCGATGTACCACAGCTTGGCGGTGGCATTAATGCTGCTCAGCTCGTTCGTATCGGGCGGAAGGCCGAGGGCGTCATTGCTATTGATTCCGGAGTTGTCGATCGCCTGCGCCAGGACTCCTTGCAGACCTGCCCCGCTCGCAGGCGCATCGAGGCGGCGGTTGACAAAATCAGCCAGCGTAAGGAAAGGACCGCGGCGACGGATCTCCTGAACAATCTCCCCCGCCAGGGTTTCCAGCTCTGCCTTCGTCAGTTCGCGATAGCCTCTCCATGTCGCATCCGTGTCGCCCAAGGGCTTGAGCAACCGTGAAAACGCAACCCCCTGAGCCCTGCCGATGACATCACCTTGGGGCGTGTAGCGAACACCGTAGCTGGACGCCAACACCATCTTCCAGGCTTCCTTCGAGGTTGAGTTAATATTAAAAGCGCCATCCAGGGTCAAGTCGGCGGCGCCCTCCGAGAAACGGTCCGGATCATCCTCGAAAGCATCAAGCATCACTCCCTGCGCAAGCTGTATCCTCGAATTGGGAAAAGATTCACCGTTATCCAGATCGGCCTGCAAAACGGAACCATCGATCGTCGAAAAGAAGTAGCCATCCCAGAGCGCTTCGTTAAGCAGGTATGAGCCATCAACAACAGGAGCGTAAGTATCCGGTGCATTTGGGGAGCGGACCGTATCCGAGACATCCTGAAGCCGCAGGTCCACCAGCGAATTCGCGATCAGGTAGCAGTTGGAGGTTCCGCGCGGATAGGCGTTGACGTGTTGAAAATCGCCCAGACTCAGCGGCTTGAACCCCTGCCGCGGCAGGGAAAAGAAACTGAGCTGAAATTGCCAGCCGTAAGGCCCATAATAAATGGGACGTTCGGCCACCCGGGTCTTTGTTCCGGCCACGACCGTGTTGGTCAGCTTGACTGCGGGCGAGCAGCGCCACGTACCGAAATGGTTAGGGTTGTTCCACAGGTCGACTTCCGAACGGCCAGTCACGGACGCCCGCGGATTATAGTTCATGGCCCAGCGTGAGTTTCGGTACCCCGTTTGAGAGGCCTGCATCCCAACATCGAACTGCAACCACTGCCCCTCGTCCAGGCTGAACCCATTGCTCATGCTGGAGGCCGTGTCCGTCAGTGGATCCAGATTACTCTCTTGAGGGAACGGATCGGACGAGTCCATCTGACGCTGGATATAACGCGCGTAATAATCGGAGTAGTTCTCCACCGCGTCGTCGCCCGCCGTTCCCAGTCGCTTCAGCGCAACATGCTCGACGAGAGTCGTTTCCCCGGCACCGCCGCTCTTATCCAGTTTTTCAAATGTGAAAGCCTCAGTCACCTGATGGCCATTCAGAGGTGTTGAAGTCTGGTCGATAAGGTCTGGCAGCTCCAGCCAGACTGTATTTGGAGCCCCCAAACCCGCGCGATTCTCAAGAACGTTGACGCCGGTATATCCAGTGCCGTTATCGGCGTTGCTGACCGTAAATATCAGAACCTCTCCCGGCGCCATAACTGTATCCGGCATCCGGAATTTTAACCCCAAGCAATCGGTGGCCTGAGCGAAATGGTCGGTGTAGTTAAAAAACCCCTCGCCCGTCGGCCCCTTGAAATCCGGAACCAGCGAGCCCCGATGCGCCTGCCTCTCAGATGCAGATCCATAATCTCCAAAAACCATCCGCATGTCCGGGCTGATACCGTCTGCGGCATCCGTCCACAAAACCTCCAAGTCAGAGGCGGGCAGACGCACAGAAGAATCGTAGGGGTTCCAAAGGACGACCTGAACGTCCAGATACACACGCAAATTTCCGGTGAAGTAATCGTCGCTCGAATCCGCAGGTGTCCCATTATCCTGAAGGCTACCGTTCAAACCCGGAATAAAATTAATAATAAACCGCGGAATAATCGGGACGATCCCGTGACGGGTGGAGGTTTGCGAGCGGACTGCCAGCGGTTCGGTTTCCCGCGATAACCGATAATAGGAGCGCAGCAAATCCCAGGTCGGCGCCGGAGCCCAATGCGTGCGGCCACGGTTTTCCGGCCATTGCGCTGTGATCTGAGAATCCGCAACGCCGGCCACGGCATCGATCTCCTCAAGCGCATCGGCCACCGCACCATCTTCCTCCTCAAAGAGCCAGGTCAGGTCTTTCTTCCAGCCACCGTTTTTGGTGTCTGTCAGCAACCCGATGCTATCAGGAGTGAAGTCAAAATAGCCCTCCCGAAGGATGTTCTCATCCGCGGGAAGAATGGTGTTGGCGGTATCCGGTAAAAACAGTCCGCCCCAGGTCGTTGAACGCGGCTGATTCGACGCACTTGCATCGATGAGGCCGCCAACATCCTCCGTTGCGAGGTCGCCATACATTTCGACCGCGTTTCTCTGGTTCAACCGAAAATCATCCTGAGCCCGCGGTGCAGAGGGATAGTCCTCGGACGGTAGCGTGCCCTGAAATTTCGCCTTCACGCCCTCATCGCCGATCCAATAAGCGAAACTGCCAGACTCTCCGACGCCACCCGGTTCCATGATAGAGGCAAGCGGAGCCTCCACATAAAAGGCCTCCATGGACGCCGCAGTCCCCAGCGTACCTGCCCCGACGAGGGTGACGGTAGTTTGCGGCAGATTGACAGCATCACTTTCGGCCTGCAACAGGCCTCCCGCCGGAGCGGAAACCAGCCACCCGAGAAACCCATCACCACGGGACCTCGTCGCATCCCATACCCCCGTCCAGTGGCGCGCATGGTCATCCGGGTCGATCGCAGCATAGCCCTCGCTCGACAATACGTCCGCGGCGGCTGTCGCGCGCTGGTCCGGTCCGGCCAGCTTTTGAAGATTGCCCATGGCAACATTGAGCGCCAACAGCGCATTAGCCTTCGCCTGTGCCTGCTGTCGATGAACACTGGATACCGTACTCTCGACCCGCAGCAGGGTCCCCATACTCAGGAGCAGCAGAAAGATGAACGCCATCAAGCTCAGCGCAATGATCAAGGCGAATCCACGCTTTCCAACTGGGCTATTCTTCTTCATAGGCGCTGGGGGTATCCCCGACTGAGGGTGGAACCCTACCCTCAGTCATGGGAGCCAACGTAATCTCGTATATTCCTCAAAGTCCGGTTTCCAGATATACCGGGTTCTCTCCGATGGTGTATCCACCGTCTGAAGCGGTCTGCGGCTGCCCGAGAAAATCCGTCGTTGCGGCGACACCCTCGGACGGCAAGGTAAAGCTCTCGCCCGGAAACGCGTAGGCAAGTCGGACCTGGCGACTCCCGTCCTCGCTTTCAAAGACAAGCACCCGACCAGACTCGCCCTCGACGGGCTCCTCATCGACAAAAGCCAAACCGTCCAGCTGCTTGGTCAGCACGGCATAAGCGACCGCCACCGGTCGCGGCTGCTTGTAGTCGAACAAGCTCTTGGTCACATGGAAGTGGAGGTAGTAATTGTCCTGTCCATCGTACCAGAAGAGCTTCTCCAATCCGGCAGCCAGCATACCGCCACTCCACACGACGAGGTCACGTGCAGCCTGGACCGGGCTAAGACCGTTTGTACTGGGCAGGTTGACGGGGTGAGTGGGAATGGTGAAGTTGATAATCCCCCACTCACTGTTCCAGATCTGCGGATCGCTACAGCCAGCCTCGACCATCGCATCCAGGACCTTGTCGAGTTTATCCTCGTACTTCTCGGGATGATCAAAAACCCGCTGGCCCGGCGCGAAGTAAAAGTGGACGGCGTAAACATCGGCATACTGCATGCCACCGGCCTCAATCAAACGCTCGGTAAAATCCTCTTGATAACCGTTCGGATCACCACGCTTTTTCAGGTAGTATGCCGGGGAGATAACGACCTTGGCCGTGGGATCGATACTGCGAATCACCGGCGTGCTGTGCTCCAGTAGTTGCAGGAAAGCCTCAGCATTGGTCATCCCTTCGGGAGGACGCAGGAAAGGAATGTCCGGCTCGTTCCAAATTTCCCAGTAATGAACACGATCCTTATAACGCTCCACCATGCGGCGCACATACTCCTCCCACGCTGGCCAGTCGCCCGGTAGATCAGCCCGGTAGTCCATGAAGTCCGTCGTCAGCCGGAAGTTGTCCGGGTTGCGGGCCGCCCAGCGCGGCGTGCGGTCAAGATCAAGCAGGATATCCTTCCCCGCGTTGATAAAAAGATCGATGTACTCATCCGGGTACACCCAGGTGTCGCGCTCAGGTTGCACGGCGGACCATTTCGTCCAAAGAGGGTTCTGCGTACGCAGCCACTGGATACCCATATAGTTCATCTTTTCCAGGCCGTACTCGCAGCCCTCCACATGAATCCCGAAGGGCGAAGCGCTCCCGCCAATCCGCTCCATCGGCGGAACGACAGCAAAGTTTACCACGCCGGTCGGGAACTGCGCCCAGGGTGCATCCCACTGTAACTGCCACCAGCCCACGGGCAGATCCTTGAACGTATAGGTAGAGTCTCCATTGATCGGACCATCACCCGCCATCGTCCAGGTACCTGAACGAAACTCATGGCCCTCGGCATCCACCAGCTTCCACGAGACCGTTTCCCCTGTTCCACCGGCACGGAAGAGAGTCACGACCGGGTCCTCTCCCACCACGTAGAAAGTCATCTCCTTGTCAGGCTCGGCCGCAAACGCCACAGGAGAGGCTTCGGCCAAAGCGGCTTCAGCCTCGTCCGGCTCATTGGTCAGAATCAGGTAATCGATCTCAAGTTCGCTCCCGGGCACACTCTCTCCCTGTACCGTCAAATCGACTCGCGCCTGGATGCCGTCGTCCATGGGCGGGGTGCCCGTCAGTTTCAAAACAGTCCACTCCTCTCCTACGGTAAAGAGCTCCGCCGGAGCATCGGACCAGCTCGGACTGAAAAAACTAAGCGTAACCGGCAAGCTCCCCTCTGTGAGGCGTACCCGCGCCAGCACCGTCAACGGACGCCCCGGGAGCAGATCGGCCAACGTGGTCATGAAAACTGTGTTGTAGTCGCCCAACTCGACCACTGCGGTCGCGTCCGCATCCGTCTCCGTCCGGATTTCCCAAGCCGGAGGGTTGAGCGCATACTGCTTGCCGATCTGCAGCGGGTACTGCCGCTGGCGATCGATCACAGCCGTTGTCGTGTAGCCCGTTTTCCCGAGCAGAAAGCCGGGATTCGGGTGCCGGAAAAGGCCGTCCCCAGTATGCGCGTGAGCCATGCGATCCGTGAACTCCTCGGGGCTCTCTTCCAGAATATCGATCCGCTCTATAACCACGTCGCACGGGCTCGGAAAAGCGAGGAGCAGCATGTAGTTCTCAACGTTTTTCTTGGCCTCAAAGAAAAAGCTCTGCGTTTTCCATTCCGTCGTGGCTTCGAACCTGTGCTCGGCCACTTTGTCACGGTAGGGAGGGCCGGGTTCCCGGATCAAAAACAGCACCGAGGCGGGCGCACCCAATGAGCGGAGCCGGATGGACACGCTATATATTTTTCCCTCTTCGACCGAGAAGGACGGCCCGAACATCTGAACGCGTCCCTGGCGCACAGCCGACACGGTCACCCGCTGGGCTTTTAATTCCTCAAAGACCTGATCGGCCTGGTACTCGACATCGACATCCGCCCAGGAGGAATTGTCCCTCCAGGACGCCGCCAGGCCGTCGTCGCCGATCTGGTTCAGCGGAAAGTTATAAGTACGCGAGGCATGGAGCGGAATCAGACCGATCGCAAGAAATGCCAGCGCGGAGTAGATAATGCGGTTCAGGTGAATCATGAGAACTGAAGATAAAGCTGATGACCAGCAATGCAGACTGGTTCGAAAAAACGGGTGGTGACTGTTGTGGGGAAGGAGGGGGAACCTTCGGATCACTAGTCCTAGTATTAGATAGGCATTTTTACATTTAGATAAAGGGCCTGTCCGTGCCCGGTCCCTCAAATCCGAAAATGCAAGAACAGAGAAAAACGCGCCCGGCATGCACTGGGTGAACGGGCTTCCCCCAGTCGATGGCAGTGAAAAAAGCAACCCTAGCCCGACACCACGGTACAGCAGGCAAGCGGAACCGGCTGCCAAAGAGCTGAATCAACATAAGGCAAAACCCGGGGTAAGGCCGTACCGATAAAGACGGCCTTACCCCTGGCTTCCAGATCAAGACTTCGAACCCCGACGGCAACGGCGCAGGCCGGCCAACAGGGCAAACATGCCAAGGGCACCCATGATCAACGAAGACTGGGACACTTCAGGAATGACTTCATAGCTCGTATTATCAAGATACTCGATACCGCGGCGACCAGAGTTTTGCCCGGAAAGCAGGCCATAAATATCCTCCAGCGCGGACAGCTCCGCGTTTTCGACGGAAAAGGATTTCGTGAGCAGAGCCGTTCCGCCAATCGTACCTGAACCATCCGAGGAGTAGAGCGAGGCCGTCACCGTGTAGTCGTTGCCGCTATGACCAACCGACGCTTCCCAGTAATACCAGCTGCCCACAGTCACGAGCACCGTTTCACTGGAAGAGGTCTGCCCGACCAACGCCCCATTACTATAGAGGTTGAACCCAAAAACCTCATTGCCCTCGGTATCGTACGAGGTGCGCAGAGATACAGCCAGGGAGTATTGGTTCGACGCACTCAGGGGAGTCGGCGTCGGAACGCCAGCCGGGCTACCGGTGTTAGCCGTACCATTCCCCGACTCCGGGGTCGCCAGGCTGACAAAACCCATCGACACAGCCAACCCACCCTGGTTGGTGAGAACATCGGCACGCGTGTACACGTACGTTCCAAACGTCGCAGAAGTGAAACCACCGTCAAACGTGGCCTTCGTCGCGTACATAAGATTATCAGGAAAACCGCTGGGGGCATAGGCCGCACCGGAGCCCGAGAGGCCACTACCCGCGCTGTAGGTCAGATCGCCCGCGCTTTCGTAGCCAGTACCGGAAGTGGCGCGCATCAGCCCCTTCGTCAGATTATCCGAGATGGAGGATTCGCTGTTGTAGTCAATCATCACCGTCTGAGCGACCAGACCGGAGGTAAACGCAAAAGGCGCAAGCGCCAGGACCAAGCCATTAAGGAAGGATGCTTTCATAGTAATATTTTTCGGGGTTAAAGCTAACAACGACGTAAGCGTTGAAATAAATTTGATCGATTATATTTATCCAGGTCAAGGTCTTTTTCCAAAAACTTAAACCCGTCCAAAACGGATCCAAGGGCACAATACAGAAATAACGCGCCCTACTGAACCTCTCCCACCGTGGCACTCGACACGCAGCTCCGCCAACATGCCTGCACGGCACGCTACTTCCGCCTCAAAACAGAGAAACAAACGGCGTCAACACCATCAGTCACCCCGCGGCCACACAATCAGGGCTACCATTTGCATGCCGCTGAGTGTGCACCCAGCGCACCCCCGCGGGCCGAACAATTCCTAGCGCCGGCTATGATCGCTGTTGATCTCTTCAACCACTTCCAGATAACGGGAGCGCCCATAGCGCACATGCGTGCGCATGGCTCGCTCAGCCCGATCAGGATCACGCGAAAAAATTTCCAGCAACAACATGCGGTGCCAGCCCTGCGGCACCGGAAGGAGCTTCGAACTGATCCAGTTAAACAACACCAGATGCCGCCTCCACTGCTGATCCATTTCCTTCATAAGGATCTCTAAACCAGTTATTTCCGCGAGTTTCATATGAAAAGAACGGTGTGACTCCATCCCTGCCTCGGAGTACTTTGCCCCGACCTGCATCGCGCGATCAACCTCGTCCGCCATCTCCAACAAAACCGGCTCGTCATCCGGGCGCAACACCTCCGTAACCTCCCGGGCAACCTGACACTCGAGTGCTTCGCGCAGGATATGTTCATTGCGCGTACGCTCCATTGTAATCTCGCAGACGCGCGTCCCGTACATCGGTGCGCTCTCCACCAAACCATCGCTCTCAAGGCGCCATAGCGCTTCCGTCACCGTCGACTGACTGACCTTAAAACGGTCGCACAAGGCCTTACGCACAAGACGCTCACCAGGGTGAAGCTTCCCGATCAGGATTTCCCGCTGGAGCTGATGATAAAGTCTGACGGCATTGGTCTCAAAGACCTCCACTTGCCCCGATTTGGCCTGCTTGATGTTCATGTAGTAATTATCGCCACCACGGTATATACCACATACGCCTCCGACAAGTCCAAAAGCCCATCCTATCGATGAAACTCAAATTATTTCTCTTGATTATTCTTTTTTGATCGATCATACAGCCGTTCATGCAATCGCCTTTCCTAACCCCACTTGGATCGTCGCCGCTGAGCCGCTCCACCATTAATCAATCCATCCTCATCTCAGAGGAAGTTCTCAAACGGCTAGGAATCAGCCTGCCCACTTTCGGGCACTGGAGCCCTGAGCAGTGGGAACAGGCCGGCCCCGAATCAGACGAAATCCGCGACTGCGGACTGGGATGGGACGTGACGGATTTCGGCAGCCAGGACTTCCACCGATTGGGGCGCACACTGTTCACGCTTCGCAACGGACTTCCTCCCGCCAAGGACCACCGCTATCCCAAGCCCTACGCCGAAAAATTCCTCATCGAGCCGGAGAACCAGCGTTCCCCCATCCACTACCACCTGAGCAAGCGCGAGGACATCATCAACCGCGGCGGAGGCAACGTAATCGTCAGCCTGCACACCATCGGCGAGGACGGCTTGCCCAGCCCCCGCGGCAGCATAACCGCCTCTATAGACGGTACGCGTCGCATCATCAAGGCCGGCTCGGAAATTCGCCTGGAACCTGGCGAAAGCATCTCGATTCCCGCTTCGACATTTCACCAGTTCTGGGCGGAGGAGGGCACCGGCGTACGCATCGACGGAATCGGCTATACCGTCAGCGGTGAAGTCTCCACCGTATGTGACGATTATAGCGACAACTACTTTATCGACGAATGGTCCACCCGTTTCCCAAAAATCATTGAGGACGAACCGCGGGTGCGTTACCTATGCAATGAATACCCCCGCGCGAGCACTCCGCAAGTGGCAGAGGTCAAAGCCTGAGTATCGCCCAAGCCCCCCACCCCATGAGACATTCCGAACAAGAGAAGACCGCCGACTCCCGCAATACGGCCCAAGGATTACGCATCCCTACCCTGAACTACTGCGATCAACCCTACGTGGTGAAAGCCGATGACGGTGCCTGGGTCTGCGTCGTCACCACAGGAACCGGTGACGAGGGAGACCCGGGCCAGATCGTCACCTCCCTGCGCAGCACCGACCAGGGTCACACGTGGGAATCGCCTGTTCCGCTTGAGCCTGCAGACGGCCCCGAAGCCTCCTATGCCGTTGCACTGAAGGTCCCCTCCGGGCGCATTTACGCGTTCTACAATCACAATACGGACCGTGTCCGGGAAGTTCTCCGTGAAGATGGCGGCACCTATGAACGTGTCGACTCCCTCGGGCACTACGTCTTCAAATACAGCGACGACCACGGCAAAAGCTGGTCCCCCGAGCGTCACGAGATCCCTATCCGAGCCTTTGCCTGCGACAAGCAAAACAGCTATCAGGGAAAACTCCGTTTTTTCTGGAATGTCGGACGTCCAATGATCAGCCGTAGTGGAAGCGTTTACCTACCCCATAGCAAAGTCGGAGCCATGGGAGCCGGCTTTTACGCTCAATCCGAAGGCGTCTTTTTACGCAGTGACAATATTCTCACGGAATCAGACCCTACCCGCATCGAGTGGACAACCCTTCCCGACGGGGACGTCGGGCTACGTCCTCCCCCTGACTGCGGACGCGTGGCTGAAGAGCATACGGTGGTCGAACTCAGCGACGGCACCCTCTACAGTGTATACCGCACGATAGGTGGCCATCCCGCTTGTGCCTACAGCGAGGACGGCGGACGCTCCTGGACTCCCCCGCAATGCGCCTCCTACGATCCTCGCGATCCAGCCCCGAGACTGTTCAAGCACCCGCGCGCGGCGAACTTTGTCTGGAAGACCCAGTCGGGCCGATACCTGTACTGGTTCCACAACCACGGCGGCCACGGGCCGATCTCCATGATCGACGATTGGGCCAACTCCGGTGCTTACTCAGGACGTAATCCCGCCTGGCTCTGCGCGGGGCGCGAAGTCGATAGCCCGGACGGCTCGGGCAAGCGCATCGTGTGGTCGGAACCGGAGATTCTGCTCTATGATGACGACCCGGCGGTCCGGATGAGCTACCCTGACCTGATCGAGGAGAGCGGTCACTTCTGGATTACTGAGACCCAAAAAACCATCGCCCGCGTTCACCGCATCGACGACCACCTGCTCGACACGTTGCTGAATCAGCACATGCTAAACAGCTTTATTGAGGACGAGACGCTTCTTGCATACATGGCCGAGCCGCCGCAATCCGCTCCCATGCCCAGGCTCCCGGAACTTCTCCAGCACCATCATCTGTCCAGCGAATTCTTTTCCACCAGCACGCACCAGGGCTTTACCCTCGATTTTATCGTAGATGCCAGTAACGCCGATACGGTCCTCATTGACACAATGGACTCAAGCGGGAAGGGATTAAGGTTGGCCTTGGACTCCAGCCACCGGCTGCAGCTCACCCTCGGAGACGGCCGTCAGACCTGCCTCGCCACGAGCGATCCACTCACACCCGCCAGCCATAGTGTCAGCCTGATCGTGGACGGTGGGCCTCACATTGTCATGTTTGTAGTGGATGGACACTTGCAGGACGGTGGCGAAGACCGCCAGTACGGATGGAGCCGCTTCAGTCCTACCCTTACGCACGCGAATGGGCAACCTGACGCGCATTTTTCTCCACACCTGAGCGAGTTGCGGATTTATGCCCGCGCCCTCCTGGTGAGCGAAGCCGTGGGGCACGCCTGCGCGCATCGACAACTCGTTTAGCCGAAGGACTTCCCATGCCCCGCATTCCCCGACCCGTCCGCCCGGCCTTCAGTCTGATCGAGCTTCTTTCGGTCATTGCCGTGATCGCGGTACTGACAGCCATCATCATTCCGGCGGTCGGTAAAGTCCGCGCGATGAGCATGCAGACAAAAACGTCGGCATCCCTGCGGCAAACCGGGATGGCGATCCTTGCCTACGCGAACGACCATCAGGGGAAAATGCCGGGACCGGCCACCTGGGCCGTGTTCCCCTGGTATGTCAACCCGACAACCTATACGACGCAGGCCCACCTGAATAATTATCTGTTCCCCTACTACAACCTGCCACCGGCCACCAATCGGACGCTCTCGGACGTACTGAGCTGTCCCGCCCTGTCTGAAGCGGCCCAGACAGATACCCACACCGCCCAGTACGTGCGCAGCAATGGCCCCGCCTCACTCGCCGCCGAGGATCGCCCGTGGGGAGGCAACACCAATGCGGAAGCCGGAACACCGTTTCTGCAAATGGGCTGGGCTGCCCAGTCCCCGAATCAGCCCCCCCGCCTGTCCGAGCTTTCAGAGAAAGCCTACCGCGTGGGAATTCTTTGCACCGCCGACCAGAAGTCATGGGTGTCTGCGGACAGCGGACGGCTGCCCGCGGATGGAGCTTTCGACGGGAAGCGCATTTTCCTGTTTCTGGACGGCTCCCTGTCTGAGCCCACGACTGCGCTCACCCTTGCCCGCTGACCGAGGACAGCCACTGCCCGGCAGCGAAAGCCAGCAACCACTTCCCTTGAACCCGGAGCAGGGGACACCTTCCCCGCCCTCCTACAGATCATCTTTTTCATGCTAAAACCCAATGCCGATCTGACCGCACCGCCCAAGGGGCACAAGGTCTCCCATCACAAGCCAGCCTGGAAGTTCATGCCCATGCTGGAGTATGTCAACGGGCTGGCGCACGACTTTTCAGGCGTGTTTCTGACAATGGTTTATAAGACCCTGGGAGCCAGTAACGCCATGGTCGGACTGGCCGCCGCCCTGCAGATACCGCTCGCGTTCAATGCGCTGTGGGCGCCGATGGTGGAGCGGATGGGCACCTACCGCATGACCATGATGCGGACGCTCTTCGCCATCATCCTCTCCATCTTCGCCCTCTCCGGTATTCTGTATTTCATCGGAACCAGCTATCTGCTGATCAGCGCCGTCTTCCTCGGTATGATTGTCCTGCTGTCCATCTTCGAGATCACCGAACGGGGCTATAAGGTCTCCTCGCTCAATGCCGAGGAGATCGCGCTGTACTCAGGCATTAACGTCGCCTGCTACCGCATCGGGTTGATGACTGGGTCGACCCTGCTGATTTACCTGGCAGGCATCATGGCCGAGCGCCACGGCTACCACATAGCCTGGGGCGGTATCTTTGCGCTGACCGGCGCCGCGCTGGTACTGCTGTGGGTTTACCTCAAGTTTGTCCTCCCCTACCCGCTGGTGGACAAAGGGGAACACGTCAAGCTCACCCCCAGCTCGTACGGTCGGATATTCGTCAGCTTCGTACGTCAACAGTCCGGCCTGACCATTCTCCTCTTTCTGTTTCTGAGCCGATTCGGAGAAGGACTGTGCAAGTACATCGAGATGCCCTTTTGCCTGGACCCGCCCGAGCTCGGAGGCATGGGTCTCAACCTGAAAATCCTCGGCGTGATGTCACCGTTCACCATGGCGAGCATGGTGGTCGCAGGCATCATCGGAGGTATTCTGGTCAAAGTCTTTAAACTGCACCGCGTCCTTTTTATCCTGATGCCACTGATGTTCATCCCGAACATCATGTACTCCTATCTAGCTTACAGCCCGCATCTGGAAATCCATACCTACGCCGTGACCTTTGGCGGACTGTTGAAAGAGCCATGGATGTTCGAAGCAAACCTGTGGGTCCTGGCCGCCGGCGTGATTGAGAATTTCGGCTATGGGATTTCATTCGCTCCCATTGTAGTGATGGTGGACCTAATCTCCAAGAACGCCGGAGAAAACAAGGCGACCTACGGCGCTATTGCCGGAGGCATCCTATTGCTGGGCTTCATCATGGGGGGCACCCTCTGTGGGTTTACACAAGAGGCCGTCGGCTACTTTTGGACTTACAACCTGAGCGTACTAATCTCCCTTCCCGCCTGGTTCCTGGTCCCCTGGCTACCCCTGCGCCAGATAGAGGAGCAATCCAGCCAAATCGACCAGGATGCCCACCTGAACGGAAACGATTAGGCGACTCGCAAACGCATTAGCAAACTGGATTAAGACGCACGCCTGCAACAGGCGTGTTTCCACGTTAAGCTTACATGGCTTGCCGAGTCGTCCGGAGCTGAGTCGTAATCGCGGGCTGCGCGGTTAGGTAGTCCGAATCGGGCTCCAACAGGCAGGGTATGCAACTGACGCAACTGTTTTCGTAAGCCGAAGTTTGTGCCCCATGCTGGCCGGGTATTTACTGGTCTTCTATGAACAAACTCACGTATTACCCCAGCCTACTATTGACGATGGTCGCAGCCGCCACAATTTCCCACGCGCAGACCATTCTTTTTTCAGACAATTTCGAATCCTACACAGCGGACTCACCCCTGACCGGCCCCAAATGGAGTTCCATCACGACCGCTACGAATGCCACGCTGAACGTGGTGCTGGACGACGGCTCTCCCCTCAGCCCTGCGGACAGTTTCGGCCAGGGAACCAGCAATAAAATCCTCCAGGTCCGGGACACGACGAACACAGGCATGACCCGCATGGATGCCACAGGCATGAACTTCCAGGTCGCGACCTTGAGCTTTTTTTACTATGAGTCCAGCGCCGTAAACGGCACCAAGTTCAGACTGACTTTCGGGGAAAGCAGTAACACTACTGCTAACTATGCCTTTCAGGCCACCTTCAACGGTGGTGTACTCAGCGACCTGGATAATACCTTCACCGCTGCATATAGTCAGGACACCCTGCACCGCGTGGACATGGTGGTGAACACCTCCAACTCGGCGGTTTCCTACAATGATGGCTCCGACAGTGTCGCCTCATTGACCTTCGACATCTGGATCGACGGTGTCCTGATGGGAAATAACATCGCGGTAGTATCCGGCTCCACGGTCTACACCGAAGGAGGCATCGACATGACGACCTTCCGCTTCTCCACGGACTATTCGGGCTTATCGCGCGAGGCGTATCTCGACGATGTTTACCTCTTCGAGGGAGCGGATATCAGCCACCAGATACCTGAACCAGAGCAGGCCGCGCTCTGGCTCATCGGGCTCTCCGCAGTCGTGGCGATGGTGCGCAATCAACGCTCAAAGAAAGACTAACGCGAGAAAGGCGGGAATTCTCCTACTGGTCCCTGCTCCCGTCCTCACCGCGCGGTAACTGACACCGTAAAGAGTTCCGCAGCTCCCCCCCCCTCAGCCTCAGGTAGCCGGAGACCTCCTTTGCCCCACCTCGAAAAGGTGGCAGGGCTTTTTTGTGCCAAAAAATCGGACCAGTCAGGTCCTCAACAGTTTAGCCACCAACGCAACCGATATCCCTATGCTGACGATCTACGACTACGCCATGATTGTGTTCTATTTCGCGTTCATGGCATCCATTGGTTTTATTTTCAAAAAGCTCAACAAGGGTGGTAACGATTTTTTCGCCGGGGGCCGAAAAATGAACTGGTGGCTACTCGGGGCGAGCGCCCTGGTAACAAACTTTAGCGCTTGGACATTTACCGGAGCGGCCAGCATGGCTTACACCTACGGCATCCTGTTTTTCAGCATCCCCCTCATCGACATTGCCGGCTTTGTCATCTCCGTCCTCTGGTTCTCGTCCCGCTTTCGACGACTGCGCCTGATCACGGCCATGGATGCCGTTCGCATGCGCTTCGGGAGGGGTAACGAGCAGTTGTTCACCTGGCTGCAAATCGTCACCTCTTATGTCGGCGGGGCGGTCTGGCTGGTCGCACTGTCGATCCTGCTCTCCAGTGTGTTTGGGATCAGCCAGGTTCCGATTATTGTGGTGGCCAGCTGCACGATTATCATTCTGGCCACCGTCGGGGGAAAGTGGGCTGTGAGCGCTGGCGAGTTCGTGCAGACGCTCATGCTCATCGGGTGCAGCATCGGCGTAGCCGGGTTGACGATTCATCATGTCGGAGGATTTTCTTCGTTTATCTCGCAAATCCCCAGCAGCCATTGGGAGTTCTTCAAGCCCCTCGGCTCCATCAAGTACGACTGGCTCTATGTCACGACCGCCCTGATCTGGGGCATCTACCAGAAGAACAGCATCGCCTTCGGGGCGGCCAAATACATCATGGCCAAGGACGACAAGCACGCCCGCAAGTCGGCCTTTATCCCGCTGATTGGCTATCTGGTTCTGCCTGTCTTCTGGTTCATCCCGGCCATTGGCGCACTCATTATCGTGCCGGACCTGGCGGAGAAATATTCCAATTTCAATCTGCCCGCGGAGGCCTCCTACATCGCTGTGTGCGTGGAAGTGCTCCCCAGCGGGATGCTCGGATTAATGGTCGCCGCACTGTTTGCCGCCACGCTTTCGTCCGTGGACGCCGGGTTGAACATCAACGCCGGCTTTTTGGTGAAGAATTTCTACCAACCCCTTTTCAGGCCGAATGCCAGCGAACATGAACTGCTCCGTGCCGGCCAATTCTGCACGGTGCTTTCCGGTGTCGTCATGATGCTGCTGGCCATCCTGCTCGTGTGTCGCGGCCGTGTATCGCTGTTTGACGCCTACCTTTACCTAAACGCCTACGTCCAGGCCCCGCTGACCGTTGTGCTCTTCATGGGCATCCTGGCCAGGCGCACCCCGGCGTGGTCCGGCTGGAGCTCGGTCATCTTCGGTATTTTGACGACCGTACTCATCTACGATATCCTACCGACTGAAACCGCCAGAGCCGCCCTGACCCCATGGATCAACGAGAGCACCTATGCGTATCTGGTCTCCAACAAGTTCACCTTTACCAACATCATAACCATCCCCCTCACCAGCTTCTACTTTCTGGCCACCACCTTCTTCTACCGGAAACGGTCAAACAACCAGGCATATACAGCCCAGTTGGACGAATTCACCCGGCGGCTGAAAACTCCGGTGGATTTTGAGAAAGAAATCGGGGGCGACAACACCGAGCAACAGGCCCGTCTGGTCGGCTGTCTGTGCCTGCTCTACGGGGCTGTAATCGGCAGCGTCCTGATCGTCCCCAATCCCCTCCCCGGCCGCCTTGCCATCGCTTTCTGTGCTGCGCTCATGCTGTCCGTCGGTGGCCTCCTCTACCTCAAGGCAAAAAGACTCCGCAACCAGATGGCAGCCGCCTGAGGACGCTGCATACCAAGCTTAGCGATGAATGGCCGGAAGGGTATTACCCTCGCCCATAGATAAGTCTTATAGGCCGACAAGCAGCCCTTCCGTCGCACTTCCCGTCAGGTTCGCCCCAAGAGTCTTTGCCAGTGAGGCATCATTCCTCCAACGCGGAACGTAACAACCACACATCGCATATGCTCAGGCGGGCTTACGTTCAAAGTGTATAGGCGTGACCGGTACACATTCGGGCGCAGGCATTGGAGTCTCCAGGAGTTATCTACCACACCAACGCGTTGGCGTCGCACATACCGCGAGCATACAGGACCCGAACTGTTACTGCCAAATGCACGCAAGGCAGTGCGCAAATACTACCGCGCGCAGATACCCTGCCTCCGTCGATCGTTGAACCCAAAGGAGCAAAGCAACACGACCCGAGAAGAATGCCTTGGATATTCTTCACTGACGGCCTGGCCGTTCCGACTGCACTTAGTGGGAGGTCGGGCTGGTGGTCGGGAGCATCTGTCCTGATGAGCCGGACGCCTCCACCTGCCCCGTGCTATCACAGAGCTGATAGGCAAAGGCATCAGTCTGCCCCTCCGCACCCGCAAACCAGACCGTGCATACCTTTTCACCGTCGGTCATCTTGACCATCCGGTCCGTGTGCTCAAGGACCTGAAAGGCTTCCGGTTGCTCCGAAGACGCTTGAACGCAGGCCACGGTCAAGAACTCAAAGTCCTGCTGCCGTGGGGATGTCAGCGCCAGGTGATACCCGCGCTGCTGGGGGCGACTGAGATTGGCGTCAAAGAGGCTGGTTTCGACAATCGTTGGAGCCACTTGCACCTGCACAACCTCGTTCAGCGATTTGATCACCACTTGGCCACTTCCATTGGTCATGACATAGCGATCGTCCTCAAAGACTTGCGTCGGTTGATCGGAATGCCAGCGCCACTCGTACTCGTGCGGCAGAGCGGAAGACAACTCGTCCAGGATAACGAGAAAGCGTCCGTCAACCAGAATAAGATGACGACGCATCGCCTCAAGCTCCATGGCGTCGTCGTAAGCCGCTTCATAGACAGCGGTCGCCGCGATTACGCCCGGCTCCATCCAGACATTTTCCATGCGGATCTGGTCATACTCCGCGTAAGGCTTACCCTCGAACGTCTTCCAAGGTGTCCCGGCCTTGTGCTGGCCAACACCATCGACGAGAATCGAATTGTGGTTGGCCGTCTCCTTGGCTCCGGTATACCCGGCATCGTTTGCGAGAAACACGCCCTGTCCAAACAGGATAAACGAACCGGCATCGGGATGCGCATGGCCCAGGCTGGGCTTCCAGTCCGGATTCTCATCCAGCAACTCGCCGAAGTGATGCCCCGCCGGAGGGCCTGACTTGAATGCCAGAGCGGTGGCATCAGCATCTTCCCAGTTATTGCGCCAGTGCACGACCTCCATATCCGGGAAATAATGATAGGGCGGATAATCCGGGTACGTCCGGTCCATACGTGTCTTGTCACCGTAAGCCGGCGACGGCGAAAGCATCTCGAACACAGCGTCGATGGTGTGAATTCCCGTCATGGCTCCGTCACCCGAAGAGGTCCAGGCGATGTAGTCGCTCAGGAACGCATTGGCAGGGTCTTCTTTCAGCAAGAGCAACGGGATAAACTTTTTCACTCGGGTAGGCAGTGTATGCCAGGGCCAGTCGTAACCTTTCTGAAAGCCGACTCCATCCGGTTCCACCCGCGGCCCCCAGTCGGCAAAGTCGAAAACAAAACGTGGATCGGGAAGCGTCATATGCGCGAGGTAGGCAGGCGCTTCCTCAAAGCACGGCGCGTCGAGAACACAATCCCCCATTATCCGCTCTCTGGTCACGGCATAGGCGACGGGAAACTGCATGGTATAGTTCCAGTACCACATACCTTCAAAGAACCATCCGTCATGGGCGATGGCATCGAGGGTACGGCTCATCATGTTCGCGGTCAGCACGCCCCACTCTTCCGTCTCGGGGTGGCTGTCAGCCACCGTCATTGAGGCCACGGCCAGTCCACACACCGGAATGATCAGGTGATTCTGTTCATAGGGGAAGCTTGGCAAGGAAACGATATCCTCAAACGTCCGCTGTCCCTGTTTGAGGATCACATCCAGCAACACCTGCTCCAATTCGAGGTCTCCCTGTCCGGCCAGGGCATCGTAGGCGATGGAGCATCCCAGGAGAATATGCCCCGCCGTCAATCCGACGGAATCCCCGATCGAACCCATGGCGGGCGGCTCGTAGCTCTGCATGGTTGGTATCCATTCACGGATACGATTAAGATAAATCTCATCACCGGTCACGCGATAAGCCACGGCCAGCTTGGCCAAAGCGATGGCGTTACGCTGCGCGGTCACGCCTTCGTCGAAGGGAACAATCTCTCCGGTCATCTCCGGTCCGTTAACTGCGGGTAAAACCGCACTGAAAAGCGTAGGGTCCGCTTGATAACGCGCGGCGGTCTCATCCAACTCATCGGCACTGGCATAGAGGCGCGGATGCACATTCGTCCACTGCGCCGGGATTTTCATATCGCCCTCCAGCAGATGCGCGTGCCTGCGCTTGGACGCGTCGAGGGGACTCCAATCGTTGTCGTACTTCATGGTAAATGATTCTAGTGAGAAAGTGGACGTCACAGCAGTGGAGAAACTTGCGTAGATACGAATCTCGCAGATGGCGCTCGCCGACGAAAGCGGGGCACCGTTTGCCGAGTTCGACCCGGGCACGAACGCAGAGGCAGGCATCTCGAAAGCCACCGTCCCGTCGGCCTCGACCGGAACCCGAGCGAACCCCTCTTCCCCGCCCTCGCAGACCAGCAGGAGACCCAGATGAGTGGGACGCGTATCCGCACTCACCACCGCCTCGCCCCGGAGCACCAGCTCCGGCTGATAGGCGATGCCCTCCAGAGACCGGATTATAACTGTGTTCCAGCGACTCGTCGCGACATTCGTCACCGGTTGGCTTATCGCCAGGATATCTCCGCCGTCCTCAACGTCTGCGGCGGTGTATCGAACCTGCGCCATGGGGTAGTTCATGCTTTGGGCAAACGCGCCCACCATGCATGATGCGAACAGGGAAGCTTTCAGTATATGGCTGCGTCTATTTATCATCGGATTAAAGGGTATTTAGAGGAGCCTTTTGCGTAGTGGCATTCACGGGACACTCCATTCAGAAAAAAACTCAGTCCTCGATAGGAACCGCCTCGACATGCCAGTCGAAGAAAAGCGTCATGCGTACATCTCCATGGATCGGCTCACTGACAAAATCACTTTTATCCCATGTAGCTACATCGGGACTTTGTTGATCCAAATCCTGCAAGGCCCACTCCTCACGCAAGTCGAACTCCGTCAACGTGCTCGTACGCAAAGGGTCCTCCCGGTCAGGATAGCCAAAGGGCGAAACACCCGACTGCCCGGGGAGCCGGACGCTCCGCTGGACAAGATACACCGGACTTGTTTCCGAGGGACGACTCCTCAGATATCCCGGGTTGGTAATAGCCTCGCAGACTTGCCATGAAGACGTAGGAGCCGGACTTCCCAGGTAGCTCCAGAGATAATAACCCAGAGAGCCGGGTACGCCCTTTTTGTAGCGAGCCCCCTGGGAATAATAAAGAGGCCCTGGCAATCGCCCCTCATGCTCGCTGGCGTAACACTGCATCGCCACGCCCACCGAGCGCAAACTCGCCGCTGTCGCGATACGGTCACTACGCTGTCGGATCTTACCCAGACCAACTAACACCAAGCCGGACAAAACAGCGATAACGGCGATCACAGTCAGTAGTTCTATTAAGCTGAAGCCTTTGGGGTAACGGGGCATTGTATGTATCTCATTTTGGCCGACGATTCACAAACTGCAATTGAAGCTTGGCGAAAACTGTTGCGCAATGCCCCCGTTCCAAAGCTAGATATCGTCTTCAATGACGCCGGATTCCAACAGTTGGGAACAAGCTGTCGGCGTGATCCGATGGACAAGCTCTGGATATCGCCCAGCGCGGCTAACCTGTCCCGCCACAACGTTGACATCGTGACCGAGGATAAGCCATTCGCCCGCCGAAAGATGCTCCTCCAGCACCGTCTCTTTTGCGGTCAGCGTTTTCAGTGGTTCAATGTCATAGCCCATGACCCACGGAATCCTCAAATGATCGGCCAACGCGAACAAGTCTCCGCCATAAACCCAAGTCCGGCCTCCCATGCGAATACGGCAAAGCTGCTGGCCCCGGGTATGGCCATCCACTTCGAACACATCGAATCCCGACATCAGGGACCACTCCCCTTCATGAAATTGCATGCACTGCGATGAGGCCAGTAATTCCAGATGTTCCTTGATGTAGCTGCCTTGATCTTTGGCGCTCGGTTCGTTCGCCCATTTCCATTGACGTCTGGAAACATGATGGACCGCATTCGGGAAACGCAGTCTGAGTTCGCCGCCTTCATCCAGATAAAAACAACCGCCCACATGATCGAAGTGCAGATGCGTCAGGAAAACATCGGTAATGGTATCATAGGACAATCCCTCCCACTCGAGTGCCTGAGAGAACTCACTGTCTTTCACAGCAACACCATAACGGTCGAGAAAAGTCTCGTCCCAGGCTGAGCCGATACCGGGATCGACCAGCACACACCGCTCCCGCTGACGCCAAAGCAGGCTCGTCGTGGTCAGCCGGATACGATTCAGCGCGTCCGCGGAATGCGTCTTCGTCCACAGGGGCTTCGGCACAATGCCGAACATGGCGCCACCGTCGAGGTGAAAGTCGGATGCCGGAACGATGGACAAGGAAACGTAATTCTCACTCATGGTTGTTTCGCCATGGAAGCCTGTGCCGACGGCCCGGAACGTTACCAGACCTTTTCGTAAAGGTCTTCGATTTCTTCCGTCGTCGGCACTCTCGGATTGTTGGCGGGTGAGCCGGAGTCGAGCGCATCCTGTGCCATCTTGGCTTTGAACTGGTGGAATTTCTCGGCAGAGGCATTTCGCCACTCGGACAGGCGCATAATATTTAGATCACAGTTCAAGGCCTCGAGCCACTCACAGAGCGCGTCACAAGCGTAGCCATCACTCCGATCCTGTTCAGCAATCCTCAGCATCCGGGCGACCTCGGCATAGCGGTGTGGCGCTCCCCCGATGGAGAAACGCGTTACCGCTGGCAAGAGCATCGCGTTGGAGAGGCCGTGCGGCACATGAAAGACCGCGCCGATGGGGCGACTCATCCCGTGCACGAGACAGACACTGCTGTTGGAGAAAGCCATGCCACCCTGACCAGAGGCCACCATCATGCCCTCGCGGGCTTCGCGGTCACCGGGGTCGGTATAGGCGCGGCGCAGGTACTTACCCACCAGGCTGACGCAGGAGAGGGCCAGCGGGTCGCTCATGGCGTTGGCCTTGCGCGAGACATAGGCTTCAAGTCCATGAGTAAAGGTGTCCACACCGACGGCAGCTGTGAGGGCCGGGGGCATGGTCATGGTCAGCTCAAAGTCCTGGATCGCGGCTCGCGGCTGCAAGGGCGCGCTGAGCATCATCATCTTCACGTCGCGGGCGGTATCGGTGATGACAGCGACCTTCGTCAGCTCGCTGCCGGTACCCGCCGTGGTCGGTATCGCAATAAGCGGAAGTGCGGCGTTGGGGATTTTGTGTAAGCCTGCGAAGGTCGCAATATCGGCCTGGTTTGTCGGCAGCACGGAGATAACCTTGGCAGTGTCGATGGGGGAACCGCCGCCGAGGGCGACCACGAGGTCGCAGTTGTTTTGCTTCAAAGCCTCGAAGCCATCGAGGACGTTCTGCTTGGTCGGGTCCGGCTGAACCTCCGAGAAGACCACTGACTCGATACCCGCCTCCTTCAACGAGGCCGCGATCTCGTCGGCGAAGCCGAACGCAACCACGCCGGGATCGGTCACGATAAGGGCGCGGCGGCCACCGAGCTCTTTGGCCAGGGAGCCCACCTGATAGCGAGAGCCGCCCCCGTGAAGGATGGCGCAGGCACAGTCGAAACGATGGAGGGAGGACATGGGGCAGATGAAAGGTTGAAGGTTACCAGCCCTGGGTGCGGACGTACTCGTCGTCCCAACGCGTGAAGCTGACCTGCTGACGGGTGTAAAAATACACACCTTCCTCGCCCTGCACATGCAGGTCTCCGAAGAAGGATCGGTTCCAGCCGGAGAAGGAGAAGGCCGCCATCGCGGCGGGCACGCCAACATTGACGCCGATCATGCCGCACTGGACGTGCTGCTTGAAATAGCGGGCCGTGCCGCCATCCTTGGTAAAGATGACCGCGCCGTTACCATAACCGGTGCTGTTGGCCCAATCGATCGCCTCTGGTAGCGAGTGCACCCGGCCCAGCGTAAGAACCGGCCCGAAGAGCTCGGTCTGCGCCACATCCTTATCGACAGTGACACCGTCCACCAGTGTCGGGCCAACAAAGTAACCGGCCTCGGGCAGGCCTTTGCGCCCGTCAGCTACCAGGGTGAGGCCGTCGGCCTCGATATGGTCGATAGTCTTGAGTAGGCGTTCGCGGGCAGACGCGTCAATGACTGCGCCCATCCCGGCGTCCGGATGCTCGTCAGTCGGCAGAAGCGTGATCTCGCCAATAGCGTCCTTCAAGCGCGCGACCAGCTCGTCGACGATAGGACCCACCGCCAGTACGGTCGATCCGGCCATGCAGCGCTGACCGGCGCAGCCATAGGCGGCCCCGATGATCGCGCGCACCGTGGAGTCGAGGTCCGCGTCGGGCATGACGACCATGGCGTTCTTCGCGCCACCGGCGGACTGCACGCGCTTGCCCGCATGGCTCGCGGTGCGGTAAACGATTTCGGCCACCTTGGTCGAACCGACAAAGCTCACCGCCGCGATGTCGGGGTGCGTGCAGAGGCGCTCGACGGCCTCCTGCGCACCGTTGACGACATTGAGCACGCCGCCGGGCAACCCGGCTTCCGTCGCCAGCTCGGCCAGGCGCATGGCCGTGAGAGGAGTCTTTTCACTGGGCTTAAGGACGAAGGTGTTGCCGCAGGCGATAGCCAAAGGGAACATCCACATCGGCACCATGGCCGGAAAGTTGAAAGGCGTGATCCCGGCACAGACACCGATTGGTTCGCGGCTGGATTCGCCGTCGATACTCCCGGCGATATTGGGCAGGCGTCCGCCCTTGAGCTGGCTGGCTATGCCGCTGGCCAGTTCGACTACCTCGATCCCGCGGCGCACGTCTCCCTGCGACTCAGGGATCGTCTTTCCGTTCTCGCGGGTCACGAGCGCGGCCAGTTCATCGAAGTGCTGCTCCAGCAGTTCCCGGTAGCGGAACATAATAGAGGCGCGCTTGAGGACCGGCGTCGCCTTCCAGGAGGCGAAAGCCTCTTTCGCCGCGGCCACAGCCTGATCGACATCGGACGCCGTCGAGTGCGGCGTCCGTGCGATCTGCATCCCGTGCGAAGGGTTGTTCACGGCGGTGTACTCCGTGCCGGAGCTGGCAACGAGCTGACCGCCAATACGGTTCTGGAGGGTGATAATGTCGGTGGAAAGTGTCGGGGAGGGCATGCGATTGCTTGGGTCAGGATTAGAATGAGCCTGCACGCTCTTCGTAGTGCGTGGGCTTGTTGTGAAGGACGCCGCCGTTTTGCAGCCACCAGGCGTTCCAGCGGATCATCGTGTCGATATCGATCTGGGTCGGGCCGAACAGGCCGATGGCCTCGGAGGTGTCGTTGTACCAGGCGGTATCGGTTTCCTCGCCCTTGAAGATGGGCTCGATCCCGAATATCTCGCCGAACTTCATGGCGACGTCCCGGACGACGGCCGGTCGTTCCTTACCGATGTTAATAGCCGTCGCCGGGATGTTGCCATGACACAGGCAGCGCAAGATGTGGCTGGTGGACTCGCCCTGCCAGATACAGTTGGCAACGGCGGTGCGGATGTCGATCGGCTGGCGGTTGTAAACCCACAGGCCGATGTCGTGGATCGCGCCGTAGCGCAGGTCGATGGCGTAGTTAAGGCGTGCCAGCCGGCCCGGGCTGTTGCTGCGCTCGGAGTAGTACTGGAACACGCGCTCGCGGGCGACACAGGAGTTGGCGTACTCGCCCAGCGGCGTGGGGCGGTCCTTGTCGGGCTGGCTGCCGGGACCGTTGATATTGGAGAAGGGATAGACGCACAGCGTCGAGAAGGCGACGAAACGGTTCTCGTGCAGGGTCTCGCCGAGAAGAGTCGGTGCCACGGCGTTCATCGCCCAGGTGTAGGGCTCGTCACCGACGGTGCCGAATTTTTTACCCGCCATGAAGACAATGTTCTTCACCTTGGGTAGAGCCTTGACCGAGTCGAAGTCGAGCAGGTTGGCCGAGTGCGTCTCCACGCCCCAACTTTCGAGGCGTGCCTTGACCTCCGGATCGGAGAAACGGGCCACGCCGATAACGCGCTTGTGCGGGGCGGCACGCTTCGCCATGCGGGCGAGCGTGGGGCCGACCTTGCCGCCGACACCGAGCACCATAATGTCGCCTTCGAGTTGGGCGAAGTCATCGACCAGGCCCTGGTCGGGAGTCGAGAGCAGGTCTTCGAGCTGCTCTTCAGTCGTGATGTATTCCGGCAGAGCCGTGGGGTCTAAAACATCCATGGTTGTATTCATAAAGCATTACCAGTTTTTGAGGTTAGCGCGGATAAAATCGTCATCCTGCAAGTGCGGGTAGGCCGCCATCACGCGGTCGATCTCGGCCGCCTGTCCGGGTGACATTACTTCATTCGGCTTAAGCGTCAGCGCGTTCTGCATCAGCCCCTGGCGACGCAGGACCTCGTTGACACCGGGGATACTTCCGGCAAAGCCGTTACCGGGGTCGAAGAGCGCGGCGTTGGCGTCCGTGATCTGGGCCGAGAGGGTCAGCAGTTCCGGCGTGATCGGCTGCTTGCCCGCCGCGACGGCCTGGCAGGTTTTCAGCAAATCAACCGCTTTCTTTGTCCAGCAACCCCACTGCCCGAGCAGGCCGCCAACGATGCGCACGGTGCGCTCCTCGCCACCGACATGGTAGCGGTAGGCAGTGATCAAGTCGTAGATGATGCTGTCGTCGTTGCCCGTGTAGAGCGTGATGTCGTCCATGCGGCCCGATTCGGCCAGCGCCCGGGTGACGTCCAGGGTGAAGTACCGGTTGAACGGTGCAATCTTGATGCCGTAGATGTTGTCCAACTCCATCACGCCGCGCCAGAAACGGTACGGCAGGTGGATGCCGCCGACGCCGGTCAGCAGATAAAAGCCGAACAGCGGCATGACCTCGGCGATCTTGCGCATATGGTAAAGCATGTCCTCGTCGAGGGCTCCCTTGAGGGCCATCATCGAGGGAATGGCAAAGTCGTAGCCGAGCTCGCGGGCGATCTCAGCCTGCTTGACGGCGGACGCGGTGCCGCCGTTGATCCCCGCGATTTTCAGGATCGTGCGCCCGCTCTTGGCGGCCTGTTCGTCGGCTGCCTCGGCACTGGCGGCGAGCACCGGCTTGAACAGATCGATCCCGGGATTGCGGATCTCGAACTGCGTGAAGTGCATGCCCACGGCCACGCCGCCGGCTCCGGCATCCACGTAGTAGCGCATCAGGCGCTGCTGCGCGGTAGCGTCAAATTTGCGGTGGTTATCCAGCGCCAAAGGAACCGCCGGGATGACACAACCCTGACGGAGGAGCTTAAGTTTTTCGGGAATTATCGTGCTCATGGATAGAAATGAATGCATCCGTTTAATCGAATCTGTTGTTTTAAATGTCAAACGATTTTTTATATTTATAACGACCAACACGCAATCCAAGCGATAAAACTTGCCCCAAAATGTATTGAATAAGTCCGTCGCGAATGGGATGAATACGGCATGGCGACGAAGAAGAGCGGGCAGGAATACAACGTGACGGCATTGCGCAAGAGCATCGCCGTCCTCGGTGTGATCAAGGACAGCAGCGAACCCCTCGGGGTGAGCGAGATCGCCCGGCGCGCCGATGTTTCCAAAAACATGTGCCTGCGCATCCTTGAGACGCTGACCGACCTGGGCTGGGTGGATCAGCACGCGGCCAGCCCCGTGTACGAGTTGACGCTGGCACCGTTTCAGTTTTTCGCCAACAGCCGTAACCGCACGACCCTACTGGACCTGGCTCTCCCGGCGCTCAAGGCATTGAATCGCAAAACCGGCGAATCAACCTACCTGTGCGTCCCGTACCAGAGCAAGGCCCTAATGATCCACGTCATCAAGGGCGTCAAACCCATCTCCGTAACCGGTGAAATCGGGGCCAGCTACGATCTCCACGCCACCGCTCCCGGCAAGGTCTTTCTCGCCTGGGACGAAGCGACGGAGCCATCCCTTAAGCGGAAGCTGAAGGTATACACAGACAAAACCATCACCGGTGGCAAGGCCCTCCGAGCCGAACTGGACACGATCCGCGCCCGCGGCTATGCACTTAACCAGGAAGAGTACGGGCCGGGCTTACTCGGGATGGCCGCACCCGTGTTTAACGAGGACCGCGAGGTGATTGCGGCAGTCGGCATTTTCGCGCCCACGACGAATATCGCGCCCGAGGACTTCGAGCCCTCGTATGCCAAAGCCGTCTGCGAAGCCGCCCGGGCAGCGTCATCCTAATGGTTCACCACAGCCCGCGCTGACGGCCCGTGACGAGCGCCTCCTCCAGAGACGGCAACTCCGGATGCCAGAGCCACTCCCACTCCAGTGAGAACCAGTTGGAGTAACCACTTTTCTTCAAAAGGGTGAAAAGCGCCTCCAGCGGATAGTCCCCCTGCCCCGGGAGGGTATAGGTCGCGCCTTCCGGTTTACTTTCATCCCGGTAGCCGTCCCGAAAATGAATATGGCAAATATACGGATTGAGCATTGCCCAGGTATCACCCAGTGAAACGGGAGCATGTGCCCAGGTATGAAAACTGTCCCACAGGATAGCCACAGGCATGGATGCCGCCCGAGCCAGTTCCAGGCAGCACTCGGGGTTTGTTAATATCCAATGAGTCTCGACCATCAGGTCACATCGAAACCCACGCTTCCGGCGCTCCTGCTGCCACCAATCAAGAGTACTCAACATATCATCGCGCGCTTCCTCGCTCAGTGCGGTTTCGTTCCGACCGCCATCGAAGACACGCAGACGCTCCACACCCAGCGCATCCGCCCAGCCAGCCAGGGCCAGCAACTCCTCGCGGTCTTCCGGCTTCGGGCGGCGCACGTGCAGCGACGCATCCAGAGCGGCAATACGAACCGCCCTCCCCTGCATTGCCTCGGCCAACTTCCCTGGTTCTCCAAAACGTCGGCTCAGGGCTTCCACCAAATCGATCGTCCCATCCAGGGCGCGTAGTTCAACACCCTCAAACCCCCAATGTTCGGCCAGGCTGAGAGCTTCCTCCAGAGAGTATTTGGGGCAGCCGAGCGTAGAAAAACAACACTGTCCGGGCAGCTCACGGATCGTCATTTCCGAGAATTGTCTCATCATGGTTGTCCTATCATCACGATCTGCCATTCCCCGGCAAGGCATTCATCGCGAAAATTGTAGCACTCTTCGTATCGATGAGAACCTGCGCTCTCATCAGCGATCATGAAGCTGCGCACACGCTCGTGCTTAGCACTCTAGTCATGGGCTTTATTCCGCAACGTTGTACCGGGACACCAAGTCCCCTTCACCAACAGGCAGTGAGCATTTTCCGGTACATCCATTTCGTTTCGTTGCAGCATGCCAACCAGCATATTGACGGCCGCTGCCCCCATCTGTTGCGGATTCTCATCGATGCCGCTGGGCTTCCGCGGATCCGTTATCAGAGAAGGAGTAGCAAAGCCGATGTCCTGCGGCACCCGGAACCCGGCTTTTTCCAAAACGCTGATCAATCCTTGCTCCTGCGCAAGAATAACATCGGGTTTATACTTCTGAACCCATGCCAGAAAACCTTTTTCGTTTAATTGATGGGGAGAGTACATGTGGACACGCTCGCTCCGGGGCCAATGCTGTTGCTGGGTCAAGAAAGCTCCGGACCAGATATTGTATATGCGCTCGTCGCCGGCAGACGATATCGCGAATCCCAACCGCTTGTATCCCAGGCTCCGCACATGCTCGATCACCTTCACCATCGCATGAAAGGTATGCCCAGCCACCGTATGCAGGGCCGGATACGCCAGGGTATAACCAAAGGTCACGCAGGAAAAACGGGACCAGTCAAAGTCCAGCTTCACTCCCGCGGTAGGCTGGGCGCACATAAGCAGCCCCCGAATGTTGCGCGCCTGAAGAATCTGGGCCGCCCGCGTGCTTCTCATTGACGGATCACCCAGCCAGAACTCCTCCAGGCGATACCCGAGTTCATCGGCCCGCTGCCGGGCGCCCTTGAAATGCAGCCGGAATATTTCATGCCTCGCCCAGCCTTTCTCCACCGGATAGTTGGTCACCCACGCGATATTACCCTGAAAACTTCGCTGGCGTATGCTCGTACGGTACGCACTGATCGCGGAGAGCATCGGGTCGGGCGTGTAGCCCATTTCCTTCGCCTTGCTCTGAATGCGCTCGCAGGTTGCATCTGGAATGCTCGGGTGGCGGGACAAGGCCCGCGAAACCGTGGTAAAGTGAACTCCACACTCACGGGCGATATCGCGGATCGTGACCCTGCGCTCTTCCATACGCAACTGTTTTCGCGAAACGGGTTCGAGTCAATGTCCAAACAGATTCAAGACAGCACCCGATAAAGAAAGTCAGCGATGTCAGCCCAGCCAGGGCCGACACCATCACCGGGGTGCGCTTAACTCTAAAGCGGAGAAATCAATCACACCGGTCTCGCGCTTCCGAAGGGCCTCCATCAGGCAAACTTGCCGCCGACACTGCTCCAGCGAGGGTGTTGGCGTTTTCCCCGAACGAATGGCATCACAAAAGGCGGCAAACTCTCCGTCAACACCTCGCCGGACAGATTTCGTAAGCCCCGCGTCGGAATACTCTCCGATGCACTTGTCCGCCACCCAATGCTCCAGTCGCCCAACATTTGCCGTAAGCCCGGGCCCCAGGACCTCCCCAAGCAGGGAGACACCGACCCCGTGCACACTAAAGGATTCAGACAAATAACCGGCCATCGGCTGGATATGGATATTGACGAATGTGCCGGACTCGCACTCACCGCGCAGTGAAACGTTCCAACGGCTCACATCAATCCCCTCAAGCGCCTCGTAATCCAACCTCACCCGGCGATACGGACTGTCGGCCAGAAACATCGCGGCATCAATGGCATGAATCGCGGTTATGGAAAAATCAGGATCGTTGCGCTCATAGCGGATCATGTTGTAATTCACCTGCTGGATCGGCGCAAAATCAGCCTCAAGAATCTTCCGGGCACGTTGCATCAGCGGCATATAACGCCGATTGAATCCGACCTGTGACGGAGCCATGCGCGTAGTGGAAATGGCGATCAAGTCGTCTATTTCCTTCAGGTTCATACCCGGGGGTTTTTCCAAAAAAACCGGTAATCCACGCGACAGGACCGCCGAAACTACCTTCGTCGTAACCTGTGGCATAACCAGTACAACCACCGCATCCGGCCTTTCCCGGTCCATCATCGCCTCCATATCGGAATAGTGGCGAGAGTACCCAAACCGCTCCGCGAACGCCTTCGCCCTCCCGGCATCGATATCACAACAAGCGGTAAGCTCCGTACGCGGATGGCTGCGGGCGTAGCTCAGGTGGGCAGACCCATGGACTTGAACGGCAAAATCGCCGCAACCGATAAGGCATATTTTAAAACACATCGTTCGTACCGCCGGGAAACACCACCGTCGCTTGAAGCGAGAATGGTAGCCCTTTCCTTTTGAGGTTATCCCCCACAGTAGGCGCTCCCGCATTATGCCGGCAAACACACCTATACGATAACTGTTGCGCTATGTATCGTCTGGTATAAGCGCGCAGAAGTTGCCCATCCATCCCTGCACGATCCAACGCAATGCAGGCGGTTAAACAATGGAGCGACCAGGTTCAACGAGGTGTGCTTCCCCCCCAGTATGCCACACAGTATCGAGCACGCCTTCGGGCACATCACTCTGTTCAGCAGCGATATCCTTCGCCGAGTCGACATCCGGCTGATTCGGACTTATTCGACTTCGGTCGGGGCCACATGCCAGTCAAAGTACAGACACATGCGCACGTCCCCCAGTGGCGGTGTCGGTGGAGCAGCAGAGGCTCCGGGATAGTTGAGTTGGTCCAGTTCGGTGACGGCGACTGTTTCACCAAGCCCGTAGGGGGCGACAGCGCTGAGCTTTTGAGAAGACCGCAGCGTCTCACCGTCCCGACGCCCCCAAGGGTGCCAGACAAAGGGAAGCCCTTCTTTTTGCAGCCGATCGGTAAAGACATAGACCTGTGCCGTGTCGGAGGTACGCATGCGCAGGTAGGCCGGATTCGTCAGAATCTCGGCCTCGTAATTC
>JAUTCS010000117.1 GCA_030673825.1 Verrucomicrobiota bacterium JB024 | reverse complement strand
CCATACTTAAATAACACACCGCTTAACTTTTTTTTAAGCTCGCTCGAGTGGGTTCGCCCGCCGCGCCGGGGGCGGGGGGGTCGCTCCCAAACAGATTTCGAGCACCATGAAAATGAAATCATATCGCATTTCGAGAAAACCCTAGACCAATGGGCAAACATCAGTGACGGTGAACACTTAAAGATTTCACTTGATGTTCTTTGTGCTCGAAATCGAAGTTCAGAAATGTGGCAAGTGTTCATGAGGGCTGGAGCGAAGTACCCTTCAACCCTTGGGAAAGAGCTTGAGCCTCTACTTTTAGAATCAGTTTTTCTCACACATGCCGATTATTGTGAAGCGGGGAGATTGCTTTTTGCCGCGCTCCATAAAGTAGGTGATGCTCAAAAACGAAAGTGGATGGAGAAACTCCTTCTCAATCTGCCCCAAACTGCTCATCTATTTCACGGTGAGCCTCGTTCGCCAACACCGAGTTACATCGTATACGCACAGAAGAAACTGTTACTTGCGCTAGATGAAGGTGACCTCGTTTTGGAAGAGGCGAAGAGTTTGTGGTTTTCGCACATAGAGCAAAGGCGGAAACGACACAATGAGATCGTTGATACTTCTTCGACGTCAGTCGATCGACAGCAAAACCATAAAAATGCCCAAATCAAAGACCCTGTTGACGATGAACTGATACTTCTTATCGAAGCGATAAAGCCCGTTCGCGATCTGCGCGGGGGCAATCTGGACTCTGATATATTAGCTCAGGCTTGGGTGACAGTAGAACAATCTGAGCGAGCTGTTGCTCAGTATCTTTCTAGTCATGGGGAAAGGGCTGATGAATTATGGGGATACCTCGTTGGTGCGTGCAGAGCAATTGCCGGTAATGCGGAGTGGAGCCCCGATGATGGGCGATGGAGTACTTTGCGGCGCATTTTCCTGAAAGCATTAACTGACCCGCGTCCAATCGCGAGAGAGGATGACGATCAGAATGAAGAAAAATGGCCTAGTTACACGTGGCCCGCTCCACGGCTTGATGCAGCGTGTGGCCTTTTGTACTATGCCTATCGAATTGGTGGTGTTGATTCAGAAATTTCTGAGGCCTTACACACGATAAGAGAGGATAAATCAGAAGCACTCCGTTTCTATTTTGCGGAGAGACTACACTGTTTGAGCAAGGCGGCCCCAAAACTAATGTGGGAGCTCGTTGACCATTTTATTTATAACGAAATCCGGTTTTCAGTGCTCACGATGATAGTGCGATCGCTTGATCATTTGTGGCATACGTTCCCCGCAGAAGTCAGTCCACGACTGTCACACATCGCGAAACAATCCATCGAAAATGCATCAGATGAAAACATTATCCATCCCCGCCTAACAAATGCATTCCTTTTCCACTATTTCAGAACCGGTGATCCTGCTTGCGAATGGTACATTCGGAACTTGGTGCAAGAATGCGACTGCAAACGTGTGAGTAAGTCTCTTGATCGGCAGTTTTTTGTCTGTCGCGAAGGAGGGTGGCTTACCGCAGGAGACGCCGTGAATGTGGTTGCCGCCAAAGAGGCTACTCGCGAACGGACATGGACATTCCTAAAAGAGCTACTGGCTTCTGCTCAGTCCAAGCTTGAATATCATCGTAAGCACGCGCAGAAATTCTCCCAGAAGGGTGACAATGAGAGTGAAGGCGCAATGTATACCCAAGAGGCTATTCGTCACACCCTTAAGATCATTGATGATATCGCACGGGAACTGTATTTCACCAGTGGTGCTTTTTCAGAAAAGCAGAACGATGACAAAAACCACCTCACCGAGCCGCAGAAACAACGTTTCTGGATTGAATCCGCCAGTGTGCTTCGAGCGCTGGCTGAAGAGCCTCATCCAAGTGTCGTGCACAATGTCGTACAAACGCTCCACCATCTGCTTCCATGCTCCCCACAGGAAGTATTTATCCTAGCAACCAATGCCATCATCTCAGGATCAAAAGCTGGATATCAGTATGACTCGCTTGCTCTCGGTAAAGTTGTAGAATTGCTTCAACAAGCACTGGCAGATCATAGAGACATTTTTAAGGTTGAGGGCACCAAAGAATCGAAATGCCTTACAGCTCTCCTCCAAATACTCGATCTGTTCGTTGAAGCCGGATGGTCAGAGGCGAGGCAGCTTACTCATCGACTAGAAGAAATTTACAGATGACAAGAGCCTAGCCATCTATTGACGGCACGAGAAATTCGTGCACATAGTTTTACTCCCCACAAACGAACAAGCGAAACTGGCCCCACTTTTGGCCCCACTCGGGAGGGAAAAGCCATGGTGAGGAGGCAAGGATCACCGGACGCAAAGAGCGGCGCACAGCTTGAGTCCCGATGGAAAAAGGGTTCACGGAGGGTTCACTTGAGCCGTTTCGGCAGAGCTGGAGGGTTGGATCCGAGAAGTTGGACTTGGGCGTTGAGGTGGCCCATGTTTGGACCCACTTGGAAGCCTCAACCAGCTGGGTTTGATGTAAATCAAGGACTTACAAAACAGAGTAGGCGGATTTAGTGGGGCCAAAAGTGGGGCTTTGGCCCACGAAATTCGCCCTTATTTCAGAATGTTTCGCCCTTTTCGGGCAAAGGGGGGTGTTCGGGCTAATCGCCCGGAAAGCGGCATAAATAAAGGCCCCGGTGGATACCGGGGCCTTAGAAATTGGGTGCAGGGCTTGGATTTGAACCAAGGACCTTCAGGTTATGAGCCTGACGAGCTACCGAGCTGCTCCACCCTGCAATAAAGGAAAATCGCTAAAGCATCATTTTCCGGAATCTTTTCAAGAAGTTTTTTCACATTTCTTTAAAATCACCCTGTACCCCTGATAAAACCTGCATACAAAAGATTGGAAGGCGGCATGCGCCGAGATTTCCGAACCGGCACAGGAGGCTCGCCCATCCGTCTAGGCAGGCAAATGTCTCCAGAAAGCCCATGACCAGTGGCGGAATGACACCCGGCGAAAAAAAGGGGTTGCCTTCGCCGCACGGGGGCCTATCTTCCTCGCTCTTTTGACGCATTGTCATTTCAAGCAAACGCATAATCACAAAAGCTAATCCATAACCCGAATATCCAAGACCCGCCGGTGCTAGCCGCGCAGGTACGGAGCCAAAGATCATGAACATCACCATTAAGGACCTCCTCGACGCCGGGGTACACTTCGGCCACCAAATCCGCCGCTGGAACCCGAAGTCCAAGCCGTACGTCTACGACCACCGCCACGGCATCTCTATCATCAATCTCGAAAAGACCTACGGTCTGCTCGAAAAGGCCTGCGCGTACGCCGAGGAGCTCGTCGCCTCTGGCAAGGACATCCTCTTCGTCGGCACCAAGCGCCAGGCGCAGGAAATCGTCCGCGAAGCCGGTAACACCGTGGGTATGCCCTTCTGCGCCAACCGTTGGCTCGGCGGCACCCTGACCAATTTCCAGACCGTCGAAAAGAGCCTTTCGAAGTACAAGCGCTTCTTGGCCATGGAAGCCGATGGCTCGCTCCAGAAGCTGCCGGGCAAGGAATCCGCCGCCATTCGCCGCGAGATGTCCCGTATGCACCGCAACTTCGAAGGGATCCTCGAAATGAAGAAGATCCCCGCCGCGCTCTTCGTCATCGACGTGAAGACCGAAGCGATCGCCGTAGCCGAAGCCAAGCGCCTGAAGCTGCCCGTCATCGCCCTCGTCGATACCAACTCCGACCCCTCGCTGGTCTCCTACCCGATCCCGGGTAACGACGATGCCGTCAAGGCCGTCCGCCTCGTCGTCGAAGTCATGCTCGAAGCCATCCAGAACGGCCTCGCCCGCCGCTCCGAGCCGACCATCACCCAGAAGGATATCACCCCGATCATCCAACGCGATTTCACCGAGGCACAGCCCGAAGTAACCATTTCTCCCGACCTGATGGTCGATGAGGAAGAGGTGAAGCAGGAGCAGGCTCCGGCCGAGGAAGCTGCCCCCGCCGCCGCTGAAACCACCACCGAAGAAAACAAGTAAGTACACGCTAACTCAGCTGAACAATGGCAACTATTTCCGCTACAATGGTTAACGAGCTCCGTAAGAGAACCGGAGCTGGTCTGATGGACTGCAAGGGGGCTCTGATCGAGGCCAACGGCAACGAAGAAGACGCGATTGCGATCCTCAAGAAAAAGGGTATCGCCAAGGCTGCCAAGAAGGCCGGCCGCGAAGCCGCCGAGGGCATCATCGAGTCCTACATCCACATGGGTGGCAAGGTCGGCGTCATGCTCGAACTCAACTGCGAATCCGACTTCGTGGCCAAGAACGACCAGTTCAAGGCCCTGGCGCGTGACATCTGCATGCACATCGCCGCCACCAGCCCGATCGCGGTCAGCCGCGACGAGGTCGATCCGGCTATCCTCGAAAAGGAAAAGCAGGACGCCATGGCCCAGGCCGAAGGCAAGCCCGCCGCCGCGATCGAAAAGATCGTCGAAGGCAAGGTTAACAAGTACCTGGAACAGGTCTGCCTGATGGAACAGCCCTTCGTCAAAAACACTGACCAGACGATTGGTGAGCTCATCACCCAGAACATCCAGACCATCGGCGAGAACATCAAGATCCGCCGCTTTGTCCGTTTCGCCTTGGGCGAATAAGCAAGCTTCCAAGCTTTTTACAAAAAACCCGGTTCGCTCGCGAGCCGGGTTTTTTATTGAGGGGCCTCGCCCTTGCGCCGTCAAGGCGCCTATCCCGGCGAGTGGGAGGGGAGAGCATCCGACGCTTCAATCCGCCGCACGCAGCAAGGAAACATTATTGAGCTGGTTATTCAACCAGATCGGCATGGGATTCGTCGCGTAGCGACGCTTGATCGTTAGCCGTGGGTTTCAACCCACGGTTTTGAACGAAAGCAAAGAATGACGTCGCGTCAGCGACGTTTCTGCTGGGCCTGGCCGTGAAACGCCACTGACGCGACGTGAATTCAGTCTCCGTGAAGAAGCATGACCAAACCGTGTACGAAAGAATAAAACGAAACTCCCCTATCCCAACACCTCGGCGATGGTCGCCTGCACGGCGGGGCGCAGGCGCGCGGCCAGGTCGGGGTTCGCATAGGCGATCCAGGACACCGGCGAGACCGTATCCAGCGGGCAGTCCAGCGGGCGCCCATCGGGCCGCTCGACCACGCAGCCGCCCTCAGCCAGCAGCATGGCCACGCTCACATCGTAGGGGTGGCAGACCAGCGCCGCGGGTAGCCCGAGCTTGGCGAAAGCCAGCGGGCGGACGTCCGCGATGAAAAGGTCGTGTCCGGCCAGCAGTTCATAAAACTGGCCGCCGGTGGAGATGTATTGATCGTTGAATACAACTGGCAGGCCTCCACTCACGCCCCCCACCCGGCGCCAGAGCGCCTCCTCGAACTGCGCCAGCAACACCAGCCCCTCGGGGAAGAACCGCGCGACCGTGCCAAAGGCATGGCTGACCTCGACCGCCGGGCTGGGGCGCAGGATGACCGGGTGCTCCGAGCCGTCGCGCAGGTCGATCCGGCGGGAGCGGATGCCCTGGCCTCGCACCGCGCTGACCTGGTCGGCCAGTGTCTGGCGCGAAACGGGCAGCTCCGTCATGACGGCGGCCTCGATATCGAGTAGCGTGTTATCCGCGCCGCGCTGGCGGGCGAGACCGGCCAGCGCCCACGCCGAGCGCTTGTCGTACATCAGCCCACGCGTACCGTCAATCGGGTCGATCAGGCACTTGAGCAGCGTCTGCCCCGGCGGGGTACCCACCGGAAAGGTCACCGGCGGGCCGTCCTCGGCCCCCTCCATCACAACCTCGACCACCCATTCCTGCGGCCAGTGCTGTGCGAACCACTCCCGGATCACCTCTTCGCTGATCTTGTCCACCGCGTAGATCGTATCGGCGCTAGTGACCTCGGCGATCCCGGCCAGCGCGCGCTCGGCGTCGGCGTTGCGGGCCGCGACCACACGCAGCAGGATCTCCTTCTCCAGACGGCCCAGCAGCTCGACAGCAAGGGCCCAGTCTATCACGGGTTGCGGCATACCTGACATTTGCGGACGACCTTAGCCATACGGCGTCAACCGGGCCAGCCAACAAATCCGACGTCACATGATTTCAACGATACGGTCCCAACCATTGAGTGACTGAACCGTTGCCCGACAGCCTCACTTCAGGGCTGATAAGCCGCCACCGCATCCAGCAGCGGGGCCACGGGGATACGCCGCACATCGTTAAAGATGAACTGAAGCCCGCCGCTGCGCCCGTCCGGCAAAGGCAGCGGCACTGTCAGGACCGGCTGCCCGCAGAAGCTGGCGGGAATGTTCAGCATGAGCAACTGGCGGCGCAACTCCTCATCGAGCTGGCGGCGGGTCGGGGTCGGTACCGGCGTCACCGGCAGGACCAGAAAATCGTACTGCCCGAACATGACCTGATTCATCTTGCGGGTATGCTCGCGCTTCTCCCAAGCCAGGTGAACGGCGCCATCGTCGCGCTGGCGACCACGGTTGATCCGCTCCCAAACCTGCGGGCTGTAGCGGTCTTTCATCAGGTCGAGCCAGGCGGCATGCACTTCGTAGGCTTCGCGGTTGCGCAGCACGTCAAACGCCCCCTCGCAGCCCCGGAGAATTTCACTGCCCCAGCGCTCCATCTCCGCATCACGCTCAAGCTCCAGATACTGGGCGAGACGATCACCAGCCATGCGCAATTCCGGCATGATCTCGACAGGACCGCCCAGGTAGAGTCCGCGCCCGAGATGTTCCTGGGTCTCCGAAAGCAGTACAAGCGTAGCACGGCGCATGTCCTCGGCCGTCGCCGTAAACCACCCTACCGCGTCGAAGCTCGGTGAGAGGGGAAAACACCCCATGCGCGACCAGGCATTGGGCACCAACCGCAGACCATACAGCCCGCAGAACGCCGCTGGCACGCGGATCGAGCCTGCGGTATCCGTCCCGATGGCAAAAGGCACCAGCCCCGAGGCTACCGCCCAGGCCGAGCCACTGCTGGAGCCTCCGGTCAGGGCGCCGGGTACTCTCGGGTGCGGACAGTCTCCACAATGCGGATTCTCCCCGGTCAACCCGAATGCGAACTCGTTGAGTTGGGTTTTCCCGGCAAAAACCATCCCGTTGGCCATCGCGTTTTCGACCAGCTGGGATGTCTCCGCCGGTTCATTACGGACCTCGTCCAGAAAGGTCGAGCCCGCCCGCGTCGGCCAGCCCGCCATGTCAAAGAGGTCCTTCACGACAAAGGGGACCCCCGGCAGCCCTGCCGCATCGTCAATCATTTCGACCTGCTCACGCAGTTGGCGTTCAGACGGTACGGCGGCAAAGATCGAGCGCTTCAGCGGCTCGGGTAGCAGCGTCAGGCGACGGCTTAACTCCGTGCACACGGCCTCGGGACTGCTTGACCATCGCGTCTGCCAGGCAGCAAAATCATCCCTCGGGAAGGGCAAAATGTCGGCCCTGCGTTCCACACTTCTTAAATCGACATCCGGCGTTGCCGGTTAAATAACAATGGAGTAAAACTACCCCACGAATGAGATGCTTTCAACTCCTCACGTGCATTATCCTAACGGGCGTATTGGTGGGCTGCGACAACTCGTCCTCACCCGCCGGAACCACTGACGACAAGCAACTGACACCGATCACGGTCCAACTGGACTGGGTACCCGAGCCTGAACACGGGGGACTCTTTCAGGCACTGGCGAAGGGATACTTCGCCGACGAGGGACTGGACGTCACGCTCCGGCCCGGCGGGGCCAATGTCATGGTCCTGGAGACCGTAGCCGCCGGAGATGCGCAGATCGGCCAAAGCTCGAGTACGCAGGTCATCCGCGCCGCCGCCCGGGGCATCCCCGTGACAAACATCGCCACCGTTTTTCACGAGATCCCCACCGCCCTGATCCTCCACGCGGACAACCCCATCGACAGCTTCGATCAGCTCGGTGGGCAAACCATTATGGCCCGTCCGGAGGCGTTGTGGATTCCGTATTTGAAACAGCGCTACAAAATCGACTTCAAGGTCATGGCGCAAAACTTCGGTATCGGCCTGTTTCTCAACGACCCCGCTTTCATTCAGGAGGGATTTTACATCGCCGAGCCCTACTTCATGGAAAAGGCCGGGGCGCAGGTAAAACTGCTCACGCTCGACGAAGGCGGCTGGCACGCCTACGCCACGCTGTTCGCGAACAAGAAATTCCTCGAAGGCCAGCCCGAGGCCGCCCACGCCTTTCTCCGCGCCTACGTCCGGGGCTGGGAAGACTACCTGGAGGGTGATCCGACTCCCGGTAACGCCCTCATGTAAAAAATGCGCTCCGACGGCGTGAGCGATGAGTTTCTCACCTACTCGCGGGACATGATTCTGAAACACCATCTCGCCACCGGCGACTCCGGCGAAGGCTACGGCACGATCAGCCCCACGCGCATACAGCAGGAGATCGACACCTTGGTCGAACTAGGCGTGCTCAAGCCCGGGCAGGTCAGCGTCGAGCAGGTCCTCGCTCTCCCCTTCGTCCCGCAGAGCGACGAGTAGTTGTTTTTGGATACGGCAGCATCTGCGCAAGCGACGCTTGCCCCATGAATCACTTGCCCACCAGGCGGTGATAAATCCCCTGTGTCCCCTGCTCTCCGAAGCCGTCCCTGACCATCGCGTCGTAAAGCGATTGCGCCAGCTCCAGACCGGGCAGGCTCATACCCATTTCGCGGGCCGACTCCAAAGCGATGCCCAGGTCCTTCAGCAGGTGCTTCGCGTAAAAGCCCGGCGCGAAATCGCCCGCCACCATGCGCGGGCCGAGCTTGCTCAGCGACCAACTGGCCGCCGCTCCGCCGCCGATCGTGTCGAGCACGGCCTGCACATCCAGGCCCGCGCTACGCGCGAAGGCCAGCGCCTCGGCCGCTCCGAGCGTCGAAGCAGCCACCGCGATCTGGTTGGCCATCTTGGTCAGCTGCCCCGCGCCCGCGCCGCCGAGGCGACGGATGCTTTTTCCTAAAACTTCGAAGACCGGACGCGCCCGCTCAAAGGCCTCTTTCTCACCACCGGCCATGATCGTCAGCGTGCCCTCGCGGGCGCCGATATCGCCGCCGGAGACCGGGGCATCCAACACATCGATTCCGCGCGCGGCGGCGACCTCCGCGATACGGCGGGCCAACGCCGGACTGGACGTGGTCATGTCGATCAGCAGGGAGCCGGAACGGGCTGTGGCCACGAGTCCACCTTCCCCGAGATAAACCGCCTCCACGTCCTTCGGGTAGCCGATGATGGTAATAATGACATCCGCAGCCTCAGCCACGGCGGCGGGCGAATCCGTCCAACTCGCACCCTCGGCCAAGAGTGGCTCGGCTTTCGCACGGGTGCGGGTATGCAGGTAGACCGGATAGCCGGCTTTCAAAAGATTACGCACCATGGAGGCACCCATCACGCCCGCACCGATAAATCCAATCGTATCCATAAAACAACTACTGGTTCATCAGGTTCTGGCTGACATTGAGGATACTCATGATGATCCCCAGCGTGAGAACAGCGACCATCACGAAGGCCGAGGTCAACGCCGTCCCCGCAACCAGCGACGTGGAGAGCTTGATCTTACTCTCCAGTTCCTCGGAGTGCATTTTGAAAACCTCGTGAAAACCGCTGACGAGACTGCCGGTGTTCTCACCGATGCTGATGATGTCCAGGTCCAGATCGGGCAGAAGCTGATACTTTTTAAAGGCGACAGAGAACGGCGCACCGTCGTTGATCATGGCACGCGCGCCGCGGTAGCGCTCCAGCATGACGCGGTTGCCCACGGTGTTCTCGGCGAGGCGAAGGCTCTCAGTCGTGTTGACGCCGTTGCCCAACAGGATGCCCAGCACGTTGGTCACGCGGCAGATTTCAGAGTTATAGACGAGGCTTTTGATGAGCGGTATTTTCAGCAGCCAGCGATCCGTGGCGTACCGGCCCTTGTCGGACTTGCGCCACTGCATGATAAAGACGAAGCCCAGCGCGAGCGCCCCAAAGATGAAGGGGCCGTCCTTGAGCAGGAACTCGGAAAATCCGATGAGGACGCGCGCAGCGAGATTCAGCTTTTCCCCCAGCGAGTCGAGCATCGTCTGAATGCGCGGCAGCAGGAAGAACAGAAACAGCGCCACCACGCCCAGCGCTACAAAGATAAGGAAAACCGGATAGACCAGCGCGGAGATCATCTTGCCCTTGAGCTCGGCCTTGCGCTCGAGGTGGGCGATGAGGTTGTCCAGAATCGGAACGACGTTACCTGTGGCCTCGCCCGCCTCGACGAGGTGCGCCATCATCGGGTCGAAAATTTCCGGCTGCGAGCGCATGGAGACCGCCAGCGTGCGGCCCTCGCTCAGGTCCTTGTAAATGCGCACGGACAGCTCCTTCAGCCCCTCGTCGGACATGCGCTGCGTCATCAGATTAACGGCGTCGCCGATGCTCATCCCGCTGTTGTGAAGCTGATGCAGCTTACTGAAAAACGGCAGCACCAGCGCCGGGGAGACCTTGCGCTTGAGCCGCGCGGTCAGCCCGGGACGCGAGGCTTTCGCACTGGGCGCGGGCGCGTCGTCGAGTGCGGCGGCGGCTCGGCTCGCCCCACCCTTTTTCTGACGAATCTCCAACGGTTGGATTTTCTTCGCCCGCAGCTTCTGGATAACCTGGCGGCGATCCGTCGCCTCCAGCGAGCCCGTGCTGGTCTTGCCGGAAGCGTCGATCCCGCGATAGCTGAAAGTCGGCATGGCGGTCAGGCGGAGGGCGGCGGGTTATCATTTTCGGAGACGGGCGCGGCGGGGACCTCGTCCTCCACGATCAGGTCCGCGTAACGCATAACCTCGTCGAGTGAGGTGATCCCGCGCTTGCACTGCTCCCAGCCGCTGGTCTGCAAGGTACTCATCCCCTGTTTTTCGGCTACGTGGCGGATGTCGCGCGCGGAGGTCTTGTGGATGATCATCTCGTGGATCTCCTCGGAAACCTGCAAAATCTCGAACAGCCCGACACGACCACGGTAGCCGAGCTTGCGGCAGTGATCGCAGCCGACGGGCTCGCGCAGCAGATGGCCGTGCGCGACCTCGGAGGGTTCGACGTGCAGCGCGACCAGGCACGAACCCAGGTGCGCCAGCTCCATGTCGGCCTCGCGGCTGCACCTCGGGCACAGCCGCCGGACGAGGCGCTGGGCGATAACGAGCTCCACCGACGAGGCGATGAGGAAGGGCTCGATCTCCATGTCGATCAAACGCGTCAAGGCGCCGGGCGCGTCGTTCGTGTGAAGCGTGCTCAGAACAAGGTGCCCCGTCAGCGAAGCGCGGATGGCGATCTCGGCGGTTTCTCGGTCACGGATTTCCCCAACCATAATCACGTCCGGGTCCTGTCGCAGTACGCTGCGCAGCGTGCTGGCAAAGGTCAGGCCGATCTCGTGGTGAACCTGCACCTGGTTGACGCCCTCGATCTCGTACTCGACCGGGTCCTCAATCGTGATAATGCGGCGGCGCGGGTCGCGAATCTGCCGCAGAAAGGCGCTGAGCGAGGTGGACTTACCGGACCCCGTCGGCCCCGTCGCCAGCACGATCCCGTGCGGCCGGGTGAGGATCTGGTTGATCTTGTGCACGTCGCGCGGGAGGAAGCCAAGGTCCTCGATCGTGACCGGCTGGGTTTTGTTGCTGAGCAGGCGGAGGCTCACGCTCTCCCCGTACATCACCGGCAGGGAGGAGATACGGATGTCGATGTCCTCCTTACCCACGGTGAAACTGATGCGTCCGTCCTGCGGGCGGCGGCGCTCGGAAATATTCAACCGAGCCATGATCTTCAGGCGCGAGATAATGGCCCGCTGGAATTGCACAAGGTTGTCGGGCACGCGCACCGGAACGAGCTCGCCGTCGATGCGGTAGCGGATGTGAAGCGACTCCTTTTGCGGCTCAAAGTGGATGTCCGTCGCGCGGTCGGCGATAGCCTTGGTGATGACCTCGTTGACGAAGCGGATGAGCGCGGCGTCCTCGTCCTCCTCAGCGGTCTCCTCGACCGACTCGGCGAAGCCCTCCAGCTCGTCGGCGTCGAGGCTGCCCGAGCCCACCCCGAAGACCTGCGCGATGGTCTCGTTGACCTTCGCGGGTTGCCCGATGAACCAGTGCGGCCGGCGCCCGCAGGCGGCGACGATCCAGTCGTCCATCACCGGGTCCGGGGGCCACACCGTGACGAGGTTCAGCGCACCCGTTGCACCGGTGCTGGTGTAAACCGGCAGGCACTGGTACTCGTGGATGAGGCGCAGCGGCAGGTTGTCCTCCGGCGCCTCGGACAGGCGGATGTCTTCCAGAATGGTGAGCCCGCTATGGTCGGCCAGCTCCTGCAGGATTTCGCTCTCCGGGCGCCCCCAGGCGACCGAGAGAAACGCGATGCGCTCCTGCCGGGGGATCTCGCGGAAGGACTCCAGTTGCTCCTCGCTCAGGCGGGAGCGGATGATCTCGTCGAGTTTCACAAGCGGCGGGCTTAGCGGTTCGGGCCGTAGTTTTTCTGGACACGCTGAACCGGCTCCGTCGGCGGCTCGTAGATCTCCTTGTCATAGATCTCGCTCATGTCCGGGTTGTTCAGGTAGTCCTGCACACGGGCACCGTTGTCGAGATTGTGGATCGTGCGGTTGGCGATGCGGGTGGCGTCGGTCTGGGTGTAGATGACGTTCGGCTTGATAAAGATCATCAGCTCGCGGCGGGCGTCATTGTTCGTCTCCGGTTTGAACAGCTCGCCGAGAATCGGGATGTCCCCGAGCAGGAAAACACTCTGGTTGGACCGGCTGATGCTGGACTCCTGCAAGCCCGCCAGCACGATGACCTGCTGGTCGGTCACACTGACAAAGGAGGTGGCCTCGCGCTTGGCGATGGCCTGCTGGGGCACGCCGTTGATCGTCACGCTGCTGTCGGGGATGAAGTTTTCCACGATCTGCTCGATCTCCATCTGCACGACGCCATTGGAGCCGATGAGCGGCTTGACCGTGAGCTGGATACCGACGTCGCGGTACTGCACGGTCGTGGTGGTGGCGTCGGGGTTCACCTGCGAGGTGGTGCTGCCAGTGAGGAAGGGACGCGACTCGCTGACGTTGACGCTCGCCTCCTGATTGTGCGTGGTCGCCAAGACCGGAGCCTGAAGCACACGAAGCTTCCCCTCGGCCATGGCCGGGCCAAAGGCGACGTTAAAGGTCTTCAGGTCCGTGGACATCGTAATGTCAAAGGCGGGCGTATCCGCAATCGAGGGCGTATTGGTTGAGATGGAAGCGCCCTTCCAGCCGCCACCGTCACTGGACAGGCCGAGCGAGGACAGGCCACTGACCTCGTCCTTGTCGAGCGTGACCTCGGCGATTATGACCTCGATCATGACCTGAGCGAGCACCACGTCGATTTTGTCAATGAGTTCGCCGATCTGCTTGATGTCGGTCTTCGTGCCGTAAACGACAACGGCGTTGCTGCGCTCGTCGGCCACGATGGTGATGTACTTGCTGAACTGGAGGTTACCCGAGTCGAGATTGTCCGCCGCCTGTGAAATGGCTGACGGTTGCGGAGGCGTCGGCGCGGCAGGGGCATCACCACCGCCGCCACCGGGCTGGCCGCCGCCATTTTTGCCCACGGCGTTTTCGGGCTCTTCCTCGCGGGTCTCCTGCTGGCCGGAGACGACGGCGTCGAGCAGGGTCTGCACCTCGACGGCCTGGGCGTGCTTAATATAAAAAACCTCGCTGGAGGTCTGTGGCTCCACGTCGATGTCGAAGCTGTCGATAATCGTGTTGAGCATGGGGACGTTCGTGGGGTGCGTGAGCACGATGAGCTGGTTCGTGCGCTCGTCGGCCTCGATCGTCGTGTTGTTGAGGAAGTACTTGCTCAGGGCGCTATTCTGGTTGAGCAGGAGGCTCTGGAGGCGGGCTTGGAGGTCGCGGGCCTGCATGTTGCGCAACGGGTAAAAGAGCACCTCCTCGCCCATGCTCTGGGGCTCATCGGCGTTGTTGAGCACCTCCTCGACGCGCTGGAGGTTGATCAGCGTGTCGGTCAGCAGGAGGGAGTTGGCCTTGGGCAGCGGGACGACGTTGCCGATCGGGTTCGGGGACATGAGCGGCTGGATGATGAGCTCGTATTCCTTTCCGGATACGCTCAGGTACTTGAGCTTGAGCAGCATCGTGTAGAACTTTTCGCTCGGCGGGTAGTCACGCGCGTTACCCTCGATGAACTCCGGGGCCTGGCGCGCAATGTCCTGATAGGTGACGGCCTTGATGAACGAGTTGCCCATCGGCGTCAGGGCGATACCGTTGAGGCTGAGCAGGGACTCCAGCGCGATAAGCGCCTCCTGCTTCGTCATGGGGCCGCGGCTGTCGAAGGAGATTTTCACCGCGGGCAAGTTCTGCGCACGGATGATAGGCTTGTTGGAAAGGGTCTCGATCAGCTTGAGCACCTGCTGCGCGCTCTCGTCCACCAGCACGAGGTTGCCGATGGTCTTGTCACGCTCGCCGGGAGCGGGCTGGGCCGTGGGCTGGACCATCTCCGATTCGGTGGCTGGGGGAGTCGCAGGGGGCTGTGCGGCAGGCGGGCGGGACGCCGCGGGGATGCGCTGGGGCAGCGGCAAAGGCGGAGTCTCCGGCGCCTGGCCCAAGGCCGTGCCAGCGCCACATGCGCCGAAGGCCGCCAGGGCGGTCAGCCACAGAAAAAGTTTAGAGCGGGATTTCATGGTTCGAGTGTGGGTGCGACTCAAGCCCGGCTACTGCTGGCCCTGGTCATCATTAAATTCAAAGGAGTTGATAATGTAAAGGACGTCGTGCTTCTCACGGTCGCGGCTGTCCGCGCTGATGCGGATGCTCTCGATCTTGATGTACGGCCACTCCTCCTGGATTTTCTGGTCGAACTCCAGCAGCTCGGGCAGGCCGTCTTTTTGCAGGTTCACCCGCATCGAGTAGAGCTTGAGCTTGTCGTCGGCGCGAGCGCGCGGGGTGTTGATGGTCGGGGTGACGCGCGAGCTGCGTGCGAGCGCGTCGATGCGCCCGGCCAGCGCCGCCCCGGAGAAGGTCTTGTCCGGATTGAGCTTCTCCATCGTCTCCTGCAGTTCTTCGGCCAGGATCGGCTCCAACTGGTACCACTGCTTCTGGTAAGCGAGCAGCTCGCCCGCCGCACGCATGTCGCGAACGGTCGAGACAAGCGCGCCCAGCAGGAATACCGTCAGGATGAGCAGTCCGCACCAAATCAGCAGGCTGAGGAGCACCTGCTCGCGCAGGCTGAGGCGTTTAAACAGTCGGCGGATCATGCGGCCTCCTCGTTAGCGGGTTCAGCGGATGTGTCGGGGGCGGACTCCGGCGTGTCAGCCGTCTGCGGCTGCGCGGCGGGCTCAGCCGCAGGATCGGCCTGTGCTGAGGCGGGCGGCGGCAGGTAGCGCAGCTCCAGGGTAAAGCGCACCTCCGCGCTGCCGCGTGACTGGTAGTCCGGCGGCGTGATCTGCTCAAACAAGCCGGAGGCCGTCAGCGCGTCGGCAAAGTTGTTGACCTCGACAATGCTTCCGGCCCGCCCGCGCACGGTGACTTCGTTATCCTTGGACAGCGCCACCGAGTCGAAGTAAATGCCGTTGCTGCGCATCTTCTCGTTTTTGACGACGTTCAGGTCGTCCAGAATGTCATAGGGGCGGAAGGGCGAACCGGCGAACTGCTTGAGGTCCTCCAGGTTCTGCTGCTTAAGCTCCAGGGCCTGCACCTCGGGAGCCTGCCGGAGGATACGCGCCTGCCGCGAAGACTGCACCCCCGCGAGAATGATCCAGGCACACACGCCGATCACCAGTACCGCCGCCAGGATGCCGGCTGCGAGCATGCCCTTCCACAGCCCCGCGCTCATCCGGCGCGACTGCTGCTCCTTCTTCTTAAAGTCCGGCTCACGCAGGTCGGCGGGCCAAACCGTATCAAGATTTTCGATACAGACCGGAATCACGGTTCCGGCAGGCGCCATATCCGCCTGATTCAACGAAGCGTCAGCACTGGCCGTTTCTTCGAGGGTGCCAGTCTCTCCGGCAGAAGCGTCGTCCTCGTCGGCAACCACAACGGGAAGGACCTCGCCCTCGCGCAGGCGCACGAGTTCGAAGACCGCGCTGCCGTCTCGCTCTTCCCAGCCTTGCTGGAGTACGAGCAGCCCCGACTCGCGGGACTCCGTCGGGCGCTCCGCCGCAAAGAGCGCCTGGGCCTCGGCCACCACGTTACCCTCGGCCTCGATCACCTCGTGGGTGAACGCCATCGGCAGCGGGCAGTCGCCCTCGTAGTGGGCAAGCGTCAGGCAATTACCCTGCAGCAGCGCACGCGAGCCCGCCAATGCCTCTGCACCGGTCAGCAGCGGATAAAAGCCTGGCAGGACAAAGAGCGCCTCGTCCCAGCCCTCCATCTCGGGAGCCGGGATACGCGGACGGCAGGCGGCCATGATCAGCAGCCAGCGGTTCGCGGCATCGGTGACGTAGCCCCAGGCCAGGTGCTCCAGCGAGAAGGGCGACATCTCCTCCAGCGTCAGCTCGGCAAAGGAGTACACGTCCGTGGGCTTCATGCCCTCGGGCAGGGCGACCGTCCGGGTGAAAAAGAGATTTCCGGGGACAAAAGTCACCGGGCGCGGGGGCGGGGCCGCGTTGGCTTTGATAAATTGTTTCAGGCTGGCCATGCTCAATCGACCTCCATGCTTTCCACCAGTTTGACGATGGTGTACGGGTAATTACTTGTGCTCTCGGTCACCGTAGCGCTTCCGCCGGAGGAGCCCCCCTGCTCGCCGGTGGCAGGGGTACCGCTGCCGGAACCATTTCCACCGGAGCTTCCGTTGTCATCATCATCCTCTTCGCCCTCGCCGGTGTCCACGAGGGCGGTCAACAGGTAAGCCTTTTCCCCGTAGCGCACGCGCACCTCGACCTTGAGGATTTCGCAGACGTAGCTGACGGGTGCATCGCCGATGGCGATGCCCGCCGTGGTCAGGTCGTCGGCGCTGGTGTAGGACTCGTCATCGTAGGTGCCGACGACCCGGTCCCGCCCGCTGCGGTGGTCGGCGAGGTAGTCCGCGTCGAAGCCGTACTGCTCGCCAAGGGTCTCAAGGACGTCTGCGTTCGCCGTGTTCATGTTAGGGTCGGTGGTCGTGTGCAGGGAAAAGGACCGGGTAAAGCGGTCGTAGAGGGCGTTGGGCGCCCCGTTTTCATCGAAAAAGAGGTCGCGAAACCCCTTGATATAACGCAATGCCTCCCAACTGTTCAAGGGCGCATTAGCGGGGGTCAGCGGCGGATCTTCGTTCTCGTAAAAACTCTCCTCGGCGCCGTTGAGCCGGGTGTCGTCATCCTCGTCCATCCAGTCCAGCAGGGAGTCGCTGAGGGTTTCGGCATCGTCGTAGTTGATGTCGAGCGAGTCGAAAAAGGCACTGAGCTGCGTCGTGGAAACCTCGCTCAGCGGGAACTTGCCCGTCTCGTCCGTCACGGTGACCTCGATCTCCACCCCCTCGGGCCACTGGAGCGAGCTGGCGTAGGCGAGCGGGTCGTTCCAGCCCTGCGCCGGGCCGTTGAGCGAGCCGTCGATCTCGGAAATCTCGCTGATCACGGCCAGGGTCGTCTCCAGCGCGGAGAGCCCGGTGTAGCGCAGCTCGTCGCGCGAGACCTGGGCGGTCTTGGCGCGGATCTGCATGGTCAGTTCCTCGACCACCTTGACCACGAGGACGGAGGCCAGGAAAATCATCACCAGCACGATCATCAGGATCGCGCCCCGGCGGCAATTACGGATGTTTTCAGACCAGCGGGACATCGGTATCGGCGGCTGGGAGGAGAATCTCGATCGTCTCCTGGCGTTCATCCTCGGGGTGGGTGAAGATCACCTTGATCATGTCGGGCAGCTTAAGGCCCCCGCCATCGGCGTCTTCCGGTTCGGTGGATTCCTCCCACTGGTCGTCCTCGGCGTCGTAGTAGGCGTACACGAGGCTCGTCACGTAGGGAGAGATCGGGGTGCGGCGCAGGTCATCGTCGTCCTCGGCGGCCATGGCGTCGGTCTGCCACAGCAGGTAAAGCCCGTCATCCGCGTTGAACACGAGGAAGCACGTGACCTCGGGCAGATAAGTCTCCGGCTCGACGAAGAGCGGAAGCTCCCCGGAGAGCCGGAAGCTCAGCACCTCGTCCTGGTTGAGCAGCGCGCCCGGCACCTCAGCAAACGTCACCGCCTCGGCGGCTTCGTCGTCGTCCTCGACCAAGGCGTTGGCGAAGGCGAAGGCCAGGAAGCGCTCCACTCCCTCGATGTGCTCCTCAAAGGCCGGGCGCTCCTCCAGGTTCACCTTGAGGTGGAAAATCCCGAACAGGAACGAGGCCGCGGCGGTCAGCAGCAGCCCACCCAGCGCGATCGACATCACGACCTCGATCAGCGTGAAGCCCGTGCGGGCCGGACTGGAGGCGGGCGTTTTCATAAGCCGCGGCGTGAACTCTCCAGGTCCCGGGTCTTGTCCTCGAGCAGCGTGGAGCGCTCGTCGGCGTAGGACCAGTCCGGGCGCAGCACGTAAAAGGTCTGCTCCCGTGTGAAAGATTCCCCGTAGGTGTCGGTCTGCACCTCTTCCCACTCCAGCGTGACGTGGAGCGAAAACAGGTCGAGGATGTCCGTCTCCTCCACCTCGGCCTCCCAGTGGATATTGCCCGAGTCGAGCGTCTTGATGTCGCCACCGTCCTCGATCACATCGCGCTCGGCCACCTGGAGAATCTGCCTCACGGCGAAGCGAAACTCCTGCTCGCGGCGGTTATCCTCGCCAAGCGTGTCCATGGCGTGGATCGCCACGACGACAGCCTGGCTGAGCATCGCCACCACGCCGGAAAAGATGGCCAGCGCGATGATGACCTCGATCAGGCTCATGCCGGAGCGATGCCGTTTCACTGGAAAAGCTCCTTGCTGGCCAGCGGTCCGCTGGAAAAGGGATCGAGCGTAAGGACGGACTCCTCACCCGTGCGCCAGCGGATAACGATCCGCGCGGGCGTGGACGCCCCCGAGGGGTGGAAAGTCAGCTCGGGAACCGGCTCGTCCGCCCCGTAACCCAAGCTGCCGGTGGTGCCCTGCTGCTCGGCCGCAATGGGGAAAAAGTCCACCGTCACTTCCGGAGTGAAGTACGGGGAGGCGGCCAGGTCCGCGGCCGGTTCCCCACCCTCGGACTCAGAAGTCGCGCTCTTTTCAATGACCCGAAACTCCTCCGCGGCCGCGTCGAAGCGCAGGTACGTGGGGCGGTTCGAAGTGGCCGCCGCGATGCGGGCTTCCCGCGCGGCCTGGCGGAACTTCACCTCCAGCGGCGTACTCTGGAACGCGGGCAGGAGGGTCTCCACATTGGCCACAACCAGCCCCGTCACCAGGCTGAGCAGCCCGATGACGATGACAATCTCGACGAGCGTGAAACCCGGACGGCGAGAGGGTGACTGGGCATGAGGCGCGGGCAAAGCAAGGGTTTAGAAAGTTCGTGATGGGTCGCAGGCGTAACCGGCCATCCGGGGAGACCTCCCCACAGCCAGACCGCCGGCGGCGTTACTTGTCCCAGTTGCCGATATCGTCGGCACCCTCCTTGCCATCCGGGCCGAAGGACCACAGGTCGTAGCTGTCCTCGTTGTGCGTGCCGGGCTGGCGGTACTGGTAAGGGTTACCCCACGGATCGAGCGGAGCCTTTTTCAGGTACGGGCCCTTCCAGCGGCTCCCGGCGTTACCGGGGGCAGTCAGCAGCGCGGCCAGCCCCTGGTCCGTCGTCGGGTACGAGCCCATGTTCAGGCGGTACGCCATCAGCGCGGTCGGGCCGGTCGTATCGACAAAGGTCTGGGCGATGCTCTCCTGTCCGCCGCCGAAAAGCTTGTCCAGCGCGACAATGCTCGCCCCGGCGAGCATCGCGATCAGGGCGATCACGATCAGGATTTCGATCAGGGTGAAGCCGCGGCGAACCGTGCGTGAGACGGCGGCGACCGCGGGCAAAGGGAGTCGATTGTTGGTCATGGGAATTAAACGGATGTCGGGTTTTTCAGCCGGGTTGACGGCACGGGTATTCTCTACCGCTTCGGCGGATAAATCCAAGTTCTATCTGGCTGTCGGACATCGGATTACTGGGCTGGTGGCTAAAACACTCCCTACCCGGAAAAGTTGCACCTGGGCAAAAAAAATCCCCGCCGATCAAGGCGGGGACGGAAAATGTAACGTGGCTGTTTCAAAGTGCCGCCAACCGGGGCTTTTCGGACAACGAAACCGTCATCCTTTCTACTCCAATGCGATCCGCTTAGGCAACCTTCCGGCGACGATGCAACTGCACCACCAGCAGGGCAATCACACCCAGCCCCGCCGTATAGAAAGCAGGCTCGGGAACAGCCTCTGCGGTTTTGTAAAGATTGCCGGAACCGAAACCAGCACCATTCTCAACGGAGCCGTAAATCACCGTGTCCGGGTTAACAACGCGAATATCGTATGTTTGTCCGGCTGGGGGAGCAGCTCCCGTGGGAATAACACCCCAATTGCTATCACTAAGAATAGCATACTCGGAAACGCCAAGAACACTGCTCAAATCATAAGTAGTAACACCTTCCAACACCCAATAGTAAGGGGTTTGGCCGACAGCCGGATTCCCATCTGTGCTGATCGATGTGGATGTTGAAACAAATCCGCTGTAACCGGTTCCAATTTCAGCTTGGGCTAGCAGTGTAAAGTTATCGAAGAGTGCCTGCAGATCTGTCGCATTCTCTGACACATTAAACGCACTATTAAAGTACCCAAGCACGACAATTGCCTGGTTAGTTGTCGGGTTAAAGGTGCTTCCAGATGAGTCACCCAGCAGGAAAAAATCACTACCAGCAACATCGCCCCATTGAATATTGGTGAAATCCTGACCTTTAGCACTGATGGCGCTAAAAGAGATTAGTACTACTAAAAAAGAAGCAAGTTTAGCTATATTTTTCACACGCATAAGTCGTTAAAGTTAGCAGAGACAAAGAGTATCTTCACAAAACATATGGTTGCATCTTCACCCACTCAACAGGGGTGGCAGAACGACGGAAAACGATCACAGGTGCACCAGAGGGAATCTCGACGCTACTTTGGTCAGCAAAAAAGTCTCCCAGCTTCCGCCAGCCACTACCAAAAATACCGATTTGATCCACTTGGTAGTAGTAAGCAATAAACTGACCATTAACCAAAACGTAAACTAAATCAGCCTCTGTATCATTCTGCCCACCGGTCAGCACAGGATTTTCAGAATCATAAAGTCCACAAGTCCCTAAGGTCATCGAGACAGGGAATTTCGATATGACCGGATTAAATCCTTGCACAATAGCAGTACGTGCCGTGCCGAGCTTCACATCACCAACGGAAACTACGTTAATCGCATTGTTATCTCGTTTAGCGACAAAAACCCCAAAATCCGGGTCAATACATACATCGGATGCATCAGTAAAGAAATCGCCAGTAACTCGCCAGCCATCACCAAAGATGCCGATCTGATCATCTTGGTAGTAAATAGTTTCAAAAACACCGCCATAGAGATTATAAATCAAGTCGGCTTCCGTATCATTTTGGCCAGGGCGAAATCCTGCTTCATTGTTTTCGCCAAAAACACTTCCGATGGTGTGTTTCCGACGAATTGCAAATGTCGCACCGGAGAATGCCGAATCAAGTCCACTCAGATCAGCACCAACAGTCATCGATGCACTAGCGCCAGAGCCTGTCGCTAAAACTTCAAAAAGCTGCCCTTCTTTATCACCCGAGGTGATCTCGACGTAATACAGAGGAACGTTGCGGAAGTTGAACTCAACAACTCCGCCCTGAGCATCAAAATTGTTCGTTGACCATGTGGAGGGCACATCAGTTACGACAAGAGTGGTGTATCCATCACCATCTACGCCCTCAATGCTATCAATAACCCCTGTGGCTTCAATCGAGCTAAGTGCCGGAAATCCAATAACAGAGAAACTAATCCCTGAGCCGCCATTCCCAGCAATCGTCGTGCTGGAGGCCATGACGGGGTCCGTGTAGGCGGTGTCGGCCCAGGAGGTGAGAGAAGCCGCCGATAGGAGAGAGCAAGCGGCAAGCAGCGTGGTGGTGGTTTTCATAAAAAAGCTTGGATGGCGTGTTGGAGAGATTGTTTTTGAGGCAGCAGACTGCCGTTAATGCGACCGAAATGCAACACCAATATCCCTTGTGGTCTGTGAATTGACGGTGACATAGGGGGTATTCCCCGTTACAATTCCCGCCAGATAGTCACATTCGTCACCGTCCGTAAAAACTGCATCCGGGGTGGCTTTTCTCTTTGACAGACGGGTAATCTTTGCAATCCTCGCCCTCTTGGTCGCGGGCTGTAGCGCAGTCTGGTTAGCGCACTACACTGGGGGTGTAGGGGTCGGAGGTTCGAATCCTCTCAGCCCGACCATTTTCTTTTTTGGCTGAAAATCAGCCACTTACGGCATTTAAAGTAAGCGCCTAGCGTTACCGTAAGAATAAAAGTAAGAATACGTCGCAGAGCAGCCGCGATATACTCCGACGTTTGCCCCCACCCTGCCCCTCCACCGGCAACTCGCCCCATTTCTGCGTTATATACCTTTGATAGCGGAGAGTTCCGTTATCTGAGACCCGGCGTGGATCGACCGCAGGCCGCGGTCTTGTTGTATCTGGACGGGTCGATGAACCAGAAAGGAGGCCCTCATGGCAATCGTGCTGGAGGCCAACTATTGCAAGAAGCTCGGGCTGCCGGGGTACTCGTCGCACCAGTACGGGGTAACGATCCGAGCGGAGCTGGGCGACATCAACCAGGTCCCGGAGAATTCTGAGCGGGTGTACCGCCTGCTCCAGTCCTCGGTGGACCGCGAACTCCAACAAACCGGCTGGCTACCCTCAGGCGGACAGCCGGGACCCGGTACAGTCGCAGGCGCCGGGCCTACCCGAGACAACGGACACTCACCTCCACCGGCGACGAGGAGCCCAGGGGACTGCCCCCCCGAGTGCTTCAGGAGGGGCGCCGCCCCAGACGCCGAGCGTCAACATCCGACGTTCATTTTATACCACTTTTGCTTTTTTATTCCTATTGTCCGGAGAAGCCTATTCGGCTATGCTCAAGCTTATAATAATTGGAAATATCTGCTAACCTTGCCGCATTCATGGAAGACCTCGCATTACTCCGTACTGAGTTCATTTTTGACCAATGCCCCTTCGCCTCCTGCCATGCCTCCACCGTGGCGGAAACTCCCGGAGGCCTGGTCGCCGCCTGGTTCGGTGGCCCCAGGGAGTTCCATCCCCAGGTGGGAATCTGGCTGTCACGTCATGATGGCAACCGCTGGAGCTCTCCGGTTGAGGTCGCCAACGGAGTCCAGTACACAAAGGGCAACGGTCAACCCGCACGCTTTGCGAGCTGGAACCCGGTGCTGCATCAAGTACCGGACGGGCCGCTGATGCTCTTTTACAAGGTGGGCGTCTCCCCGCAGACTTGGTGGGGCATGCTCATGACCTCCAGCGACCACGGCTCGAGCTGGAGCCAGCCCGTGCGCCTGCCCGAAGGCATTCTCGGCCCTATCAAAAACAAGCCCCTGCAGTTCGCGGACGGCACCTTGCTGTGTCCCTCCAGCACTGAGACCACGATGGCCACGGGATGGCGTGTCCACTTCGAGCGCACCGAGGATTTCGGAGGCACCTGGTCCCGCACGGAGCCTATCAATCCCGGCGAACCCTTCGGCGCGATTCAGCCCAGCCTGCTCGTTCACCCGGGAGGTAAACTCCAGGCTGTCGGTCGCACGCAACTGGCCAAGCGCATCTTCAGCACCTGGTCCGAGGATGGTGGGCACACCTGGAGCGAAATGGAACTGCTCGACCTGCCCAATCCCGACTCAGGGACCGACGCCGTCACGATGCGTGACGGACGCCATGTGATCATCTACAACCACTGCACGAGCGGACGCTCCCCCATCAATCTCGCCCTCTCCACAGACGGCAGAAACTGGAAGACCGTGCTCGAACTGGAGAGAAACGAGGAAGGCGAGCTGAGTTACCCGGCCATCATCCAGAGCTCCGACGGACTGCTGCACGCCACCTACACCTGGAAGCGGCAACGCATCCGACACGTCGTCGTCGATCCCAGCCGACTGGGATAGGGAATATCATACGAATCCGGCGATACATCGCCCGGAAGCGGAGGCATGATTGCCTGGCTGCACAACCCGTTCCAATCAGAAACGGTCTACCCCTGGAGAGACAGTGAGGATATAATCACCTCACTGATGATCCGGTGGCCCTCTTCGTCGGGGTGGTTGAGGCCGTTACACAGCAGCAGGTCCGTATCCCTCCCCTGCGCAATCATGCTCCGCCAGGCATCGTGAACATCCGCCAGTACGGTCTGTTCTTCATCGGCGACACACCGGACAATCTCCGCATAACGATCAAGAAAGCCTTCGTTCTGAGCGCCTATGATCCGGTCGGCGACCTCCCGATGCGCGGGGTGAATACGTTCCTCATGCCGGTGCCGGGCCATCAACGGCGGTGTCAATAAGACGAGGTCCGCTTCGGTCTCCGCCTGCACTGCGCGGCAGATATACCGGAGGCTGTCCTCGAAGCGCGCTTCACCTGCGGGACCGTCCAGGCAGTCGTTCAGCCCGAATGCCACCAGCACCAGATCCGGATCATGCCGGAGCACATCGCGCTCCAGCCGGTCCAGCGCCTGCGTGACCGAGCTTCCGCTGACACCGGCGTTGATAGTGGAGAAGGTCGTCTGCCCATAGCGCTCCTCCAGCGAACGCTGCAACCGGGTATGGTAAACCCCTGCCCGGCACAGCCGCCCGTGCTCCATCACCCCCTGGGTCACACTGTCGCCGAAGGCGACCGTCAAGACCGGCGCCTGGGCCGGATCGGCCGCCTTTTGCGCGATCCGCTCGAACCACCGCTGCATCATGGCTGGATGTCGTCCAAGGTTTATCGCGGGGCTAGGAGCAGCTCGCGCATCCAGCGCGTCGAACGGGTAGCGTCTCCCGAGGCGATCAGCTCACGGATCTGCGCACACCGCTCGTCGGTCAGCAGCGCCTCCACCGCCCGAAGAAAGGCCACGCTCTCGCCCACGGCGGCGGCCCCGTCTTCCCGGTATGGGTACTGATCCATCGAGTACCAGCCGTCATAGCCCATCTCATCGAGCCAGAACAACAGCTCGAAGTACTCGGTCATGTGCACGGAGCCCACGATCATATCGTCATCCCAGGAGCGGTAGTTGTCGTTGAAGTGCATGTGGAAAAGCCGCTCGTTGTAGTGCTGGAGTATGACAACCGATTCGGCCACATTCTCCCCCGCCATCAACGCGTGCCCCACGTCGATGCACACGCCGACGTTGTCCAACTGCGTCTCCATCGCCATCAGCAGGGTGTCTGCCGCGCGGGCGTGGAAAGAAAAGATACGCGGCTCCTTGGGCTTATACTCCAGCGCGAAACGCAACTCCGGAAACTCCGCGGCCACCGTCCGGATGTTTTCCGTTAAGTAAGCCCGCTGACCGCGCAGGTCCGCTGTCAGCGGATAGTCGTATCCATCCTGTCCCAGCCAGAGGTTCACCAGTGGGCATCCAACCTCGCAGGCAATACGTGCCGCCATCCGCGTTTCCTCCAGAGCCCGGGTACGGGTGCCGGGGTCTTTCGCGCTGAGGCTTCCGTTACCCCAGTGCGGCTGGCCGAACAGGTCAGGAATAATGGAGACGCACGCCAACCCATGCCCGTCCAGCATGGACCGGACTTCCCGCGCGTTAGCCTCGGTGATGTCCCAGGTGCCGACCAGCTCGATGCCCCGCACGCCGGGAATGGCTGCCGCCTGGGCGACGAGCTCGTGCTTCGGAGGGATGGTCTTGTAACCGCTCGACAGGAAGCGGTCACACGTGTTCCCGAGGTTACCCAGGATGACAGAGTAGCGGTTTTTTCTTTTCATAAATCAGTCCACTTTCGACAGCAACGAACCGGACACACCGGTTGCAGTGTCGCAGACGGAAGCATCCGGTCCGATGCGGAAGCGATAGCACCCTCCGTCCACATGAAAAATCACGCCATCCGAATGCCTCTCGGTCGATGGCAGTCGCTGCTGCGTACCATCCATACGGATTGCCGTACAGATGGCTCCGGCACAGATAACGGGCACCCGGACATGGGCGTGAGTATTGGCCGGCACCTCCAACTCCAGCGTAAAGACATCACCTTCACGCACCCATTCGACCTTGATGAGCCCATAGGGGCATTCGTAGCTGGCCTGGACGTTGTCCAAGCCCGCAGGCACATAAGGGGTGACTGTAAAACGCTTAAACCCCGGAGCCGTCACCTCCGGACGGATGCCGGCCAGGTATTGAAAGAACCAGGCCGAGATCGATCCCAGCATCGGATGGTTGTGAGAGTTCATCTCGCCGTCCGTCTTGTTTTCCCAGCGCTCCCAGAGGGTCGTCGCGCCATGGGCGAGCATATAACCCCAACTCGGGTAGCTCGATTGCGTCGCGATGCGGAAAGCCGCATCCACATACCCGGTGTCAGAGAGCACTTCCAGCAGGTACTTCGTGCAGAGGTTACCCGTGGTTAAATGGTAGCCGTGCTCGGCAACATTGTCCGCGAGACTACGTGCGACTCTCGCCCGCAGCTCGCCGGGGACCAGTTCCATGTACAGTGCAAGGGCGTTGCAGGCCTGGTTTCCAGAGCCATAGCCGCCTATCGCTTCGTTCCAGAAATTCGCGTGAAAGTCCTCCCCGATCTCCCGCGCAAAACGATGCCAACGGCGGGCATCCTCCTCCCGTCCTATCACCTCGGCCATACGTGCCAGCAACCGGACCTGATAGCAGAGGTAGGCGGTTGAGACCAGCGCTCCCGGCGTATACCTGGAGACGGCCCCCGCACCGATACTGTCCTTCAGCGCGAAAGCCTCCGGCGGAGCCCAGTCCCCCCAACTGCTGTAGGCCAACACACCGTCCTCGCATTGAGCGGCCATAAACTCTACCCAACGCTCCATCTGAGAGAAATGGCGCCGGATCAATCGGTCGCACCCATAGTGCAGATAGGATAGCCACGGCACGAGCAGGAAGCTGGCCGATACCGGATCGGCCGGCCGCTTGCCCCAGGCAAAAGGAGCCGTATCGGTGATGCTTCCCGTCTTCACACACTGCGTATCGGCAACGTCCGCGCACCACTTTTCTAAAAACCGCTCCATCCCGAAGTGGTAGACCACCTCTTCAGTCCGCACCGTCATGTCGTTGAGCCAGCCGAGTCGTTCATCCCGCTGTGGGCAGTCCGTAGGTACGCCGTGGAGGTTGCTCTCCTCGGTACGGATCACCATCTGCTCGATCCGGTTCAGCAGATCATCCGAACAGGCAAAAAAGCCACGGCGCCTCAGGGACGAGCGTACCGCGCAGATCGTCAACGTGTCGATCCCCGGAGCCTCCGGCAATCCCTCAACCTCTACATAGCGAAAACCATGATAGGTGAACCGTGGCTCCCAGCGCTCGACACCCTGCCCACGCAGAATATAGGTATCCCTCGCCGCCGCCCGGCGAAGCGTCCCGCGAGCGAGCTTGCCGTTCGGGCCGATCCCCTCGGCATACCGCAGGGTCACCCGCTGGCCGCGCGGCCCCTGAACGCACAGAGCGGCCCATCCGGCCAGATTTTTACCGGCATCGAAAACATAGACGCCCGGCTCCACCTCCGTCCACGCTATCGCAGGGAACCGTTCCGCCACTTTTATCGGCTCCAGCATTTGCGCACTCATGATCCCCGCCGGAGCATCAACCGGGATCGCCACGACAAAGTCCAAGCCCGGCCCTCTCTTGTCATTCTCCGGCTGATCCCAGCCGGGGCCTTCCAGCGTGGCGTCGTATTCCTCACCGCCATAGACGCTGTTGTGCCGCAACGGACCACGGGCGACTTGCCACGTATCGGGGGCGGCCGTGTGGCCCCCCTGGCTGCACACACGGATAGTGCGCCCGTCACGGTAAGTGATTTCCAGTTGCAGGCGCAGCTTGGGCATGCCGTACCAACCGTTTCCGACAATAGCTCCGATTACATTACGCCCCGATAACAGTTGCTCGCTCACATCGTAAACGCAGTACAGCACCCGCTTGTCATAGGCGGTCCAGGCCGGGTCCAGAACGTGGTCGCCCACCTTCTGCCCGTTCAGGCGCAGCTCATAATATCCCAGTCCACTGACGTACACCCGTGCGGATGCGACCGTCCCATCCAACGTAAAGGCCCGGCGCACATAGAGAGCCCCCCCATCGGCCCCTGGCGGGTAACCGATCCATTGCGCTTCCCAGTCCTGTGGCTCCAGCAGAGCCATCTCCCAACTACCGATGGTACTCTCAAGCTCCCCCTGCCCGCTCCACAGGCGCACCTTCCAGTAGCAGCGCTGGCGCGAAGACAGCACTTCGCCCGCATAGCAGACACACGCCGAGGCCGAGGACTCCACCTGTCCCGAATCCCACAAGTCGCCCTCATCCTGATCGAGAAGCTCCGGACTCGTCGCCACCCACACACGGTAACCCACCTGCACAAACGACGGTTCAGCCGCCTCGATCCGCCATGAAAGCCGGGGTCGGCGCACATCGATCCCCATCGGGGAATGCGATCCCTCGCATCTTGTCTTTACTAAATTTGCCATCTTCAAAGTACCACCGGCGCATACCGGGATGGGTTTGATCTCATTGCTCCCAGCCTTCCCACATCAGCGATTCCACCCACTCCGGCTGGAGAACGGGAGACGCCTCGACGTCATTCTTGACCGCAGGGGCGACTGGGGTAGCCGACACGATGAGCAACTGGTCGCCATCCGTCAGTTTTGCCCAGACATTGCCGTGCTCGTCGCGGGCGAGAACCTCATCCCCCGGGAACACCTCCAGCGGCTGAAACTGGCCGCCCCCAGCCATTGCCAAAGGTTGCGTCGATTTAAAGTGACGACGCAGGACGGCTGGCTCCTGCGCCGGCTCGGGCCACAGGCCGAGGTAGATCATGCGGGTACCTTCAGCATGCAGCCGAGACAATTCGGGCCCGTAGTGATCGGCGTAAAAAGCATCAGACAGATTAACCACCACCGGCTCCAGTCCCGGGACCGGCTTACTGGTGGATATTGCCCAGAGTTGGCCGCCATCTTCGTCCTCCGCCAGAAAGAGCGACTGCGGGAAAGCCGAAGGCGGTCCGGCATAAACACTGTTGTAGCGCGTCCAGGGGACGCCTCCTGCCCTCCACCACCAGGACTGCCCTTCCGGAAAGACCTGACCAAATACCGACCAGGCCGATGCCGGATCGTCAACAAGCTCATCGAATGCGGCACGCACCCACTCCAGGCGGTCAGGCTGGTTGAGCAGAGAATGGTTTTCCCAGTGCTGACTCGGCAGCCTCCACCCGAAGAGGAAGACGCCCTTGGCACCGGCACCGAAAGCCTCTCGCAAGGCCTTGCGCAGGTGCTCTTCCGAGGGCCAGCTTTTCACGCCCAGGTTGCCGGGCTTGGCACTGTACCCCAGTTCTGTCACAATCAGCCAGACGGTATGAGGCGCCAGATCCGCCTCCACCCGTCCGGAAAGCGCTCCCGCGGGCAGCGTGCTCCGCTCCTCCGGATAGAGCTCCAGGCCGACCCCATCGAATCCGTCGAGCGCGCGGCTCACCCCCTCAAGAGAGGTCCAGGGGGAAACACGTTTGTACACCACCGGCACGCTCACCATCTCCTTGAGATAACGGGCGATCTCGTCCCGCTTGTCGGCATACGAGACGCGCACGAGCGCCAGATAATCCATCCACGAAGCCCCGGGCCCGTCCTGTGTCCGAAGAACTTCGCCCGACTGGGGATCGACCAGTAAAAGACTGTCGCGAAGGACCGTGCTGTCCAGGTCCCGCAGCGGAATCAGGCGGGCCGCCTGCTCGAAATCACGCAGCTCGCCTGCGGGCAAATGCCAGGCCAAGGCCAACTGGTCCAGAGAATCCCCATACTTCTCCCTGAGCAGGCGGGTAAAGTCCTGCTCGAATGCCGGAGAGGCGACCCGGACCACTTCGTAGCGATTATTAATGCCACCCTCGTTGCAGACCGGGTCCACGAAAAACCGCAACCCGCTTCCCCAATCGATCAGCCGGACCCAGTCCAGCCCCTGCTTGGTTTCACCCAAGCGCTCCCAGACATTGGAGACGCGCTTACCGTCCTCGACAGCCTCCACGATCACGTAGTACTCACCGGGTTTCAAACCCGGCACCGACACGTTCGCGGGCACGGTCCCGACATTGTTCTCGGACTCAAGAATCTGGGCGATCTCCATCCCCGCCTTTGCGTTTTTTCCCTCCCAGGCATACTCCACGCGCCTGGCCCGTTCACCGTCCTGCACGGGGACAAGTAACAACGCCTTCAGCGAAACACGCGGCAACTCGACACGCAGGGTTCCCGCCTGCTCGCAAGTCCCCTTGATCAATCCCTGCTCCCGGGAAGAGCGGATACTGTACGCGCTGAATGGCTTCGCGCCCGTTGTCAGTTGCCAGCCGAACCGTACGCCCCGCCGGTTAAATTCGTTCACAACCCGCTGAACGTCCCACCAGGTCTGCGTCAGCCCAACCCCGCCGTTGACGTACAGATCGTTGAACCCCGCGGCCTGCATTTTATCCAGACAGGCGGTGATTTCCGCCCACTGACGCTGGCGGGCTTCGAGTCTTCCCTCACTGGGAAACAGGTAAAACATCCCCCCTTCCGGGATCCACCGCTCACCGTCCCACCATAACGCGTGCAGGTCATCGACCCACCAAAAATGCCACGCACCAGAGCGCTCCCGATAGATCCCGTGCGCCATCGGCTTTTCTGCCGGGCTCTCCTCCGCGGCATCCGGCGACGGCGGACGGGCTGCAAGGCGGACGGGGTCGATCATCTCGCCCCCCACCTGGAACTGCAACGTCCCTCCTGCCGCCGCCCAGCGCCCCTCGCGCGGCAGTTCCACATCGAACATGGTCTGCCCCGCCGCCAAAGGGTAGCAGGCTGCTGCCTGGAGTACCTCATCGCGCTCTCCCCTCAACAACCAGACCCCCAGCACGGCTTCATGAGCCAGCGGCTGGCTGAGCCGGACATGCCACTTGCCTGCGCCGCCCGTTACATCGAGTCGACGGGTTGGTTGAGCCGCGGGCACGTTCCCGCCGATGATGCGCCGACTCGTTTCGCCTTCAACATTCACCCGAGGCGCCGCCGAGGCCTCGACCGTATACGAACCGTCGGGCAAATCCCCGGGGAGCAGAAGCGCGAAGTTGATCCAGCGCGTCTGGTCACTCGACCAGACCGGAGGCCGGGATCCGTAGAATGCCTGCGCACCCGCCACAGGGGCTCCGTTAAGGCACAACGTTAGTTGGAGGCTACCAGCCTCAACCGCAGGGACGAGACGTACCCGCCCCTGCAGTATGCGGTCAGTGACGGAGAAGGCAGGAGGCAATTCCCAGGCAACAATGTTAACCGTGCTAGCCGGCAGATCCTCGGCGGGATATGCCGCGGGAGAAGCCAGCCCGCCAAGGGATAAACTCAAGAGCATAATCAGGCGATAAAACATGTCAGAAAGAGAGTCCGGGTTCAGGAGTCGGGTTCGAAGTGTCCGCTGCTGACGATACAACCGCGTTCGTCTTTGAGGTTAAAAAAACAGGCCGTTGTGCCGGAGGGGATCGCGACTTCCGCCCGGTGCCCAAAGGATGTCAGTCTGGCGGGCACACTCCGCCATTCCCGCGTCACCCAGTTTCCGGTATCGGTCGTATAGACGAGTTCCGCCGACTGCACAGGCACCTCCTGCTCCCACTCGACCCACGCAAGCGCTCCCGACTGTCCCTGGTCCGTCACGATGGCCAAGCCGGGCTCGCCATGCACGATTGAGTCCGCAAACACCCGTATCTCCGGCGGGTCGCCCGCGGGCGGGTGGTCGTGCGGCATGCGTATCTTCATCGACAACGTGACCTCACCGGGCACCTCCCGGTATGTTTTCTGCCAGGAATCCGGGCGGAAGTGTTTATCGTTGGTCCCATTGCAGAACAACAGTGGCATCTCCGCCTGCCCGACATACTGCGCGGGATCCCACAAGGTGATCCAGCGACGGACCGGCGCGGGCGAAATCTTCTGAAAATCCGTTTCTAGCCAGTACGAGTTCTCGCCCAGATGACCGCAGCCGTACACAGGGACGGCAAAGCAATAGCGATTGTCCACGCCAACGGTAATCTCCGTGATGATGCCGCCCCACGAGATACCCGTGATGCCGATACGCTCCGGGTCCACGTCCGGCTGAGCAGCCAGCAGGCTGCGGGCAAGCATCACATCCGCCACGGCATGGTAGAGCCACTGATCCTCGACCGGGGACAGCGCCGCGGTAAACCCACCTCCGCCAAACCCCGGCCCGGCATGTTCATGGCGGCGGTGTCCGACGTTCATCCCGTCGGTTGAGGTCGGCACACAGCCGGTCGTGTCGATGGCGATGGCCGCATAGCCGCGGTCCATCCACAGCTTGACCCAATCATGAAAGGCTGTGCCGCCGCCGCCATGCACGAGAACGATCCCCGGCACAGGACCCTCCACACTCGGTGGAACACCGAGCCAGGCAAACACCCGGGTCGGTTTTCCCTTCCAGGGCAAGCCCTCAAAATAGACGGGGTGGATGCCTGGATCGGATGTCAACTCCGGCACATCTGCCTCATAAACCTGCGGCGGCTGCCCCAGGACATCCATATCCCAGTACGGAATCTCCCCCCGCTCCGCAGGAAGGGGAAAGGTCTGCAAATCCTGAGCGTAAAGATTCACCGTCAAGCAGCAAAGGCACAGGCCGAGCGCGGGCATCCATGGTTCGACAAGCATCATTGTATCCAATATTTCAATACGTTCTGCGCTGAAGCTCTTGCTGATGCGCCTGATCCTCCAGGCTGACGGCCCGCACGGACCCGTCGAAAAAGAGGTAGTGCCGGAAGCTTTCATGCACGGGCGAATCCGCCAGGCGGTAGTTGCCCGTATTGCCGTAATAGGTGCCGTCCTGCGCATCCGTCTCGAAGATTGCTGCGATGCGCGCCGGATCGGGGACATCGACCAGCATGCGCGGCTCCGTTTGCAGGTCGGGGTTCGAGCGCTTGTGTCCGAAATAACGAATCTCGGACTGGTAGGGTATCCCCGCCCCGACAACCTCGGACTCGTCAAAGCCTTTGCTCGCCATCCAGGCAGGACACAGAAACGCGTCAATGTTACGCGCATTGGCCACACCGTCAGCCTGGGGAGGCTCGTCGAAGTAAGGCACCAGGTAAGCGACCAGATGTCCCTCCTCAACCACCTGTCCCCCACTGGAGCGGTATAGCACACCCTGTTCCGGCCACAGCGGTCCGGGCAGACGCCCACCGTGTTCATTCACATACAGAAGCATTGACGCGCCGATCTGGCGCATGTTGCTGGTACAGTTGACCGCCATGGTCTTCTCCCGGATGCGGGAAAAAGCCGGGAGCAGTATCGCCGCCAGCACGGCGATAAGTGCGAGCACCGCCAGCACCTCGATGAGCGTAAAGGCCATGCGACGATACGGATACTTCTGGGCGCGTTTAGATTTCATGGGGGTATCTCCTGGACGGATAAAGTGAGGCGGTGTCCTGCCGCAAAACGGAGGACAGCCCGGCAATGAGCACAGCGGCTATGCCCGGCGGGCACGCCGAACGCGCACGAAAAGGGCCAGCGCCACACTCACCGCCATCCACAGCGCGGCAGTCGCAGGCTCGGGGATCGTATTGATGCCGTTCAGCGTAAGCGTTGAGGTCGCGCTATTCGTAGAGCTCTGCTGCAAGGCCAGGGAGAGGTACAGGTCGTTCTGCCAGTTGGCGGCATTGACTGTCATCGAACCGGACACACTCACCAGATTCGAGCCACCGGCGTCGTAGAGCTCGAACGCCCACGTCGTCGAAGTCAAAACCAGCGACATCATGCTGTAGTCCATGCTCAGGTCTGCGCTGTTGCTCGTGCTCCACAGCGTGGTATTTACCGCTCCATCACGAAGCGTCAGCTGCGCCGAGCCCGTCCCGCTCTGCGCGAAGAAGATCGCATTAGTGCGGGTGTAAATGTTTCCGTTCGTGTTGTCGGGGGTCAAGCCAATGGCCAGCGTGCCGGTCGCCCCCGTCACCTGCATGGACAGGTTCTCGAAAACCAGAGAAACCGGTTCCGAGCTGGTCACGAAATTAAGATCGGCGTAGGCACTTTTGGTGATAATCCGGTCAGTGCGCGTAACCGCGGGAGACACCGCCGAGGCCGCAAACTGCATCTGCATATAGTTTTCACCGCTGTCACTCACTACGACGGGAGCCAGGCTGCCGTCACCGGTATTATAGATATCCCAGTTATTCAGGTTATCGAAGTCATCAACAAAGGTCGCATGAGCGCTAAGGGAGGCGCAGGCGCTGATCAATACGAAGGAAGACAGGGTGTGCATTTTCATGAGTATCGAGGTTTTGAGGTTAATCATGCCAATGGGATGATCTCGTTTGACTATACCCGCAGGGGCGAAAAACAACAATTGGAATAAATCGCTAAAAGTGGTAGATAATAAACATGAAATGGTCTTCCCAGTGCCATCCAATCCCCCTATCCACCCCCCCTCAAATCCTACGGATGTCTGGCCGCAGGACCCATGGCTTGCGCAGGACTGAACGCTACAAGCTTGATCAATTCTGGTGCCTGAACCTATTCCAGGGGGAAGGCGAACTGCACATCAAAAATGATATCTACCCGTTTAAAGAAGGCTATGCCGGCATCACCTGGCCCGGCATCGATCTGGTATATAAATTTGACACCAAGACCATAAAAACATGGGTCCACTTCATCCCGCGGGAGACCGAAGGAGAGCCTGCCACCCCGATACCGATAATGCAGGATCTGGGGCCGGAGTTTGAGGGCACCAAAGCTGAGTTGCAGACCATTTCTTCTCTGTACCGTATGCAGCCGGCCCGCGCCGTAGCAAAGCTGTGGGACATCCTCTGGCAACTCGTTCGAGAAACCCATACCGAAGACTCTTCCCACCCGCTGAGGCATCCGATCGTCGCCCGAGCCATGGACGAGATTGATATGCATATCTCGGAAACCATCGGGGTTGAAGCTCTTGCGGGAGAGCTCGACATTTCCCAGACCCACCTGAACCGCCTGTTCAAGGCTACGACGGGAAAGACTGTCGGCCATTACATCCGTGAACGACGCATGGAGGCCGCACGTCACCTGCTCATACACACCACCATGCCGATCAAGCAAATCGCCTGTCATGTCGGCATCCCCGACACCCAGCATTTCAACAAGCTCGTTCGGCAATACTACCAGCACCCCCCCACCCAATTACGCCGCGCACGAGGAACATA
>JAUTCS010000116.1 GCA_030673825.1 Verrucomicrobiota bacterium JB024 | reverse complement strand
CGGGCCAAATTTTCCTTTAGCTCCTCGGTGGAGCGGCTGTCTTCCTGCTCGGGTTTTTCCTGGTCCCCGCGAATCTGCCCCCGCTCGGTTTCGCGCTCGGTCCGGCGGTGGCCTTTTAAAAAAAGCGACTCCTCGCTCTCGCGCAGGAACTGTTCGCGCTCGCTGATGCTGTGCTGCATCTGCTCCAGCTCGGTTTCGCGGGTGTCGAGCTGCTGGCGAAGCTTTTTCAGCGCGGCCTCGGCCTCGGGGGTGAGCTCGCCGCCGGAGCTTTGCTGGCTATGGCGCTGCTGGAGTGCCTGCATACGCTCCTTGAGCGTGTCGTCCATGAGCTTGAGAGCGTCCTCGCGCAGCTCAAGGTCCTGCTGGCGCTTGAGCAGGGAGCGCTGAGAGTCCTTCTCGCGCTTGAGTTCGTCCTCGCTGGCGCGGAGCTTTTCCTCCAGTTCGCGGGCGTGCCGGGTCAGACCGGAGAGCTCACCTTCGCGGGTCTCCAGCTCCTGGCGCAGGCGCTCCAGTTCCCGTCGGTTGGTGGAGTTGCCTCGGCCCTCGCGAGCTTCCTGACGCTTGCGGCGCTCGCGCAGAGCTCGGTCCATGGTTTTGGCCAGCTCGTCCTCGTCGTAGGGTTTTTCCACGTAGTCGAAGGCTCCGCGTCGCAGCGACTCGATGGCGTAGTGCTTGGAGTCGAAAGCCGTGGTCATGATGACGACGACATCCTCGTCGAGCTCACGCAGAGCCCGCAGCAGGTCCAGCCCGTCCATGCCGGGCATCTGGATGTCGGAAAAGACGACATCGGCGGGTTTTGCGCGGTAACGCTCAAGCGCGTCCTTGGCACGCAGGGCGTGCTCGACCTGATAACCGGCGTCACCGAACACGATGTCCAGCATTTCGTGGACACCTTGTATGTCATCGACAACGAGTACCGTAGGCTTGGCCATAAGAGAGAAGGCTTTGCTTAAACACATCACGTGATGCGCTTAAGTGCAAGGGCGTTAGGCACTTCGCGGCGGAACTCAGAATTGTTTCCGCGTCACTTAGGGGGTTTAACCCTCCTTGAATGAGTGAGGTTCCGGAGCGATCTCACAGGCCGGGTTGAGCCGGTTGGCGTGGATCTCCAACTCGATCAGCACGTCGGGTTGGTCTTCCTTGCTGGCGCGGTAGGTCATGGCGCCGAGCCAGGGGTTGCGGGTGCGGGTAAAGGCGAAGCCCTTGCCCTCCAAGTCGCGGCCCAGCTTGGCCGGGTCGGTCCCCATGGGAAGCCGAAGCATGAGGTGCCCGTGGGCCCCCTTTTCATCGGCGAACTGGCAATCGACCTCCGGAAAGTACTTCTGCACGGTGACGAGCAGTTTGGCCGCTTTTTCCAGACGGTGGCGCAGGTTGCGAGGTTTCATAGTCGATCATCCTTTCTGTCCCGGAAAAACATCGCCGCGGGGCGGAAACGGCGAAGGGGAGGAACCACTGTGACGGCCAAAAGGCCGCCGGTCAATGGTTCGCTCCGCCTTCGCAGACGTTGCTCCGCGTCCGCGGAAAAGCCCGGGCTACCGCATCTCCTGGCCCGTGACGGTGTCCAGGATGCGGAAGTTTTCCACGTGATAGCTGTAGTCGGATTTGAACGAAAGGCTCACGTTGTAGGCCTGCTCGATATCGATCAGGTGCTCCTCGTCCTCGGTGCGCAGGCGGTCGAGGTTGGTCGGGTGCAGCAGGATCGTGAACTCGATGGTCTCGCCGCGCTTGTGGGTGGTGTTGCGCAGATGGCGGGTGACGCTGACGAGCTTGCGCTGGATCTCCACGCTCATGGTGCGGGAGCTCTTGACGATGCCCTTGCCCGAGCAGTACGGGCAGGTCGTGTAGATGCCGCTGGCGTGGCTCTCGGCGTGGCGCTGGCGGGTCATCTGCATGATCCCCAACTGGCTGATGGGCAGCACGTGGCTCTTGGCCTTGTCCTTGGACATCTCCCGGCGCATGCGGTCAAACACGGCCTTGCGGTCGCGCTTGTTCTTCATGTCGATGAAGTCCAGGATGATGAGGCCGCCGATGTTGCGCAGGCGGATCTGGCGGGCGGCCTCGGAGGCGGCCTCCAGGTTGGCGTTGACGATGAAGTCCTTGCCGCCCTTGTCCGCGCCCTTGTGCGAGCCGGTGTTCACGTCGATGGCCACGAGGGCCTCGGTCTCGTCGATGACGATCTCGCCGCCGCTGGGCAGGGGCACGGTGCGCTGGAAGGTCTGCTCGATCTGGCGCTCGATGTTGAAGCGCTCAAAGATCGGGATGTCGTCCTTGAAGTGGACGATCTTCTTTTTCGAGCGGGGGGAGACCTCCTCGATGTTCTTGAGGATGGCGCTGTGGCGGTCTTCGCTGTCCACGAGCACGCGGTCGATGTCCTCGGTGAGGAAGTCGCGCACGGTGCGCTCGATGATGTCGGGCTCCTGGTAGAGCAGGGCGGGCTTGCCGGCCTTCATGCCCTCCTCGATCTTCTCCCACTTTTTGAGGAGCATGTGCAGGTCGCGCACGAAGTAGCGGAGCTTTTTGCCCTCGCCGGCGGTGCGGATGATGATGCCCATGCCCTCGGGCAGGGTGAGCTTGGCGAGGATGGCCTTGAGGCGGTCGCGTTCGGCCTTGCTCTCGATCTTGCGGGAGATGCCGCACTGGCCGGAGAAGGGCATGAGCACGAGAAACCGGCCCGGCAGGGCGAGGTTGGTCGTGGTGCGCGGGCCCTTGGTGCCGATCTGCGCCTTGGTGATCTGCACGACGATGTTCGTGCCGATCGGGTAAAGCTTGGGGATGTCCTTGAGCGTGGGCTTCTGCGAGCGGCGCTTTTTCTGCTCGGCCGACTCGTTCTGGCGGACGATTTCGATCGCCTTGTCGTCGTTGGCGGCGGGCAGGATGTCCCAGTAGTGCAGGAACGCGTTCTTGGGCTGGCCAATGTCCACGAAGGCGGCCTTGAGGCCGGGCTCGAGGTTCTGGATCTTGCCGGCGAAGACGGCTCCGACCATGCGCTTGTCCCCGGCACGCTCGACCTCGAACTTTTCCAGCACGCCGTCCACGAGGAGGGCGACACGGGTTTCGAGCGGTTCGGCGTTGATGATCAGCTCGCGGTACGGGGTCTCCTTTTGGCCGGAGAGCACGCGGGCGATTTTTTGGAGGATGGGGCGCTTTTTGGCGCGCGAGGCGGATTCCTTCTTAAGCTGTTCGCGGGGAATGGATTCGATGATTTCTTCCTTGGGTGCCGAGCGCAACTCGTTCTCAAGGCTATTCTTGTCGGTGGGTGATGAACTTTTCATAGGGCGTTAGGCCGGATGGTTGGCGGCGGCACCCTTTGCTGAGCTGAAGTGCGACCCGCGGGCTATCCGGTCCGGGACGGCAGCGCGGGTCTGGGGTTGTGCTTCTCATGAGAAGTCCTTGCGGAAGCGATAAACGCTCTGAACAAAACCTTGCAGGACACAACAGCTTAAAACAAAGGAGCCACCATAACTGAGAAAGGGTAGAGGCAGGCCTGTAATCGGCATCAGGCCTATCGTCATACCAATGTTTACGAATATGTGGACCATGAAAATGGTGCTGACGCCGATGGCCAGCAGCATGCCAAATCTGTCCCGGGCGATACCCGCGATGCGGATACCGTTGCAGACCAGGATGGCAAAAAGGATGAGGACAACCATCGAGCCGAGGAATCCCGATTCCTCGGCCAGAACGGAGAAAATGAAATCGTTGGGAGCGACCGTTGGCGGCAGATACCCGAGCTTTGCCTGGGTTCCCTCGCCGAGGCCCTTGCCAGCCAGACCGCCACTGGAGACGCCGATGAGCGACTGATTCAGGTTCCAGGCCACGCCATTACCCTTGGGGTCAACGACCTGCGGGGCGGCAAAGGCCAGGATGCGGTTGCGCTGGTAGTCCTTGAGCGGGATGATCGAGTGTTCCTCGTAGGCCCCCCTGTCATCCATGAATGAGAGCCCCTCTTCTTCCATAAACTGCTGATAGCGATATACGTCCACACTGATGATCAGGGTGGCCAGCAGAAAAAGCCCGAAGATGGTAATAAAGAACTTCTCGGACAGCTTGGATACGTAAAGGAGGGCGAAGGCCATGGGTGGGAAGACCAACGAGGAGCCCAAATCCGGCTCCAGAAAAATCAGAAACACCGGGATAAAAAATGTAAAACCCACTTTTAGCAAGACCTTTATGGATTCTTTGAAGGTCCCGATCTCGGAGCGGGCGAGCACGCTGGCAGCCATCAGGAGGGTACCGATCTTCCCCACCTCGGCCGGCTGGAGAGAGAACGGTCCGAAGTCCAGCCACCGTGTCGCCCCAAAACGTGTCTGCACGAAGGGCAGCTTGAAGGCCGGGATGCTCGGTAGCGCCGAGTGCAGTTCATAAATGAGGGCCTGAACCGCCAGTGGCAGCAGCAGCAGCACCCCCAGCCAGTAGAAGATGTGGGCGTTTTCGAGGAAAAACTTGTAGTTGACCAGCGAGATGACCCCGTAGGCCGCGAGCCCGACCACCAGCCACATGATCTGCATCTTCCACGAGCTTCCGCCACTGTAGCTCTGCGCCGAGTAGATGAAAAACACCCCGATCAGACCCAGCAGCAGGATGCACACCGGGGATACCCAGTCGCTGCGGTGCTCGTCGCTGATACGGACGAACCGGCGTAGCGGCAGGCGCTTGAGGACTTCGGTGAGAGCGGTCATTGATGGGTGAAACGGGCGGAAAAGTTAAGCGATCAGAGGCGGTATGCTCCGAACCCTTGCGGCTGGAAAGCAAAAATCACACCGCCCGGAGCATGAATGCTTCAGGACTGTCGGTAAAAATAGTACGACCCACGCCGTGAATGTGCCAGATGATTTACGGAAAAAGCGTCCTCGTGGCTTTTTAAAACCCGGGCAAATGATCGTTAGCCCATGAAAAAAGACCGGTCGCAGATGACAGCAAACTGCCGCCTAACGCCTTCGGGCTGAGGATACGTTCCCCGTTGACAGCGCTCTTGATATTCCCTTCAATCGACTTTTACTTACTTCGGGGGTAGTGCTGAGATTATGTTCTCTTGGGAGGTCTTCATAGCCCTTTTTGTTGGGGCGATCATTGCGATGGTCTTTGACTGGACTGTTTCCCGCCTTTGGCTGGGAAGTGTCCGGGAAAAGGCGCGGGATATCCTCGAACACGCCCGCAAGGAGGCGGAGCTGAGCGCCCGCGAGACCCGCAACAACGCCCACCTGGAGTTCGAAAAGGAGCGCGTCGAGCGCGAGGCCGTCCTCAACGAGCGCCGCCAGAAGATTCAGCGCGAGGAGGAGGACCTGCAAGAACGCCGCCGGGAGGTGGACCGCGCCCGCCACCGCCTCAGCCACCAGGAGGCCGAGATCGACAAGATCCGCACCGAGGCGCTGGAGGAGCAGGCCCGTTACGAGACCCTGGCCGATAATTACCAGACCCTGCTCAAGCGCATCGCCGATATTTCCAACGAGGAGGCCAAGGAGCTTCTGCGCGAAGAGGCCAGCAACCAGGCCGCCGAGGAGATCCGCCAGATCAAGCGCGAGATGATCCTTACCAACGAGGAAGAGGCCCGCGAGGAGGCTCAGCGCATCCTCGTGGACGTCATGCAGCGCCTCACCAGCACCCCTTCGCACGAGCTGAGCGCCACCATCGTGGACATCCCCAACGAGGAGATGAAGGGCCGTATCATCGGGCGCGAGGGCCGCAACATCAAGGCCTTCGAGCGCGCCACCGGCGTTACCCTGATGATCGACGAAACACCCGGCTCGATCCTTGTTTCGTCCTTTGACCCGGTCCGCCGCGAGGTCGCCCGGCTGGCCTTGGAACACCTGATCAAGGACGGGCGCATCCACCCCGTCTCCATCGAGGAGACGGTCGAGCGTGTCGAGCACGAGATGGCCGACCACGTCATCCAGCTCGGCGAAGAGGCCATGGTCAAGCTGCGTATGGGCGGCGTCCACCCGGAGATCGTCCGGCTCGTCGGTAAGCTCCAGTACCGTCTTTCCAACAACCAGAACACGCTCGAACACTCTATCGAAGTGGCGTTCCTGTGCTCGCTGCTGGCCTCCGAACTCGGGCTCGACCCCGACATCGCCAAGCGCTGCGGCCTCTTTCACGACATCGGCAAGGCCATCAACCACGAGTACGAAGGCAGCCACGCCTCCTCGGCCTCGCGCCTGCTCCAGCGGCATGGCGAGGACCCCATCGTGGTCAACGCCGTGGCCTGCTCCCATGGCGAAGTGGATGCGACCAGCGTGTACGCCGGCCTGCTCAAGGTCGCCGACTCGCTCTCGGCCACACGCCCCGGCGTGCGGACGGACTCCATGGACGGCTACGTCCAGCGCGTGAAGGCCCTGGAAGACATCGCCCTGTCCTTCGAGGGGGTGGCGGAAGCCTATGCGGTGCAGGCCGGTCGCGAGATTCGCGTCATCGTTTGCCCGGACCAGGTGGACGACATGGCGGCGCGTTCGCTCGTGCGCACCATCCGTCAGCGCATCGAGGACGAGCTGCAATATCCGGGTTCGATCAAGATCACACTTGTGCGCGAACAGCGTTTCACGGATACGGCCAAGTAAGAGCAAACAGCGCTTCCGGCTTTTCTTTTTTACGTAAGGCTGTTATATTGGTGGTCTTATGAAAATCCTCCGCTCTTCACTCACACTCGCTCTCACGTTCTTCGCCGCCACTGCGGTTTCCCACGCGGCCGAAAGCCGCTCCGATCTTAACCAGCTTCTCGAAAACGCCAAGGGCTGGCTGCTCAACTACCAATCCGACTCGGAAAAGGCCATTCCGGCTGAAGTCTTCCAAAAGGCCGAGGGCGTCTTTTTCTGCAAGATGGTCGGCGGCAGCTTTATCATTGGCGCTCAGGGTGGCGAAGGCTTCGGCATGGTCCGCAAGGACGGCGAATGGAGCCCGCCCGCCTTTTACAGTGTCGGCTCGGGCAGCATCGGTGCCCAGATCGGCGGCGGTGAAACCACCATCCTGATGTTCCTCATGAACGCCGAAGGCATGAAGATCCTCAACTCCGACGAGACCAATTGGGGTGGCACCGCCAAGGCCGTAGGTGGCCCCAGCTCCGCCTCCGCCTCGGACAGTTTCTCCTCCGACACGACAGCCAAGCAGAATGAGGTTATCGGCTCGGCGGACATTTTCTACTACGTGACCGCCTCCGGGCTGGAAGCCTCCGCCGCCTTCAAGGGCAGTCAGTGCAGCTATGACCCGGAGTCCACCGACACCTACTACGCCAAGGACGGACTGACCCGCCAGGCTGTTTACGACAGCAAGGTTTCCATGACCGAGCAGATCAAGGACTTCGTCCAGGTGCTCAACCAGTGCGCCGAAGGCTCGGCCCAGTAAGCCTAGCGCTTTTCTATCACCGTAAGAACTTTTTCCACGGCGAAGCCCCCAGTGGGCTTCGCCGTTTTTTGCGTCCGACGACAGGGCTTACCCGTCCGTCGTTGGGGTAAAGACGAGCCAGTACATGCCGGAGGGGCGGCGCTCGTTTAAATACTCCAGCGCGTACACCGTGGGGTCGAAGGGCAGGGGAGGAAATTGAAGCGGGCAATCCGCGCCTGTGCGCGGGACGCTGTCGACCCGATCAGCCCTGTGGCTATCGGCGAAGCGACGCAGGAGTACCGCGCCGGTGCCGGGCAGGAAGCAGTCGTGCACCTCGACGACGAGGGTCGCCGTCCGCAGCTCGGGGATGAAGCGCGGATCGAGCAGGAGGCGTTCGGCTCCCTCCACGTCAACCAGCAGCAGGCTGTCGGGTTTGCCCGCGAGCAGGTCGGCCAGTTCGCCCAGGTCGCAGGCCCCGCGCAGGTCGATGCGCCCGGTGACGCCATTGAGCTCCGCCAACTGGGGCAGAGGCGTTTGCGGGTTGGCCTCAAAGGCCGTGACCGGCCAGGCGGTTTTCAGCGCGGCCCCGACGGCATAGTAGCCCTCCGCCGCGCCGATGTCCACGAACTGCTCGAAATCCTGTGCGAAGAGCCGCTCGAAGACCGGCACAAGCTCCTGCTCGTAGGTGCCCAGGAGCTTGGGTGTATAAGAGCTGCCGATACTGCGATCCACGTAGCGCATCCCGCCGAAAAGGCCCTGGCAGGTTCGCGTCGCGAGCGCGTCGTCCATGATCCGACGCACGCGCCGTCGCGGCCAGTCCCGCAGGAGATGGCGGATGATCCAGTTTTTCAGGCGTCGGTTCATGGCGGGAGTGGCGGTGGCGGGTAAAGGAATCGCAGAGGCGGGGGCCGCCTCATTATTTATCCTGCGGCACCTCCGGATGGGTGGCAAGGGAAACCCCCGTGCCGTCACACGGGATGCTGTTCACAGGTGTGTTGATCCTGCGGATTCTCCGGAAGTACGCGCGATGCCACGCGTCAGCCCGGCCTTGCGGTGGACGGGATTTTTGTTTTCGTTTCGCATAGGACCCCGCTCGCCATGGACACCCGCCCGACGCTTGAAACCGAACGCCTTCTCTTGCGCCCATTTTGCGCGGAAGACGCCGACACGGTGGCGGGCTATGCCGGGGCGGAAGAGGTCTCCGCCACCACGCTGAACATCCCCCATCCCTACACGGTGGCCATGGCCCGGGACTGGATCAGTCGTCACGGGGAAGAGTTCGCGGCCGGGCGCAGTCTGTGCCTCGCCCTTACCCTGAAAAGCCGGGGTCCGCGCGCCGTCATTGGAGCGGTCAGCCTAGGGCGGGATGCGGGTGAGACGAGTGCGGAACTCGGCTACTGGCTGGGACTGCCGTTCTGGAGTTGCGGATACATGACCGAGGCGGCGCGGGCACTTATCGACTGGAGCTTTACCCACTGGGGGCTGACACGCATCCACAGCCACCACCTGGCCCGTAATCCCGCCTCGGGCCATGTGATGGAAAAGGCCGGCATGCGGCGGATTGAGAGCCGCCCCGTCACTTGGAAAGACGGTCGCCGCGAGGAGGCGGTCTTTTACGAGCTGAATAAGCCGGATGGTACCGTCTCTCGCCATGGATGACTGATGTCCGTGGCTGGGGAGAAATCTGAGCCAGTGCGGACGGGACATGAATTGAAGGCACCCCTACGAAGTTGTCATCCTGAGCAAGTCCGCTGAGCGGACGCGTCGAAGGATCTCCTCGTATGGTGTTCCGGGCGGGCTCGAAAAATCCGTACAGGGAGATCCTTCGACTCTCTACGCTCGCTCAGGATGACAAGGGAGATTGTTCGGATTTCCCTCCCACCAAACGGATGAGGCGGGGCTATGCGCCCCGCCTTCCGTTTAACTCCCCTGTTTTGTTTTCCCCCAGTTGGGGGAAAGCGGTTAAAAGTAAATCGGCATCAGTGCGAGCGTGAGCAGGAGCAGGCCGAGGCCAGCGGCAAACGCACCGATCAGGAAAAGCTTCCAGCCCTCGCGTGGAGGAGGCTCAAGCAGAAAGGGCGGCTGCGGTCGGTCGGTATTCATGAGCGTGGCGATGAGTTTCACCGGGGACTTACACCATTAAACGCAGCTAACGCCTGTGGGTTGCAGTGGCGGGCCGACTTTTCCTGTTTTTTCGGGCTGCGTCCGGAAGACTTATAAACCACGGGCGGCTCCGGCGAGGGTGACGCACTCCGTCGAGTCCGACAGGAACCGCACCGTCATGGCATCCGTCTGGTCAGTACGGGTGAGGAGGCCGAAGAAGGCCGGAGGCTGTGTGGTTCTTCGCCTAACGCTCGGCGGACTCGCCGCTGACGCGTTCCTTCAGCCAGCCGACCATGTCCGAGACGGTGATCTGGTCGATCTCCTGTTCGCTGGCCAGCACGGGGGCCTCGGGGGTGATCTGCGGTGGGGGCGGCACCAGCGCGGGGCGGTGCCCGGCGGGAAGTTGCTCCAGCCCGAGCGAGCCGTTGCCGGTCATGGTCACGCTCCAGCGCCCCTCGTCGAGGCGGCGATAGACGGCACGGCCAAAGGTGGTCGGCGGGGCGTCGGCGGCGAGGAGGTTCCACGGCGCGTCCAGCACGATCGCCTGGTCCGGCGCCATCGAGCTGTCAAAAATGCGCCGGATGCCCACGCGGTTGCCCGCCACATAAAAGTCTACGAAAATCTCTCTGGAGGTATCGAGGCTGGTCGGCACGTGGACGACTTCGCCGTCGCCCCGGCGGTAGCTGACGGTGAGCTGGCCGTCCTTGACCTCCAGTTCCGTCACGACGGACTGACTCAGCGCACGCTCGTACTGGTCGCGCAGCTTGGCGTAATCGGCGGCGAGCCCGGTCAGCCGATCCCGGTAAATATCCTCCGCCATCTGTGCGCGGGTGAGCTTGAGCCCGGCCACGCCCGCCGCTCCCACCACGGCAAGCAGCAGCAACAGCACGATCCACGACCGCACCTCCTGCAAGGCATTCCAGAATCCTTTGTTGTTACTCACGCGTGTGTTTTCTCTATCCATAGACCCCTCGGGGCGGGGAATGTTCAATTCCATCTCGCGCTCACTGCCACAGCAGCACGAGCCTCAGCACCGTGCGCGTGGTCCTTATCTTTAGGGTGCGACCCAGTTTTGATGCTTTGCTCGGCGTGTTTTTTAAACAACCAACAGGCGATCAACAAAACCCCACCACCATCCCCCCAACCAAACTGAAAGGGTTTGCGGCTGGGGGGGGGTGGTGCCTAA
>JAUTCS010000115.1 GCA_030673825.1 Verrucomicrobiota bacterium JB024 | reverse complement strand
CAGGCTGTTGTTAAACCAACCGTCAATGAGCTGCTCAGCGAAGCCGACATCCAGCGTCGCTCCGGACGGCCCCTCGACCTCGAGCTCCAGGCAGCCCTTGACCTGACGGCCAAAATCCAGCACCAGCGCAGGATCATAGGCGGCCTGCCCGGGTTGAGCCCCTTCCAGCACGGTCACCCCGCTAACGCCACCGGCCAACAGCGCCTTGGGACGCTCGATGCGCGTGCGCCGCAGTGGCGCTCCCGGCATGGACAAAGCGATACTCAAGTCCTCCGTCCGCACCCGGTTCTCCAGCGCAGTCAGCTCTTCGCAACGTACGATCGACTCCGCTTCCACCGTCCGGCGCTCGAGCTGCGGAATGCTACGCCGGTAAAGTCGGCGGTCCGCAAACTCCCGTACCTTCACTGCCTTGGCAAAGCGGGGCTCCAAACTCGTCGTCCAGTCCGCAGGCAGCCGGCGCGCGTCCAGCCACTCCTGCCAGGGATCGAACCAGTTCATCCGAAACGAATACGTCTGCGCCTCCCACGCCGGGCTGTGCTCAGCTTCCCACTCTTCCGAGGTGGCGAGTACCGTCTCTCCGTCGGCATTGCGGATTTCGGCCAGAAGCGCAGGCATATCAACACGCCCTATGCCGTTATAATGTACCAATACGCATACAGTATTTTTATGCCTCAGGGTCGATTGGGGCAAAGCGTACGAATCAACATACCCGTAGCAGGACGGCGAGGGCGTCGGCCCATCGCCAATGAAGTCTCCATTCACCCACAGCCGATATCTGTTATTTGCTGTTATATAGATATTTAAATCACAATCGTCTTCCAGATTAAGCATTCCCCTGAAACAAACATAGCTGTTTTTTGAAGACGCAAAACCGGCGGAAGATATCCATTCTGCGTGCGTAGGCACTATTTCATCAACAAGGCGAATCGAGTCAGTAGAATAATCTTGCATAGACTTATTTTTCTATACTAATACAAAAACAATTCAAAAAGAACAAGGTCTATTTCATGGTTTTATCGACCGCCCAATCACACAAAAACCACCCACCCCATCCATCATGCCCATCCGAACCCTGCGTCAGATACTTACCGCCGGAGCCATTCTCACCTCAGCCAGCCTCGCCAGCGCCGCCACCATCGGTCCACTCAGCTTCACTGAGCAAAGTGTCTTCGACGACAACTTCCAGATCATCACCGAGGCAAATCCGGGCTTCAGCGTGAACACGGGAGCCAAGCTCATGCAGATATCCAGCATGTCGTCCACGAGCGCCCAGCCCAGTTCCGCCTTGTATAACAGCAGCAGTACACCCGGAGCGGACGTCTTCAGCGGCGACGTCACCGTCAGCAGCAGCATATGGAATATTGCCGTACCCACCACGGGCGGTAATGACAAACGCTTCACCGGCCTGCTCCTGATGGTCAACGACAGCAACACGCTGGGCTACTACGCCCGCATGAGCCTGGATCTCGCCACCCTGGAGATCGGTCGCATTAACATCACCAACGGCTACGGCTGGGTCTCCTACTCCAGCCTGAACCTGAGCGGCGTGGAGTTCGGCGACATCATGAGCTTCAACTCGGTCGTGGACACAGATACAAACACGGTGACCCTTTCGGCTTCGATTGCCGACCGCGTCACTGGCGTCAAGCAGACGACCTCCACGACTCGCAACTACGTGGACGACAGCCTGAACGCGGATGGAACCGGCCAGACCGGCGTCATGCTCAACGGCTGGCAAAGTGTGGCCGTCGGCCTCGGCAGCTACAAGATCGAGGCCATCCCCGAGCCGCATGAAACCGGCATCATGGTCGGCCTTGGCGCGCTGCTGATCGCCTTGGGCCTGCGTCGCCTGCGCCGCTAAGCACCCAGCGCAGAACACTACGAATCTTCATTTCCGGTCGCATCCCGATAACAAGCTTCACGTGTCGTCCCCGATTGGGCGGCATGGCAGCTTTCACCTCATCCCACCTCCGGCTAGTCGCAGACAGGAACCGGAGCCCGAATTATTCCGACTCATGAACTGGACAACTGACCTGAACACTTTGAAAAACGCGGATGTCGTCGTCGTTGGCGGCGGGCCGGCCGGCATCGCCGCGGCTTGCGCAGCCGCCCGTAACGGTGCCTCCACCCTCCTGGTGGAAAAGAACGGCTGCCTCGGAGGCATGATGACCCTGGGCATGGTCATGCCACTGGCCGCACGCTCAGACCTGAAGGGCAACCACTTCGGCGGCATCCTTGAGGAGTTCATTCAGCGCACGCTGAAAGTTACGCGCGAGTACTGCGGCACCGAGACCAAGGACCACCGCCTGTACTCCTCGCCGCACATCATGAAGTTTGTCTCGCTGGAGATGCTGACCGAATCTGGCGTGGACATCCTGTTCCACACCATGCTGGCCGACGTCGTCCGCGAGGGCGACCGCATCCGCCGCCTCATCGTCTGCACAAAGTCCGGTCTGTCCACCATCGAGGGAAAAATCTTCATCGATGCGACCGGCGACGGCGACATCATCGCGGGCGCGGGCGAGCAGTTTGTGCTGGGCAGCGAGCCCGGCGTGCTCAGCGGTTTGACCGAGACCGGCCTCGATACCGAGCACGACGGCTGCCACTACGGCGGCTACTCCGGCGACGGCAAGATGCAGCCTGCCTCCACCATGTTCACCATGGGTAATGTGGACTACGACACGGGCAGCCCGTTCATCAACCGGCGACTGAGCTTCGCCGACCTCGGCATGACGCGCGAGCAGTTCCTCGCCCTGCCCTATGCGAACACCCCGGGCTTCGTCCTCGAAGAGGGCAGCGAAGAAGTCCCCCTGCCACAGGGGCGCATCCTGTTTTTCCGCACGCGTCGCCAGGGCGAAGTCATTATCAACATGACCCGCATCACCGGGGTCAACGGGGCTGACGCCGTGGACCTTTCGCATGCCGAGGTCCTCGCGCAAAAGCAGATGATCTACGTGCTCGACTTCCTCATCCGCTTCGTGCCGGGCTTCCAGGACGCCTATCTGCTCGAAACCGGGGCCGCCCTTGGCGTGCGTGAAACACGGCGCCTCGTCGGCCAGTACGTGCTCAAGGGCCGGGAAGCCATTACCTGCGTGCCCTTTGCCGACGTCATCGCACACGGCTCCTACATCATCGACATTCACGACCCGCAGGGCCGCAAGAAGGCCATCGGCGGCGAGATCCAGGGAGACTGCTACGACATCCCCTACCGCAGCCTGCTGCCGAGGACTGTCCGCAACCTCCTCGCCACCGGACGCTGCATCTCCTCGGACCACGTGGCGCACTCGTCCACGCGCATCCAGGGCACCTGCATGCTGACCGGCCAGGCCGCCGGTACAGCCTCCGCCCTCTCACTCCGACACGGCTGTGATCCGACCGACGTGCCCGTCGGCGAACTCCAGCAAAAGCTGATCGCCGAGGACGTTCGCCTGCGCGTCCCGCAGTTGGCTGCGTCCGTGTAAGAATGCGGGACAAACGGCCATTAAACCTTGTCACCCGCTGCACGGCGGGTGACAATTTTCGCCGTTTCCAGCACTGACCTCCATGTCCCGCAAACCGCACTTTATTTTCTTCAATCCCGACCAATGGCGCGGGGATGTTATCGCCCACCAAGGCAACCCTGCGGCCTCGACGCCGACGCTCGACCGACTCGCGCAGACCGACGCGATTTCTTTTGGTCGGGCCTTTTGTCAGAACCCCGTCTGCACGCCGAGCCGATGCAGCTTCATGACCGGTTGGTACCCGCACACGCGGGGCAAGCGCTCCATGACGCACCTGCTGCATGAGGATGAGCCGACCATGCTCCATCACCTGAAGGACGCGGGCTGGCACGTGTGGTGGGGCGGTAAAAACGACCTCACGCTCGACGTGGAAGGCGCCTGCCATGTGCGCCATTGCGCGCAGCCCGCGCACGCGAACCTTCACGCGGACGAGTCCTGGCGGCCTTCGCAGGGGGATTACTCCATGTTCGCGGGCAAACTCGACAAGCTCCCCGGCGAGGAGTTTTACATGGACGACGACTGGTGCCACGTGCTGGAGGCCGAGCGCACCATCGACGAATACACCGGCGACGAGCCGATGTGCCTCTTTCTCGCGCTGCAGTATCCGCATCCGCCCTATGGCGTCGAGGAGCCCTACTACAGCTGCATAGATCGCGCAGCGCTACCGCCTCGTATCCGCCCCGATGACATCGCGCCGGGAAAGCCCGTCATGCAGGGCCTGATCCGCGAGAACCAGGCCCTCGACGGGCATGACGAAAGCTGGTGGGACGAGCTGCGCGCGACCTACTACGGCATGTGCGCCCGCGTGGACGCCCAGCTTGAGCGCATCATCGCGGCACTCAAGCGCAAGGGCATGTACGAGGACACGGCACTGTTTTTCTTCTCCGACCACGGTGACTACACCGGCGACTACGGTCTGGTCGAAAAAGCCCAGAACCTTTTCGAGGACTGCCTCACGCGCGTCCCCTTCCTGCTCAAGCCGCCGGCTGCCCTGCCCTGTCGGGCCGGCAACCGCCAGGCATTGGTCGAGCTACTCGACATTCCCGCCACGGTTTACGAGCTCGCGGGCATCACGCCACGCTATTCGCACTTTGGCCGCTCGCTCACCCACCTGCTCGACAACGACGAACAGCACCGTGAGGCGGTCTTCTGCGAAGGCGGACGCCGGGCGGGCGAGATTCACTGCTCCGAAGCGAGCGCCGACAACCCCGCCTCGCTCTATTGGCCGCGCACCAGCGTCCAGCGGACCAATGATCTCGCCCATGGCAAGGCCATCATGTGCCGAACCGTCAGCCATAAGTACGTGTACCGCATGACCGAGGCGGACGAGTTTTACGATCTGGATCAGGACCCGAACGAGTGCTGCAACCTCATCGACGAACCCGCCTGCGCGGAGCTGATCGCGCAGTGCCGCGAGCGTGTGCTCGACTTTCTCGCCGAGACCAGCGATATCGTCCCCTGGGAAATCGACCCGCGCGACGTCTAGAATCTGTGTCAGGAATCAGCGAGAGCCAGGTTTCGTCCCAGTGTACCACTCAAGCGTTTAGCCGACGCCCCATGAGCCGGGCTGTAGTTGCCCGGTCATGACAAGCATGCCATCGCACGCAACAGAAATACGGCCTGACGCTACCAGGAAATCAGCAGGTCGCCCGTCACGTCAGTCAGCTCCAGATAGATGCCGTACGCGCTCTCGCAGCGGCGGTACGGCAGCTGATTGGTGAAGAGGAAAGGCTTATTCAGGTCGGGAAGAAAGCTGACGGCATCCTCGCTGCCCGTCTCGGGGAAGAAACGCACGGTGGCGTTTTTCAGCCCCTGCACACGCATCCGCCGCTCGCAGCCGTGGCCGTGACGCACATGGATGCGGCAGGAGACGAGGCCGTCCTGCTGCCCGTCCACAAACACGCGACACTGCTCGCGCCAGGCGCGGGGCAGGCGGTAGACACTGCGGCCCTCTTCGAGTTGCCCCTCCCAACGCAGCAACAGCGGCGCACCCAGCGGCGTGCGCAGCGAGAGGCCGACGTTGGTGTCAGGCACATAACCCGAGAACCAGAAACCGTTCAAGCGGCGGGCAATCGTGGTCAGCGGCGGGCGGTCCTCCGGCGCGTGCTTGAGCGCGCGAGTCTCCCACCCGAAGCGGGAAAAGACGAGCTTGAACAGCACGGTGCCGTCCAGCCAGACGGACGGGTCGTCTGCCAGCGGGAGGCTCTCGGGCTTGTTGCCGCGCATGGAGTTCGTCCCGCGCACCCAGCCAAGGGCGCCGCCGTTCCATTCCTGCTGCTCGCACCAGAGCGCAGCGGCGCGCTCGGTTCCGTCACCGGCGCGATACGCGGCCAACAGCTCAAAACCGGGCACAGTGGCCTCGGTGACCGCCTCGCAGCAGGCACCGCCGCTCATGACTGCGCGGTGGATGATGCGGCGCGGCAGCGAGCCGCCCAAGGCCGGGTCGGGTTCGGCGGACAACTTGACGTCAAACTCACCCTCCAGCGGCTCGGCGATGCGCAGATTGAGCGCGGCCATGAGCTCGTCCGAGGCCCCTTCGAGCGGACCGTAGAGGAGCACCTTTCCACCGGCGCGGACGACCTTCATTAACGCCGCCTCCAGGGGTGAATCCGCCGGGGGGACGATCGAGAGCAGGACCGTGCCGCTATACAGAGACGGATTTTCAGCCAGCGTCTTTTCAAAAATACGCGAGGAGACAACGGTGTTGAGCGGAAGCCCCTGATTGATCGCGCCGCGCACGAGCCAGTCTCCGCAGAAAACGCCCTCCAACGCGGGCTCGTCCGAGAAGACCATGCGCGTGTATTCGGAAAGTGGATACACCCAGGTCAGCGCCCCGGGCGCATCCGGACGGGTGCGGGCAGCCTCCAGCAGATGCGGTGTGACTTCCTCGGGCACCGTGTCGGGCATATTTCCGTAGGAGTCGTCGGCAGTGAGAAACTCCGCCACGTCGGGCGACTCCAGCTCACCACCCTCGCCCACACGCGCCACCGACATCGGCAGGTAGATGTCGTGCGGCTGGCGCTCGTAGCGGTCGAGCCACGGGCTGTTCATCCACCACGGGTCGTGCGTGTAAAAGCGGAAGGGATAACCCTCGGCATCGGCGGGGAGCTCGGCGATGCGGGTCATGTAGCCGGCCAGCTCCAGCCCAAAGTCGCCGTCAATGGCGGCCCACGGGGAGTTCGGCGCAGCGGCAAACCCGAAACGCCCCGCCAGCAGCTCCTCGTAGGGCGCGGCGTCCGTGCTCAGGTCCACGCCGACAGTCAGGTTCGTCCCGCGAATTTCGACCGGCAGCGCCGGGCATTCCTGACGGAAGTATTTCCAGAAGCTCAAGACGCGCTCGCGCTGAAGCTCGGTGTCCGCAGGGTTGAACGTCTCCTCGTCAAAGAGCGCCCCCTGCATGCGCCAGGGTTCCTTACCGAAGCCAAAACCATTGGAGAACCACACGTAGTCGAAGCCCATCGCCTCGCAGAACAGCCGCGCCTGCCGTCCCAGGAAAATCCCGAACGGCGTGCCTGCCTCGATCCCCTCCGGGAATCCCGCGTAGGGCGTCGGATCGGCGGCGAGCTCGCGGTAGCAGGTGACGAAGCGGTCATCCCCCTGCCCCGCCGAACCGCCACGGCAGATCTCTGGATGGCGCTCGTATTTGAAGTCCGAACGGGCAAACTCCGGACCGGGATCAAAGGTCGTCCCCACCCGCACCGGGCGCCCGCTGATGCGCTCACCGGTTTCGCGGATCACACGCACGACGCGCTGCAAATCCCCGTAGGTGACCTCGGGCGGATTTTCGCAAAAAAGGATGTGGTGGTTGTGCAGGCAGCGCTTTTCCGGATCATCGGGATGCACCTTGCGCGGGTTGGCCCCGCCGATGTAGCGGGCCCACTCAAACGCACGCTCGAGATCGCCGTTGTAGTCCAGCAGCTCGGAGCCATCCGATGTCCAGAACAGCACACTGATCCGGCGGCTGTGCCGCCATAGTGGCAACCACTGAAAAAAGAGGTCCTCCGCCACGCGGCGGATACCCGCTTCGCTCAAATCGCGAAACGGCTTTAGGCTGACTTCCAGCACGACATCCCGCCAAAGCGGGTCGCTCTCCTGCCGGGGTACAATCTGTTCGTTATTCATCAAATTACTCGGTAGTCTATTTATCGCCCCTGCGGGAGAATTTCCAGCTCATAGGCAAGTGCCACACCCTGTGGGCTGACACTGCTCAGGGTCAGTTCGGAGCCTGTCGCCGAGGGCTTGAGCGGCACCTCCCAGAGGCGCTCTCCGGTCATGGCGAGCGCCCAGACACGTGCCTTCACCGGGGCCACGGGGAGCGTAAGCCGGGCCGTGCCGCGGCGCACCAGCGGCGGGCCGTCGCCCCAGGTTTCGATGATCTTGCGCTCGGCGTTACGGAAGCGCGAGCCGGTGCTCTGCGCCTCTGTCAGGTGCAGGATGAGCAGGCGCGAGCTTGCGCTCAGCGGCTGCCCGTCCATGGCGCAGACAGCAACGGTGGCCGCGTCCTCGACCTTCACGGTCGCAAAATCCCCCTTGAGCGTGCCCGGCTGCGGCAGCACAAAGGCCTCCGTGCGCGGCGTCAGCACGGTGAAGACATTCTTGCCCGCATCGAGGACGATCTCGCCCGTCTCGGACTCGTAGCGCCCCTTCTTCGTGTCCATGAGGGCGGGATCAATCAGGCCCGAGTCCTTCATCTCGGCCAGCAGCTTCGGCCCGTTCTCAAAGCTCTCCACGTCCAGTGAGGGTGTCGTGCCCGGATCGACCACCTCCGCGGCGATGGGCAGGTTCGGCACGCTCTGGCCATCGGTCACAACGGTACCCAGCCCGGAAACGAGCCCAAGCGTCGAGAACTCCTGCGAGTATGAGCCAAGGTTGTCCGCCTTGGAAAAGAGCGTGTCCGGGTTGATCTCGTACACGATCATTTCCGAGGCCGGGGCCACATCACGGCGCAGGAACAGCAACGCGATCAGCCGATCCGCCAGCACGCCCACCGGGTCGTTAATGGTGTTCAGGCCAACGATCGGGCCCGTCTCCGTGAGGTACTGCGTGAGGCTGCCGCTGTAGTTGAAGCGGTAGATCGCGTCCCAGTCCTGAAAAGCCGAGTACGCGCCCATGATTGGTCCGGCCTCGCCCCGGAAGGGATTCGGGTGCGAGTAGTTAAACTCCGTCACGGCAAAGGGACGGCCCGCCACACGGGTGGGAAAGAGCACACGGGGGACCTCAGCCAGCCCCGTGATGACCGACTCCGAGGTGTGCAGGTATGGCAGTTGCCACGGGGCCCCGGCGAAACGCGGGTGGTCCCAGTAGCGGTGCACGTCCACGTAGTCGAGGTTGTCGCGGGTCAGGGTCAGCGGCTTGTAGTCGCGGTGGTTGACGTCGGTCAACTGCGCCTGCACGCCCAGCTCGTCCTTGAGGAAGTTGTAGATCTCACGCTCCGAGGCGATCTGGAGCTCGCTCTGAAAACGGACAAAGGCCAACGCGCGCTCGTCGTCGGAGAGGCCGGTCATGTGGTTGCGCTCCAGCCACTCGTCGAAGCGGCGGTTGTAGAGCTGCGCCACGGCGGGATTCGAGCTCCAGAAAACCTCCTGCACATTTTCATTAATCGGGCAGATGGCAAAGAGCGCGGGGTCCTCCGCATAGGTCATCCCGGTGTAGGGATTGCGGTGGGTCATGAGCTTGCGGGCGAAGGTCTTCCACGCCTCCATGGCCGAGGGCGATATGGTAACGGCGGCCTTGATCCCCTTGCCCACCGGCACATCCACCTCCTCAATCTCGCCCACCTGGAAGACACGGCTGCTGAATAAGTCAATCGTCACGTACAACCCTTCCTTTTTCAGACAGTAAAAGAGGTAGTCCCACAGGTCGAGCTGCTCCGGGTCGATATCGTGGCTGCTGGCGGGATTGTCGCGCAGCATGCCGCGGTCGCTGTGGTGCAGGCGAATCGAATTGTAGCCCATCATGGCGAGGCGGCGGGCGAGCTGCTCGGACAGGTGCTTTTCGATGTAGTTGCCGCCCCAAACGATATTCGTCCCCCAGAAGCGCAACGGCTCGTCCGGACGATCGGCAAAGACAAAATGTCCGTCGCGTATCTCTACGTGGCCGTACTTGCCGGCGGGCGCATCGGCAAAGGCAGAGAAATCAAGCAGCGTACCCGGCACGATATCTTTTTCAAACGGATACGCGCCCCAGTCCTCGTTCGCGACCATGGTCACGGGCTCGTCAGCGGCACTGGCAGCGGGAGGGATTGGGTCGGTGCTGCCAGTCAGCCCGGCCACCATCCACACGGCCTGCCCCGAGCCGACGAAGCGGATGCTCTCGACCGGCTTACCCGGGAGAGCGAACTGCGAAAGGCTCAGCCCGGCCTCGTGGCTGCCGGTGTCCCCGCGCCAGACGATACGGCCGTTGGGCGTGTCGTAGGCGGCCGTCCAGTTAGAGGCCTCGACGTGCGCGGTGACGGGGAGCGTCTGCGTCGTCCCGTCCACAAAGGTAACCACGAACTCGCCCAAGGGCGTGCCCTTGTCCTGATCCCAGGCGAAAGCGTGCAGCAGGAAAAGCGTGCGCAGGGGCTCGTCCCCGGCCTGCACTGTTGCCTCCTTCAGAAAGTACGTCCGCTCGGGTCCAGCGAATACAAGGCAGCCGCGCCCGTCATTGGCAGCGGGGTCGGTGATGGCGAAAGGCACGCCGCCGAAGCTTTGCGCGCTCACCGGAAAGGACGCCAGGTCGTGGTCAGCCCCCTGGTCGTTCCAGCCGCCCTGCTGATCGCCTGCGACCTCGTCGGCGAAGCCCATGTTCGCCACCGGGGCCAACGACAGGGGTACATAGCGGAAAGGCTGCCAACTCAGTTGCGTCGCGTAGCTGCGCTCGCCCGGAGTCTTCGCCTCGCGCTGCTGCTCCAGAATGAGCGAAAAGTGCTCCTGATGGTAGAAGCGGTTGTCCCCGATGAGGACGTTCGTCGGTGCGCTCAGCTTAAGCATGCCGTTCGCCACCGGCAGCGCAATCGTCTGCACATCGTAACGCCCGACGGAGAAATCGCCCTGCTTCTTCGGAAGGGTCACCGGTTTGTCGTCCACCAGCACGGTGGCACCGGCATAGACTGTCGAGGGCAGACGCAGGACCCAGCGGGCCGTCGCCTCAGACTTGATCTCGCCGGTCAGGGAAAAATTATAATCGACCGCGCCAGCGGCTGCACGCTTCAATGTTTCAGCAAAAGCCAACGGCTGCGCAGCGGTTTTCGGCAAAAACTCGCCCTCGCGCTGCCAGAGCTGCCCCGAAACAATTTGCGTGCTATCCGGCGAAAACGCGACCGTGCCGGGCTTGTCCTGCTGCGTGCTTCGGCCATCGCGAAAATCAACCAGCATGCGGATATTGTCCAGGCTGACGATTCCGTCCGGAGCCACCTTCAGGACGGGTGCCTTGACGGCATCGCCAAGCGCAAACGCCCCCTCCCCCTCAGGAAGAGCTGCAGATGGCGCAAGGCTGCTTTGGGAGACCGCCGGGGCGACAGCCTGAGCAGGAGCACCGGGGCTGCCCGCGTTCACCGTCTTTTCCTCCACCGAGCAGGCGGCCAGCAGACTCGTTAAACCTGTCAGCGCTAAAGCGACCCGCAACCCTGAACCTTCCTTCATAAATTATCTCCAGACTTTTTGTGTGGTTTAATATGCGTAATTTCGGCAACACCGGAACCCGCAGTGAAGCGGCGAGCCCTGGCGACAGACATGACCCGTCCCAGGGAGGCACTTTCGGTCCCCTGAAAGCTGGCACTCACCGCCAGTTACCCGCCGAATACCGGGGCGGCTCCGTCGCAATCAACGTGCCGCCCCGGCGCGGGCGAAATCCCATTCAATCCGAGCGATCGCTTTAGCGGCGACGGCGGATAAAACGCATCGCAGCCAAGACCGCGATCAAACCGCCCAGCCACATGGCCGAGGAAGCTTCGGGGATGTTGGAGATAAGCAGGTCCGGCACCGCGACCTGTGCATCAGAAATTCGCACGTTGTCGATGGTTCCGGCCCACGGCGTAGCCGTAATCGAGTTGCCTATCGTCAAGTCGTAGGTCGTTGAATCATACATAGTGGCGGCGGCCGCGCTTCTGCTGAGCGTAATCGTGACCATGTCCGTATCATCCGTCAGATTTTTAATATAGAAAATGACACCATCCGTGGTCTCATCGAATTTATTCATAGACAGGGCGATATAGTAGTCCTTGCCCACTTCGATCTGATAGCCTGAATTCAGGTTGGTGAGCGAATTCTTCCCCCATTCACCGGCGGCACGGGCATACTGCAAAAACAGCACGCTGTCGCCCAATCCAGAGGTCCCCGAACTGACACCCAGGGTCCAGCAACCGTCGGTCTGGCCACCGCCAAGCCCAAGAATGCTTCGCGTGCTGGTCCCCTTCGCAGACATGTTGATGAAAGCTTCCAGTGTAAAGGACGAGGCGCTGTTCAATGCGGTTGTCAGCGTGGACGGAGCATTCATGTTGGACAGGCTAAAGCTGGTGTCCGTGTAAAGTCCTTGAATGGCCTGGGTATTGGCCTGCCCGTAAATGGTCTTCGGGAAGGCTGAACCGGCACCCGAGCTCGTGGGGAGCGTGTAGGCACCGATGCGGTCACTCTCCATCGTCAGGGTGTAGTTGTTGCCAGAGGAGTCCACCGTCAGGGACGGGGTTTCGAACTCCCAGTAGGCGAGCGTGGCCGCCGAGAGACTGGAGGCCATGAGGCCACTCAGCCCGAGGGCGAGCAATCCACCCTTAAGCAGGCGGGCAGACGGAAGGTTATGGGACAGGTTGGAGCGGGTTGTATCTGGGGATTTCTTCATAATTCAGGAGGGGTTAAGAAACAGTCCATAAAGCACATACTGTACTTTTGTTTTCTAAATACAAACAATATAGATATGAACAGGATCGAGTGTCAAGCCATTATTAATCTATATATGCCCCATCTATACTGCCTGTATTTCGTATATTTATATTTAAAAATCTTGAAAAAGACAAAACATCGTTTATCAATCATTAACATCATGCCAAAAGTCCTTACCCTCGATAAAAGCCTCTCCATCCTGGAGGCCATCTTCCACGCCCCCAACGGGATCGGCACGCGCACCCTGGCCAAGCAGCTCGACTTGAATGTCGCCACTATCCACAACATAGCCACAACCTTCCGCCAGAGGGGCTACGTCCGCCAGGACCCCGACACCAAGGCCTTCCACCCCGGCATCCGGCTCATGCTCCTCGGACGGCACTCATCCTACTTCCGCACCCTGACCGCCTCGGCCCACCCCATCGTTCAGAGTCTGGCCGATCGGCAGATGGAATCCGTCATGATCTGCACCATCGACAACGGTCGCATCATCAACCTCGACTACATCCCCAGCAAACAGGCCCTCCGCGCCGACGAACCTGAAGAACTGCGCGATCTCGCCTACTGCACAGCCGTCGGGAAGGTCCTGTTGGCCTCACTCACCCCGACCGAACTGGATGCCTACCTCGCCGCCAACCCCCTGCATCAATTCACCGAATACACCATCACCGCCCCCGACATTCTCAAAAAACAGCTGCAGGAGATCAACGAGCAGGGCTTCTCCATGACCCACGAGGAACTCTGTGAAGGCATCAGCGCCATGGCAGTCCCCATCCGCGACCCCTGGGGCATGACCATCGCCGGCCTGGGCCTGAGCGCCCCGACCATCCGACTAAACAAAACCGAGAGCAACGACAACCACCTGAAAGCCCTGCAAGCCGCCGCAAAAAAAATCGAGCTAACCTGGGACGCAGCCATGAAGCCGTCCAAGGAGCGCTGAAAGCAGCGCCCACCGTCCCACAGGACAACAATCACCCCCAATCAAGGCTCAAGCAGGAAATAGTCCTGCCGCTTCTCCTTGAGCTCCTCCATCGGAATCGACTCCGTGTGGCCGTCACAGAAGAGCGCGAGCACATTACCCGTCCCACGGTCCGACGGACGCGCGTACCGGTCATTATCGGGATTGGGAATGAACTGACTGACCTCAATAAACCAGCTACCAATCTCACGCCCGCCACTGGTAACCTCCGCCGTCGTCACCATAATCGTCCGACTCGGCCGGTAAATATCCTCCCCGCGGGTCAAAACAAGGCTCTGGCCCGCCGCAGCCTCTTCTTCAGTAAGGCCACGCACAAAGATGCGATTGTGCGCCCCATAGTCGCCAATGCTATGATGGGCATCATTGTCGAGCATCGGGTCCACAAAAGCTGGCGCAATCGCATATTCGCGGCCATTTTGATCGCGCCACTCACCCTTCACCGGATCCTCAAGATACGGCTCCACATAGTCCGTCCAATAGGGACCACTCCACCCGCTTTTCGCCCGCAGCGGGTAGGTGTTATTATGATCCGCCATGTAATTGGCCACACCAACCCCGATCGAGCGAAGATTCCCCGAGGACTTGAGCAGGCGCGCCTTCTCAAGGACGCCTCCCGCCACAACAACCACAATCCCGGACACAATGGCGATCACAACAATCACCACCAACAGCTCCATCAGTGAAAAGCCTGTACGGCGTCGCATACGCACAGCATCAGACAGACCGGAGGACGACAACGCAAACCGCCGTACAGCCTGCACAGGCGGGGCACTTCGAGACAATGGGCAAAACAAGAACAAGAGGATGAGACGTTGGGGTTATTGTTTTTATATTACAAACATGTTTATGATATGAAATACAGGAAGAGTCAAGCTGAATCCCTTCAAATAAAGGATTTTAATTGACTCAACGATTCTTGAGTGGAAATCTAAAAATTATGTATCGCTTTTGTTTAGATAAAATAAATACAAAACTCAATCCATTGTCCATGCGCTTACTCTTCTCCCGTTACCCCCTGATCGCCCTCGCCCTTCTCGCTCAGGCCTGTTCCCTGAGCGCAGACACCCTCACCTCCATCCCGGCTGACTCGGAAGCCATCGGCTACAGCGGCTATGTCAAACAGGATTGGGTCCCCGCCCCCGAGGGGCATTCCGGCCAGGCCGCCCAGTTTCAGCGCATCCTCGGTCTGGCTGGCAAAGCCTATGGCTGGGACAACCCCGGCACCCGCATCGCTTTTCGCACGGACGCATCCGCCGTCACCGCTCATCTGTATTACAGCCCAAAGCACACCTCCACCTCCGGACGCAACGGCCAGGGACTGTTCTTTATCGACGGAGAGACCCAACCGGAGTGGATCTTCGACACGGTCAGCACGGAGAAGGTCAGAGAGCCGGAATTCGTCGATATCACCTTCCCCGCCCCCACCGAGGCGGGCCCGCACACCTATGAGATCGTCTTGCCCTACGGCGACGCGGTCGAGTTCCTCGGGCTGACCGTCGCGCCGGACGCGACCATGGAGACGCCCCCACCCGCCCCGGAGACCCGCTACGTGGCCTATGGTGACTCGATCACGCAGGGCTTCACCGCCAGCAGTATCGACCACACCTACCCTTACCTGATCGCGCAGGAGCAGGGTTGGGAGTTGGTGAACTTCGGCCTGGCCGGACGCCGCTCAAACCCCAAAGACGGCACCTACATCGCCGACCTCAAGCCCGACGTCCTCACCATCCTGATGGGCTGCAACGACTGGCAGGGCGGCAATCCACTGAAAGCTTACCAGACCAACATCGAACAAACCCTCGCCGATATCCGCGCCGCCTGTCCGGACACGGAGATATACCTCATCACGCCGCTGTGGGTGCCCGAGCGCTGGCACCCCCGCAAGGCCCGCTTTCCGCTGGAAGAGTACCGCAACGTCCTCCGGGGCATCGCCCAAAACTCCTCCGACCCGAAACTTCACCTGATCGAGGGTCCCGAGCTCATCGACCACGAGGAGAGCAACTTTGACCGAGTGGCGGTCCACCCGAGCGACGCCGGGTTCGCGCAGATGGCCGAACGGCTGAACCAGCGTCTCACGCAGGACTAAAGCAGCCTCCCTGGCAGCAGGGGTAACCACACATTTCATGCACCACACAGAGAGGGAGCCCAAGCGGTTCCCTCTCTGTGTTTAAGCCGGGGTATCCCCCCAAGGGTTCCCTCTCACCGGCCATCACGGGCACTTTGAGGTTGTCATACCGGCAGCGTAAAATATCTCTGTTGCTATTAATTAGTCGGTCTAACGTCCGACTATGCCGGGGGCTGCGCTACGAGAACATGACCAAACTGGACTACATTTCGCTAGGATTGATCTTTTTCGCCGTGATCGTGATCACGCTGGGGATCGTGAAGATTCACTGCTACCCGGGCAAGGTCGCTCAAGACCGCAACCACCCGCAGGCCAAGGCCATCGAGGTCACCTCCCTGCTGGGGCTGCTGGTTTTTCCGCTGTGGATGTTCGCCCTGGTCTGGGCCTACTCCAACGCCATCATCGGTAAAATCTACCGCGCCGAAGAACCGGAAGTGGAGAAAGACCCCAAGCCGCTGCCCGAGTTTCTGGAAAAGCACCGCAAGCACCGGCGCGAGGCCCGCAAGGCCGCTGAAGCCGAAGCCGCCGCTCAAGCTGAAAACAAGGCCGCCGCAGACAGTGACGCCTCCGCCGACAAGAACCCCGGCCAGCCCAAGGACCAATAACCACCCGCCATGGAACTGCTGCTCACTATCGCCTACTACTTTCTGGTCCGGCTGGTCTTCATCGATTACAAGCTGCTCCCGTTTAACCTGTTCTGGAAGTTCATGGTCTGCGGCCTCTACGTCTCCGCCGCACTCACTGAAATCCTCCTGCTGGGCCAGTACACGCCCTACAGCAAGTACGCCTTCGTCCAATCCTACGTCGTGCAGATGGCCCCCGAGTACGGCGGCTACGTCAAGGACGTCTATGTGCAGGCCAACGAGCCGGTCAAAAAGGGCGACCCGCTTTTTCAGATGGACCCCGAGCCGTGGGCCGACCGCGTGCGCGAGCATCAGGCCCAGCTCGCCCTCGCCCACTCCTCCGTCGCCACACTCAAGGCCCAGCTCGCGGAAGCCACGGCACGAGTCACCCAGTCCGAGGGCCAGTTGACCCTCGCGCAGGAAAAACTCGCCGAGCTCTCCGAGGCCCAGAAAAAGAACGCCGTCTCCCTCATCCGCATCCAGCAGGAGGAGCAGGGCGTGAAAAACGCCCAGGCCCAGCTCTCCGTTGATCGGGCGGCCCAGCAGGCGGCCCAGATCGCCTACGACGCCAAAGTGGATGGTATCCACGCTCAGGTGGCCGAAATCGAGGCCAAGCTAGCCACCGCCCAGTACAATCTCGACCACACCATCATCCGCGCCCCCTCGGACGGCTACGTGCCAAACATGCAGCTCTATCCCGGTTCGTTCATCCGTCTGAAGGAGCCGGTCATGCCCTTTGTCAGCACCGAGGAGCAGTGGGTCTTGGGCGGCTTCGACCAGCGCGGCATGCAGCACGTGCAGGTCGGCGACAAGGCTGAGATCGCCTTCGAGATGTACCCCGGGCATGTCTTTCAGGCCGAGGTCGTCAGCATTGCCTGGGCCAACAGCGGCGCCCAGGGCATGCCCAGCGGCGTCCTCCCCAACGAAAACATGAACCATCCGAGCATGTATTTCGTTATCCGCCTCAAGCTCACGGATGAAAACCCGGACTATCCGGTGCGCTTCGGGGCAAGCGCCCTCATCGCCGTCCACACGAAGGGCACCGCCGACGCGCTTGTCTTCCTGCGGCAGATCGAGATCCGCTCCGAGAGCTACCTGAACTACCTCTTCAACCCCTTCTGAGCCAGCCATGCGCCTTGTCCGCCACAAGCCGTCCTGGCAACGTCTTCCGCTCCTGCTGCTCGCCGCCCTCCTCGGGGGCTGTGCCGTGGGCCCGGACTACACCAAGCCCGAGATCACCACGCCCGATGCCTGGCAGCTGGCCATTGTCGGTGAAACGCCCGGCGAGGCCGACGCCCCCATCCAGAGCTGGTGGGAGATGTTTAACGACCCCGTCCTCAACGGCCTGATTGAGGATGCCCGCGAGTCCAACCTCACCCTGCAAATCGCGCTGGCCAACGTCCGCGAAGCCCGCGCCCGCCTCGCCTATACCGGGGGGACGGCCCTGCCCGAGGTGCAGGCCTTCGGCCAGGCCGCCAGCACCAAGCTCAGCGACAACGGCGCTTTTAGCCAGATGGCACCGCCCGGTGGTTTCCACAGCCAGGGGATGATGGCCTTCGGGCTCGACGCAGCCTGGGAAATCGATGTTTTCGGGCGTATCCGCCGCCAGGTCGAGGCCGAGAGTGCGGCGTTTTCCGCTTCCGTCGAGTCCTACCGCGACGTGCTCGTCTCCCTCTACGCCGAGGTCGCCCTCACCTACATCGAGATCCGCGCCTGTCAGGTCCACATCGCCAACGCCGAATCCAACATCAAAGTCCAGACCCAGTCGCTCGACCTGACCGAGGAGCGCTTCAATGACGGCCTCACCTCCCAGCTCGACGTCGAGCAGGCCAAGTCCAACCTCTACAACACCCGCGCGGCCATTCCGCTCTTTCGCATCCGCATGAACGCCGCCTACAATCGGCTCGCCGTGCTCTGCGGCAAGGACCCCGGCACCCTCCAGACCGAGGTCGGCGGCGCGGGCGTGCTCCCCTCGCCCGGCATGAACCTCTCCGCCGGCGTGCCCGCCGACCTGCTGCGCCAGCGCCCCGATATCCGCCAGGCCGAGCGCGAGCTCGCCGCCGCCACCGCCCGCATCGGCGCGGCCACCGCCGACCTTTACCCGCGCTTCGCCCTCAAGGGTGCCATCGGGCTGGAGTCGCGTTCCTTCAGCGACCTCTTTGACTCCTCCAGCATGGTCTGGACCATGGCCGCGCCCGTGCACTGGAACATCTTCACCGCCGGGCGCACCCTCGACAACATCGAGATCCACGAAGAGAAGCAGCAGCAGGCGCTCCTGAATTACCGCCAGGTCATCCTCCAGGCGATGGAAGAGGTCGAGAACGCCCTCACCTCTTACAATGAATACCGCCAGCGCGGCCAGGAACTCGATCAGGCCGCTCAGGCCGCCGAGTCGGCCGTCGAACTCGTCTCAATTCAGTACGACAGCGGGCTGACGAACTTCAATAACGTCCTCGACACCGAACGCTCGCTCTACGAGCAGCAGAACAGCCTCATCAGCAGCCAGACAGACTCGCTGCGCAGCATCGTCGCGCTCTACAAGGCCATCGGTGGCGGCTGGAACTCCGCCGACGCCCCCGATCTGAAGGGCGAAAAAGAAGAGGTCAAGCGCCTCGGTTCCGCCTCCGCCGCCCGCCTTTAGAGCGGAAGTGGTCTCGGGCCTGCGAAACGTCCCCCCCAAGGCTTCACCGCCGACGAGATAAGTCCGACCGTTGCGCAAGGTTACATCTCGGCAACGCGACCTGCTGTGATTGTTTTTGCCATTGATTACTAAGGCTAAAACGGTTAGTTTCGTTTGATACTCACTCGCGCTTGAGCCAAGCGCTATCGACGCGAGTTTCCCCACTAACGTCCCCCTAACCCAGTTGCACCCCGGGCCGCGCCGCCATGCCGACCGAGCTGCGCGAGATGTTCGCCAAGGTGACCAAGGGCGCGCTCAGCGGTAACGCCGGTGAGAAGCCCAGGGAAGAGTGGAAGGTTAACGGCGAGTACGTGGACACCCCGGAGAAGGGCATCGTCGGTATTCCCTTCCTCGACAAGTATGTCTAAGAAGCCGGATTGGAGTTCCTCGAAGACGCCGCGAAAGATCCCAGCCAGCCCTTCTTCATCAACATCAACTTTATGAAGAATCACCACCGGCCCGTGCCCGCGCAACGAATGGTTCTACTTCACGGAGGACGAGCTGCCCCCCGGCGCCGCCCGCGTCGGCCCCTACAAGGCCGTCTTCCACCGGCGCGGCGCTGACGCTCAGCCCCCCGGCGGGCTCGCGGTGGACACCAACCTCGGCTGGTAAGGCCCGGAGAAATACGTAGCCACCGTACCGCAAATCTTCGACCTCCTGCAAGACCCGCAGGAGCGCTACGACATCTTCATGAACAACGACACGGAGTACACCTGGACCATGGTCACCTCCAATGAAGCCATCGGCAAGCTGATGAAGACCTACGTCGAGTATCCGCCCCGCAAGCTGCAAAGCGAATCCTACTCCGGCCCGCTCACGCTCTCCAACTACCAGCGCTACAAATACATGCAGGAAGCCCTGGCCAAGGATGGCTTCGACCTGCCTTTGCCCACCGGCAACTAGACACGGTTCCGTATTAAGAGACCTGAAACCATACGTAAACAGGCGGGCCGCCCCACTCCGGGGCGGCCCGTTTGTTTGTCCTACTTGCCTGCATAGGAAAAAACCGCGTAGCCGCTCAGCGTACGACGCGCCCGGAGGCGTTACCGCCCATGAGGGTCTCGACTTCGGTCCGCGAACTGAAGTTGAAATCGCCCTTGATCGAATGTGCCAGGCACGAGGCGGCCACGGCGAAAGCGATCACCTGCGCGTCGGTGGCATATTCGCCCGAGTGGAGGGCAAAGACCAGCCCCGCCGCGAACGAGTCTCCGCCGCCCACGCGGTCCACGATGTCACGGATCTCGTACGGACAGTAGGCACCGTCCTTGAGCGGGGCAAAGCTTGCCTGCCGCGTCGCCACGGCGTAAAGCATCGCGCCCCAGTTGTTATGCGTCGCCGACACGCTCTCGCGCAGCGTGATCGCCACTTTTTTTACGTTGGGGAACTGCTCGGCGATCCCGGCGGCCACCTGCGGGTACTTGTCGATGGCGAGCTCGCCCGAAGACACATCTGTATCGGCGGCATGGATACCGAGCACGTCGGCGGCGTCCTCCTCGTTGCCGATGACCACGTCCACATAGGGCAGTATCTCCCGCATCGTTCTCTGTGCCAGTGCGCTCGCCTTGCAGCCCGGCTCCCACTGCCAAAGCTTTTTGCGGAAGTTCAAATCGCACGACACGGTCACCCCTGCCCGCTTGGCCTCCTGGGCGGCGAGCTTGACCGCCTCCGCCGCCTGCCGCGAAAGCGCGGGCGTGATCCCAGAAACGTGCAGCCACCCAGCCCCGGCGAAGATCTCCGCCCACGGGTAGTCCTCGCCAGGCGTCAGCGACACAGAGGAGTAGTCGCGGTCGTAGATCACGTTGCTGGGCCGCTGGTTCGCCCCCGTCTCGACGAAGTACAGGCCGAGCCGTCCTTGCCCCGGGCGCAGCACATGCGTGGTGTCCACGCCCAGTCCTCGGAGCGTGCGCAGGCACGCGTCGGCGATGGCGTGACGCGGCAGCGCCGAGACAAAGGTACTGCTGCCCCCCAGCAGGCTGATCGAGGCAGCGACATTGGCCTCCGCCCCGGCGAAGGTCAGGTCCAGCTTACCCGGGCAGGCCTGGCTGAAGCGGTAAAACTGATCGGGGGCCAGACGGCCCATGATTTCTCCGAAACAAACGACGGTCTTCATGGTGATAAAAAATCCAAATGAACAAAATGCCCGCCGCGCTCAGCGGTCGGATAGTTGGGAGCCTCTGCGCGTTCGACAAATTTCTCGATAAAAAGCCCCAGCCCGCGCGACCCCCTCCGAGCGGTGCGACTGGTCCTCCCACAGGCTAGCGGGCTCGGGGATCTCCACACCGTCGAGGGCATGCTCGTGCCGGTCCGCGTACTTGAACGGACCGTGCGGCGCCTTGTGGCAAACCATCGGAAAGAACGGCTTGGTCTTGTCACGCTGCTCCTCCGCGCTCACGCAGGCCGCAGCTCCCAGCAGTAAAGCCGCCTTGAGCACGCCCGCCCGGTTGAAGAGTTCTTTAGAAACAGACTTAATATGCACAGGTCGGGGTTTGACAGTTGGTAAGCAAGCGGAGAACAGAAAACTAAATCGCATCGCACGCCTGACGAGCGCGAGCGGTGATAGTCGTCCAATCCCGGGCCGCGATCAATGCTTTCGGAGCGATCCATGAGCCGCCGATGGCAAGGATCGCGGGGTCCGCCGCATACGGGGCAATGTTATCGGCATTGAGTCCGCCGAGAGGCACGTACTTGAGCCCCAGGTGCAGGTACGGCGCGATCATGCTTTTGAGATAAGCCAACCCACCCGAGGGCTCCGCCGGAAAAAACTTCAACACGTTGCATCCGTACTCGACCGCTGTCTCGATATCGCTCGGGGTGGCCACACCGGGCCCGAAGGGCAAATCCACCTCGCTTGCCAGCTCCAGCACCCGGCGGTTCGTCCCCGGCGCCACCGCAAAGTCCACTCCTGCGTCCTGCACCTGGCGCACCTGCTCGGGCTGGATGACTGTCCCGGCTCCCAGCAACATCGAGGGAGCATGGGCGCGCATCGCCCGCAGTGCCGCCAGCGATGCCGGCGTGCGCAGTGCCAACTCGACAGCATTCACACCGCCCGCCGCGAGGGCGTCGGCGACCGGAGCGGCCAGCTCCGCGTCTTCGAGTACGATCACCGCTATGACGCCGGCTTTACCGATCTGCTCAAACAGGGGGGAGGGAAACTGTGTGCTCATAGGTGCGGTTCGGATGCTTCCAGCACCCTTTTGATCGCAATAAACAACCCTTGCCGTACGTCGACAAAACCTATTTCATGTTATGATAACACAACAATGCCAGCGCCCTCCCCCATCAGCCTGAACAATGTCGCCGTCGAGGCGGGGGTATCCGCCATGACGGTGTCCCGCGTCCTGCGCAACTCTCCCCGCGTCAGCCCGCAGACACGCCAGCGGGTGCTCGACACGGTACGACGGCTCGGCTACCAACCGGACCCGCTCATCGCGCAGCTGATGGAGCGCGTACGCCAGCAGCGTGCGCATGGAGAACGAGAAACACTTGCGCTGGTGGCGGATCATCCGCACGCCCCTTCCGGCCTGCACAACTATGTCAAGCTGGAGGACATCCGCGACCGCGCCACCGGGCACGGCTACCGGGTCGAACCTTTCCGAATCGGCCGCGGCGGCGTCAGTGCCAAGCGCCTGCAAGGCATCCTCCGTGCACGCGGTATTCGCGGCGTCCTCCTCTCTGCCGGCGTTCCCGGCGGCATCCTCGGTCAGCTCGACCTGCGTGAACTGGCGGCGGTGACGTTCGGCTTCGGCCTGAGCCAGCCCTCGTTGCACCGGGCCAGTAGCAACATCACCGAGGGGATGCTTGACATTTTTTCCCGGCTGGAGAGCCGCGGCTACCGTCGCATCGGCGTCGCCGTTACCCCGTGGGTGGACCAACGCGCCGGGCACACCTACTCCGGCGCGCTCCTGCACCACCAGCAGTCCTTGCCCTCCTCCCGTCGCCTGCCGATGCTCATGCTGCCTCAGGAGAACCTCGCTGGCGCGTTCAGTCTTTTTGAAAAGTGGTTACACAAACACCGCCCCGACGTCCTCATCAGCATGCACGAACCCGTGCTCGGCTGGCTGGAGAAGCTCGGACGACGCATCCCCGAGGACATCGGGCTGCTCATCCACGACTGGCTTCCCGCCATGAGCGGACTGGCGGGGATGGACCACCGCCGTCACGAGGTCGCCGCAGCCGCGGTAGACTTGCTCGCCGCGCAGCTCCAGCACCACGAGTACGGCGTCCCCCCTGTACCGCGCCAGATACTGATCCCACCGGGCTTCGTCGAGGGCGGCAGCCTGCGCGGCTCATAATCCGCCTCTTCGGCTTGAGAAGCGGGAACCTCGTGCTTCATTCAGGGTCGAGGCAAGGAAGGCGTAAAGCTCCCTGTCCACCGTATGGATTCCATCACCCAAATTGTTCTGGCCGCATCGCTCTCGGCCGCCATCGCTCCACCGGAAAACCGGCGCGCCGCCCTGCTGGCCGGGGCCGCTCTCGGCACACTGCCCGACCTCGACAGCCTGCCACTCGCGCTCATGGTGGACAACTCGCTTGAGCTCGTCACCGGGCACCGCGGGCTGACGCATTCGCTGCTCGTCCTGCCCTTTATCGGCTGGCTGATCTGGGCGATTTTTCGCCGCTACGGCCGCCGGGTCAAAGCCTCCCCTACCCGGTGGTTCTGGGCGATCCAGGCGGCGCTCATCACGCACCCGTTGATCGACGCGTGCACGGTTTACGGCACCCAGCTGCTGTGGCCCTTCACACCACCTCCGACCATGTGGGCGAACATCTTTATCATCGATCCGATGTACACCATCTGGCTACTGCTGGGCTGCACGGTGGCCCTTATCGCCGGAGCCCGCCCACTCGCTCAAAAGGCGCTCATCGCGGGACTTGCTTTCAGCACGGCCTACCTCGGATGGACCTTCATCGCCAAGGCTCAGGCCGACCACGCCGCCCGGGAAGAGCTCGCCCGCCTCGGGTACGCGGATGCCCCCTACTTTTCCGTGCCCACGCCACTGAACACCCTGCTGTGGCGCTCCGTCGCCCTGACCGAAGATGGCTTCCTCGAAGGGGAACGCTCGCTCGTGGCCGACACCGGCCCCACCCGCTTTAGCCGTTACTCCTCTGATACGGAGTCATTGGCCGCAGTGAACGCCCTGCCCAATGTCCAGCGGCTGCGCTGGTTCAGCAACGGCTTCGTCAAGGCGCATGTTGTCCCCGACGCGAACGGCGACGGAGAGCTGCTTGTCCTCAGCGACCTGCGGATGGGAGCCGAGCCCGACTATGCCTTCAGTTTTGCCGTGGCCGGTCGCACGGATCCGGACGCCCCCTGGGAGCCCATCCAGCCGCGTCTCATGCCACGCAAGCCGCGCGGAGGCTGGGATATCCCTAGCCTCTGGGAGCGTATCTGGCACGAACCAACGCCGGAACTGGCTCCGGTCCAAGGTGAACCGGAGCCTGATACGTTCCGGACAGAAGGCGCTTAACGTGCGATAAACACCTCGAACTCGGCCACCCGCGCCATGTTGTATTGGCGTCCTTCGTCGATCTTGGCCTGTGTTACATCCTGCGTGATTACCAGCGCCACGTACCGGGCACCGGGCCGGTAAAGTTCCTGCTCGGCGATGCCGCTCGTATCCACTTCGCTATCTCCAAAGGCATCGACGCGATTGTCCCCCTCAAAGATGAGACTGAGATCGTCTCCGGCATAGAACCGCACGGCACCCACACGATAGGCCCCGGAGATACCGGTGAAGCGAATGCCGTTCAGTTCGCAGGTTTCGCCGAGATCGTAGATCAGCACCAGGCACTTGCCCGCCTGCTGATCGCTCGCCCGGTAGAACAAGTTGAAACTGTCCTCGACGCCATCCGTCAATTGCCGAAGAAGCTCATCCGTTGCGGCGATCCGCTGGTTGTCGATGTTGAAATCGCCGTCCGCCGAGCGGATATAGAGGTTCTGCGAATCCGTAGCGGCCCCGGCCTCCGAGACGTAGTAGTCAAGTGGAACCGCTTCGGCGACCGCACTGAACCGGCCACTGACCTCGAACTCCTCCACTCGCGCCATGTTGTATTGACGCCCCTCGTCGATCTTCGCCTGCGTTACATCCTGCGTGATCACCAACGCCACATAGCGAGCCGTCGGCAGGTAGAGCGCCTGCTCGGCGATACCGCTCTTATCCACTTCACCGTCGTCAAAGGTATCGACCCAGTTCTCGTTCTCAAACAGCGTATCCAGATCGTCCCCGGCGTAGAACCGCACCGCGCCCACTCGATAGGCACCGGAGATACCCGTGAAGCGAATCCGGTTCAGGGCGTAGGGACCACCCAGGTCGTAAATCAACACGAGGCATTTCCCGGCCTGTTGGTCGCTCGCGCGGTAGAACAGGTTGAAGTCGTCTGTCTCGCCATCGGTCAACTGCCGGAGTAACTCGTCGGTCGCGGCGATCCGCTGGTTGTTGATGTTGAAGTCGCCGTCAGCCGAACGGATATAAAGGTTCTGCGGGTCCGCGACAGCTCCGGCTCCCGAGACATAGTAGTCCAGCGGGACCGCGTTGGCCAGCAGGCTGCGCCGCCCCGTCACGGCAAGCTCGGCCACGCGCGCCATGTTGTACTGGCGTCCCTCGTCGATCTTTTCCTGGGAAACGTCCTGGGTGATGACGAGCGCCACATAGCGTGCGCGGAGCGCGGAATAATCCTCCACATAGTCTCCCGTCGAATCCAGCTCGCCCGACCCAAGCTCGTCGATCCGGTTCACGTCCTCGAACAACAGATCCGGGTCGTCGGCTGCGTACAGACGGATCGCTCCGACGCGGTACGCGCCGTACTGCCCGAGGAATGTCACGCGGTCGATCTCGCACGGTACCCCCAGGTCGTAAATCAGCACCAGACACTTGCCCGCCTGCTGATCACTTGCGCGGTAAAACAGGTTGCTGATCACATCGACCCCGTCCGTCAGCTGCCGCAGCAGTTCGTCGGTCGCGGCGACACGCTGGTTGTCGATATTGAAGTCACCGTCAGCAGAACGCTCGTAGAGGTACTGGGAATCCGTGGCCGCCCCGGCCTCCGAGACATAGTAGTCCAGCGGGACCGCGTTTCGGATCAGGTTGACGGGAGCAAGCTCCTGCGTGACCTTGACCGACGCTGCGGATGACAGGCCCAAGCCAACGGCATCGGGCACATCCTCCGCGTAGGCCCAGGCGGTGCCGGAGCAGTTCGCATCGCTGTAGAATGTCACGGTGACACCAGGGTCCAGCGAAAAGGAGTTGATCGCCACGGACGAGGTCAGGTTGTACTCGCCGACTTCGGGCAGCTCCATCGTCGGGGCGTCCCGGTAGTACGTCTGCGGATAGGTATGCACGATCCCCGGGGCCGGCAGTGTGTAGCTCGCAAAGTCTGGAAGCTCGTCAGCCGTGATGGTATACGGGCTGTATAGAAACTCGTCCCCGTTAGTGTTTCCCGAGCCGTTGGCATCCGGCGGTATCAGGCTGTAAACGCCCGCCCAAGTGTTTACCCACGTGATTTGTGGATACTCCTCCACGAGAGTGTCCAGCATCTCGCTCCAGTCCGCCGGGTCTTGTGTCAGCGCCACCGTCCAGTCGCCGGAGCGCACCCCCAGCTCGGAAAACCCTACCGGCTTGCCAGTTTTAATCATCCAGGAGTAGTTGGACAGGTAGGACTTTTTACCGGGCTGGTAAAAGGTCGGCGAAAGAATATCGACGTACTGGCTGCCGGGATAAAACACCTCCGCGCTCTGGGTGGCGAAATTGAAGTCCGCCGGGCAGAAGGCGAGCAGACAGCCATTGAGCCCGCGCACGTTGTAGAAGTAGTCGTACATGTGTTTCCAGACGTTTTTGAAGGACGCCCGGCCCGCCTCCGTGCAACCATAGAAGCTGCGCACGTTCATCTCGATATTCGTCCGCAGGATGTAGGAGCCCACACCGCGCTGCTCGAGGTCCTCCATCGCGTCCGCCCACTGCCGGACATAGTCCCAATAGGTCCCGCCGACTTCCTGGTCGTAGAGCGGACTGTCCGGGTCGATGTAGAGGATGGCATCATCGTAATCGCCCGCGTTAATGGGGGCATCGACCAGCCCCTTAGCCACCAGCATGTCGCCAATGATCGTTTCGCAGTTCACCTGGATCAACAGGATAGCTCCGGCCTGGTAGTGGCTGTAAAGGACGCTATTGACTTCACTCGTCGAGGGCTTGCCATTGGTCACATCCTGACTGTCGAGAGCGAAGCCCGCGCCCGTCCAGTAGTAGGGAACCGAATACAAACCGGGCAGAACCCCGAAGGTCTGCACGATAAAGTCGTAATTGTTGCCGTTGGGATAGGTGGAGTTGATCAGGCTGTCGAAGGCACCGACAACGAAGCTCGGGGTCTTGTTCCTGCCCTGGAGATAGTAAAAAAGGTTACGGGCTTCGTCGGTGGCGTTGGGGTTCGCCGGGGCGGCGCCTGGAGAGGCTGTAGCGGCAGTCATGGCCACCAGCAGCAGGGAGAGGACGTTTAGCATAAGGAGTCGGGGGTGTTTCATAATCACGTTCGTGGGGGTTTTCATTTCACGGAGGGGTTGTTGTGATGATGTCCGAGAGGGCCCGACCGCCCTTTCCGTGTACGCCACTTGCTCACGCAGCTACGGTTCTTTGCGTATCTGTCGTTGTGTGCGGCGGGTGGGTTACCTGCCGCATGGCAATGGGGAACATGAGGGAAGATCGGGTAAACGAGACAGGCCGCGGCTCGGGCAGGAAGCTCCGGACGCGGCTTGGAAACGCGGCCTGGGGGACAGGCGCGTGAGTGCAAACAGGGCGCTGACGGACTTATGTCCGCCAGCACCTCGGCGATAATGAGAAATGGCGGAAAAAGGCTACCGCTGGCGTTTACGGAGTACGACGGCTACAATCAGCAGGCCGAGCAACCCCATCCCCATCGCGGACGGCTCCGGAATAGAGGCCAGCCCGACGATCGTCGGATCGATCGCGCTATTCGACGAGAGCCGGATGCCGGTGGCGGTGGAGAGATCGCCGATCGTTCCGCTGAAATCGGACAGCTGGAACGCCACCGCACGCTCATTGTTGATGGGGACGAGCGTCGTGGTGTTATCAGCCAGCAGCGTATCGATTCCGCTGTAGAGAACGAGGTTCGGTCCGTCAAAGGCGGCCGCACTGATCGACAGCGAATAATTACCAACGACCTCGCCGGAACTGTTGATCAACTGCAGCGCCATGGCATCACCGGAACCAAAGTCGAAGATAAAGATCTGATCGGTCTCGGTGATCACCTTTCCGAACTGAAAGCTGGAGCCGGAGAGCACGTTCATGGCACCGGCGCGGTAGTTGAGCCCGGAAGTTTCCGCGTCGATGGTGGCACGGGTCAGGGCCGGCGTCGTGTTGGCGATCCAGCCCGCGATATACCCCGTCCCCGAGGACGCCACATTAACAGTGGCCGCGGAGCCGCTCAAATCGGTGTATTCGATGCCGCCGATCGTGACCGAGGTCAGGCCATAATTACCGTCATCCGTCATGGCGGATACGCCTTGGACAGCGGCACTCGCAGGTACGCTCAGGCAGGCCAGCACAAAAGCAGAGACTGCCGTAAAAACAGGGAGACGGGAAACAGAACACTTGAGTTTCATAGATATTGAATCGGTTTGGGTTAATCTGGGTAAGAAGACTCCGCCGTTATAGGTCCGCGCTGTAAAAATCATCAACAAATGGTCCGTCGAACCGTTCGAAACCGATAATTATGGTCTTTACTGCCAACAATGCATGCCTCCCAAGGTCAGCTCAGCCACGTCGACAAGAACTATCCGCCAAGTCCCCGCTTTTCACTGAAAACCAACGCCTTACGTCCCTGCAACGTCAGCGGGCAATCACGTTCAGGTCGAGTTTCTCGACCTTGAAATGTGAGGTGTGCCCTGCCGGGTTGTAGATCACGAACAGGAGGCGGTCCTGGCTGTCCACGTGGTACTTGTTGAAATGCTGCCGCCGCCAGTTGCCGTTGCGGTCGCGGGAGGCCAGCAGCATCATCTGCATGTGCGAATCGTTCACAATGAGCGACTGCAGGCTCTGGGCGCCACTGTCCATTTCGAAAACCGACCCGCCCAACGAACACCCCAGGGGTGTCCGGGTCAGGTTGATCAGTATCGCGTGCCCGGCAGGGACATCTTTCGGCGAGGCTTTCACCGGGATAATCCTGTACGTCCCGTCCGCTTGTGGGAAAAAAATCAGAATCAGCCGCTTCTCTCCGACGGGCAACTTAACCCGGCCCAGCGGCACGGGCTCAGCCATTTCCGCTCCTGCTTCGGGAGGCTCGATAAACGCAAGCTCCCCCTCGGGTCCACGGTAGCTGAAGACAGGCGAGAGACGCCCTTCGTACAGCGTCATATCGGTGAGATTACCCGCGCCATCCGCCCGGTACGCGACCGCGGGAGGCTCGTAGGGAGCCGCTTCCTCGTCCACAGGAAACATTTGCGCCTCAGCGGGGGTGAGTCGCTTGCCCGGCTTGGCACTGAAGCCGGCCGCCGGATCGTCCTGCGGCCACAGATACACCTGGAAAGACACGGGCTCAGGCTCACTGACTGCCTCAACCGACGTCTGCCCTGCAGCGAAGGACCCTGCCCCCACCCCGGCTAACATCAGCCCTGCTGTCAAAAGCCACTTCATATCTCTTCGTCGCTTAACCACTGAAAGTCCACGATCACAAAGCGACGCCCCAGCAGCGTATTCGTGGCCGAGAGTACGGCCAGTCCTGCGTCCTGCGCTTCAGCAGGCTGCACGGGGGTGTAGGCGACGTTCGCTTCGCTGTCAACAAACTCGGGCAGTCGCTGCAGGATCGCCTCGCAACGCACGCTGACGGCTTCCCCGGTCACGGGGTTGATCGACTCTCCATAGGCGCGGATGCGGAAGGTGTCGGAGCGCGCGCTGAGCACACTGCCCAGCCGAGCCAATATATCCGCCTGACTGAGCCAGCCGGGCAGATTTTCGGTGCGCCAGCCCGCCTCGGCCTCGGCCACCACGCCGGGGATGCCGCTGGGCACGACCGCCAGCGAGGCATCCTGCAGGGTCGCGTTGATGCCGGCCTTGTCGATGGCCGCCGCCAGCGCCCCGCGCAGGCGAAAAGCGTTCTCGGAGTCCTCGGAGTCAGGAGCGTCCTGGTTGGGCATCCGGTTGACAAACTCCGCCAGGCTGCCGAAGGGACCGCGCAGTTTGACCTCCTCTACGATGCGCTCAGCCAGGTCTTGCACCTGGCCGGCGCTCAACCTCCGGTAGCCCCGGAAGCTGTCCGTATCGTCAACGGTCGGGTCCATGATCGGCGCGGCAAAGGGCATGTCCAGCCGCGTATAGGGCGAGTCTCCCCCGGCATTGTCCACGGCCCCGTCACGGCGCGTCACATCGTCCTCGCAGAAAGAGGCCAGCAGCGCCCGCCACGCATCGACAGACGTGCTGTTGATATTAAAAGCACCGTCGATAAACAGGTCCTCCGCCGCCAGGTCCACATCTGAACGCGGCTCGCTGCCCGCCACCGAGGCGGAGACTAGCCGCGGGTTTTCCGGCAGGTTGTTGGCGTTCGTCCCCGGCAGCGTAGAAAAGAAGTACCGATCCCACAGGGCAGCATTAAGCTTGTAGGAGTAGTCGTAGTGGATGCCGTTGAACTTGAATTCGGAACCCGAGCCACTTGGACCGTCCGCCCAGGCAGTATCGATTTCGCCAAGCGGGATACAGGGATCGGCTCGACTGTTACCTATCGCGTAGGCCGGGCCAAGGTTTCCAAAGTAAGCGTTATTGAGCTGTGTTTGTAGATCACCGCCGTCATAGGAAAGCGGTGCGTGCATGAGCTGACCGATACTGCGCAGATCACTCCGGCCAGGTGCCGTCTGGTACAGTACCGTCTCGTCAGCAAAGTTTTCCGAGTGCCCCACCGGCACCTGCGTCCCCGCTGTTTGAAAACCTAAGTAGCGATCATCAAACCCAATCTGCATCGTGGTCACATAGCTGGGGTTGACAGTGACATAGTAATAAGAACCTGCCGAATAACTGAATGGGATCGGCCCCTGAACCCGCGCGCGCGGGTTGTTCTGTCCCAGCCAGCTGCGCGTATCCGGCCAGACTACGCCGCGGTCAGTCCTCCAGCAGACGCCATTATCGATGTAGGTATGGAGCATCTTAAAACCAATGGCAGCGGGGGGGTCCCCCAGCCCCATGCCGTTCTCCGGAGTTTCCGGCATGGTTGCGCTCCCCGTATAGTGCCAGACCTGACTCCCGGAACTTTGCGCATTCTGAGACCCCAGATAAACGATGTCCTGAAGCACTTGCTGTGAGGCCCCCGATCCCGTCTCCAACCGCACCGCCAGGATCTGGGTAGTCCCCCCATTGACACTGGTGTCCCACCCAAACTCATACGACGTATCCGGATTCGGACTCAGGACCGGAGATGCCATAGCAACATAAAAGCAATAACCGGAACGGTAGCCCGGTGAGAGACGGTTGGAACCACCGATACTATAGGCATTCTCCACAGAGGCGGGGCTATATACGACGGCCTCCCCCGGCTGAAGCACACCACTGGTCAACTCCAGTTCCAATGGGCCGTTCCCCAGAGGATTGGCTAAGGCCGTCGAGCTCTCAGTCGTTTCGGTTTCACTGGCAGAAGTTTTAGTCACGATGACCAGAGGATTGATATAGAACTGCCCGAAATCTTGGTACTCTTTGCCCTTGGTACTCGTGCGGCCAAATTTGACCGTGTAGGTCTTGCTCTCCAGCGGCACGTTGTAGGGGTTCCAGAGGGTGACGGCGGGCATCAGGTTGATGCGGATATCCCCGGTCACTGCATCGTAGGTGGGCAGGAGGTAAATCTGGAACCCGGTTATGACCGGGTACATCCCGGCCTGGGTCGCGGTGGACTCCTGCACGGGGTAATTACCGCTGGCGTCGGGAGCGATCATCAGCCAGGAGCGGAGCTGTTCCCAGCGCGGGCCGCCGGGATCGGCGACGGTGACGACCCCGCCACTGGGCTCGAAGATCGGACCGGTGAGCGAGAGGCTCAGCCCGAAAAGCTCCGTCGTCAGGTCTTTTCTCAGGCCGCCATCGAGCGTGTCGCTGAGCACCCCGCGGCTATAAAAGGTGAGGTCGTGGAAGCGGTTGCGCACGGTGTCTTCCCGGGCGGTCCCGGCCAGCATCTTGAAGCTCGAATAACTCAGCGACTTGTCCGTGTCCTCGCTGGCGTTGCTGGCCAGCCAGTCAAGATCATGCATGGAATTCACCCCGAAATAGGCGGGCGAGAGCGCGTCTCCCCCGACCGCGGAGGCGGCAAGGTTGACCTTCGCCTTTACGCCTTCGTCACCGATCCAGTAGGCATAGCGTCCGGTGAGGGTCCCGTCCGTCTCGATATCGACAGCCCCGGCCTCGACCGGGACACTCCCTCTGACCAGCTCCACCGGATTGGCGAAAGCGGTGGCTGCCGCGCCCACATCAGCCGCGCTGGCGTTATGCGCGCTGTCAAAGCCCGACACCAGCCACTGGCGTAGCGTCGTCTGGGGATAATTGTTCGCGTCGGTCGATACCGCCCACACGCCGGTCCAGTGTTCGCGGGCCGGGCTGATCCCGTCAGAGGCATACACACCGCTCGCCTCCGTATAATCGTCGTCGTAGGGGTCGGAGTCCAGGAGCGAAGCCGTCGCGCTGATGCGCTGGTCAGGACCGAGCTCTTCCTGGAGTTGGCCGATCGCCACCTTCAGCCCCAACAAGGCGTTTTGCCGGGCGGCGCTCAAGGTGTTCTGTGTGGAGGAGGCCATCGACTCCACCCGCACGAGGGTACTCATCGAGACCAACAGCAGGATAATGAACGCCATCAGCGACAATGCGATGATCAACGCAAAGCCGGGAGGCGACGAGGGAGCGGGACATGTACGACGAGGGGTATTCATCATTCATTGGCACGGGGGGATGTTCCTAGGCAGGCCCGTTGGAAGCCAGTCAAAAGGCAATGAATATAACTGTCAAAACGCCGAAAATCGAACCGTTCGAACCGGGGCTAAAATCCGAAAAAACGCAGACGCAGCGCCCATCCAACGGCACTCAAACGGTTCGATCCCCCTCCCCTTGTGGACAGCCCGATGGGTACGTTTAACCTTGGGCATGCAATCCCATTCCGCCCGATTTGTCCTAGGACTGCTACTGATCTGCACGGCAACCTATGCCCGCGCAGAGATCACGCTGCCCGCGGTCTTCAGCGACCATATGGTGCTCCAGCGCGACCGGAGCAATCCTGTCTGGGGCCGGGCCGAACCGGGCGAAACAGTCACCGTGACCCTTGCCAATCAAAACCATACCGCCACCGCGAACGCCGAGGGCGAATGGCGGACCGAGCTCGACCCGCTTCCAGCGGGGGGACCGCATACCCTGAGCGTCAGCGGCACAAGCGGACAGCGGACGTTCACGGATGTGCTGGTCGGCGAGGTGTGGATCTGCTCGGGGCAGTCCAATATGTTCTGGCCGCTGGCTTGGATTCATTTCTCCGAGTTGGAGATCGCCTCCGCCCATCAACCCCAGATTCGCCTGCTGACAGTCCCCGAGTGCGGCACCCAGACTCCGCAGTTCACCTTCGAGGGGCAGTGGCAGGTGTGTTCCCCTCAGACCGTATCGCAGTTCTCCGCCCTCGGTTATCTTTTCGGCAAGCGCCTCCACGACGCGCTTCAAGTTCCCGTGGGGCTCATCAACACCTCTTGGGGCGGCGCCGCCATCGCGGGCTGGGTTCCCCGTGAAAAATTTGCCGTGGACGACTATCATGCCCGCCAGCTTGAGAGCTGGGACGCGCGCGCCGCCGCCACAACCGACGCCAAACAGCAGGCTGCCCTCGCCGTCTATGAACGCGAGCTTGAACAGTGGAAAAACTCCGGCTCCTCTGGCCGTCCTCCCCGTAAACCGCAGGACCCGCGCTATTCGCGGGACCGACCGGGCAATATTTTTAACGGCATGCTCTCGCCCTTGCGCGGCTACGGTATCCGCGGCGTCATCTGGTACCAGGGCGAGTCCAACATCTCCCACGCCTACCACTACCGCACGAGCTTTCCCCTCATGATCGAGTGTTGGCGTGAAGCCTGGGGCCAGGGCGACTTTCCCTTTTACTGGGTGCAATTGCCCAATCACGGTCCCGCCACCAACGAGCCGACTGAAAGCGAATGGGCCGAACTGCGCGAGGCGCAGTCGATGGCCCTGCGTCTCCCCCATACCGGGCAGGCCATCACCATCGACACGGCAGAGGGCCGCAACCTGCACCCGCGCAACAAGCAGCTCGTCGCCGACCGGCTGGTCGTCCTGCCCCTACGCCGTGACTATGGCATCAAGGTGGACGCCGACAGCCCAACCTACGTCTCCATGGATATCAGAGATGGTAAGATCATCCTCACGTTCGATCACGTCGATCTCGGGCTGTACGCCTATGATACCGAGGAGCCGCTTGGTTTCGCCGTCGCCGGAGAGGACGGGGCTTACGTCCGCGCGCAGGCGGAGATTATCAGCCGCAACCAGATCGCCGTCTGGAGCGAATCCGTTCCCCTCCCCGCGAACGTGCGCTACGCCTGGGCGGACAATCCCGTGGCCAACATCCAGGACCGCAACGGCCTGCCGCTTGCGCCCTTCCGCACGGATGATCACGCGGCCATTACGCACCACGACTGAGCAGGACCAATAACGCACACAGCCCCCGGCCAACCGGCTTCAGCCGGCGGTACCACCGGCGGAAATCTTTCCACGCCGGGCCTCCAGCTGCGCGCGAATATCCTGCATGCGTCCGGGGCTGAGCGGATACTTCACCAGCAGCCACAGCAGCAGCGCGCACGTGACCACCGGGATCGACACCATGATCAGGCGCATCCTCAGCAGCACTTCAACGGGCTGGTCCGTTGGCAGGGTCGCATCGAACCCGGTCATCGCCAGCAGCGGCCCGGCGATGCCAATCCCCACCGTGATAGCCAACTTCAGCAGCCAGGCGAAAATCGACGAAAAGCTTCCTTCGCGCCGCTCGCCCGTCCCGAGCTCGTCGTGGTCCACAATGTCCGCCAGCATGGACGGGATGATCATCCACAGACAGCCTTGCAGCGGTCCCAGCAGGATCAGTGGGATCATGGCCAGCCAGGGATAAACCGGATTATAGCAGAACCAAATCGCCGCCGAGAGCACGAGCTTTCCAGAGATCAGCCACATCATGGCCCGCTCCTTGCCGATGGAGGATGAGAGTTTCGCGATGACCGGGATCAGACTCATGCTGACAACAGCCGCTGCCGTCTGCCCCCATCCCTGAACGACACTCGCGCTGCTCTGGCTGCCATGATACACGTAATAGGTCAGCACGTATGCGCCGAAATTCCCGATCATGCCGCTGCCGATCTGCATCGTGACGACGAGCCCCGCCAGCAGCAGGAAGGGCCGGTTCTTAAGCGTAATGCGGATGCTCTTGAGCAGCGGTTCCTTCGCGGATTTCTCGGCATTGTGGTAGTAGCGCTCCTTGCAGAACAGCGGAGTCATCAACGCCAGCACGAGAAAGATCAGAGCCAGGAGCACGGAGACGCCCTGCATGCCCCGGAGCGTATCGGGCGCGCCCGTCTCCGGATCGGCAAACATCGGCAGCTGCGTCAGGTACCATACCCAGGCGGAGACAAACCCGAAGGCGCTCGCCATAAACGCCCGGTATCCGGCGATGCGCGTACGCTCGTTGTAGTCCGGTGACATCTCCAGCAGCAGGCTCTGGTAAGGGATGTTGCCGATGGTCTGGACCGTGTAGTACACCAGCCCGATCCCAATAAACCAGGCCATGATTTTCGCCGTGCTCCAGTCCGGATTGACCAGCCACATGAGCGGAAAAACCAGCGCGACCAGGAACGCACTGACAAACATAAAGGGCCGACGGCGACCATAGCGGCTGCGGAAGTTGTCCGAGATCCAGCCCATCAAGGGGTCCGTGATCGCATCCCACAGGCGAAAGATCACCATCGCCACACTGATCAGCACCGGAGAGACCCCGAGGGTCATGTTAAAAACCTGGTTGGCCATCAGCTTGGGCACCCAGCTGCCGAAGCTGTAAACGGGTTCGCTGCACCCGTAGGCCAGTTTCTCACCGACCGGTATGCGGTCTTCCTGCGCGGTTTCGACCGGGCGGCCGTGGCCGCTGGATGGCGGGGAGTCTGACGGAAACTCGGGCGAAGATGTCGGATTCTGGCTCATGGGGCTATTCGCGGGTACGCTAAAGCGCCAACCATTCGCAATCCCCGGCAGCTCACAACAATCGCCGGTTCGAACAGTTCGAGCCAGAATGGAGATACGTCCGTATGGCACGGCGAAATTATTTTTCCCTTCCGTTTTTTCAGGACGGTTCTGGAACTCTGCATACAGTGCGCAAGCCGTTCTCAAGCGTTCGAACGGTTCGATTTCCGGCCATTTGACAGCACTATATGGCGAGGAGCAGTGTGTATCCACAAAACCATGCAAAGCGAATTAACCACTCTTTCCCCTGCCGCTGGCCAATCGCTGGTCGGCTCTTTTCCAGCGCTGACCTATCTGGGCAAGTTGCTGCCAAAGAAGAGCACGCAGATCAGCTCCTCCCGTCTGGGCGTCGGCTTCGAAACGCTTGACCGCGACATGTGGGATGCCGAGCAGGCCTGGCCCGTGCTCGACGAGCTCGGCATCAAATGGGCCCGCGTGCAGACCGGCTGGACCAAGACCGAGCAACAGCGAGGGGTTTACGATTTCGCCTGGCTGGACCAGATCGTGGACAAGCTCATCGAGCGCGGTGTCACCCCATGGTTCAGCATCAGCTATGGCAACCAGCTTTACACACCCGAGTCCCAGCCCGACGGCGTCGGCTATCCGCCCATTCACACCGCAGACGAGCGCGAGGGCTGGCAGAAATACGTTCACGCGCTGGCCACTCATTTCCGCGACCGCGTCGAACACTATGAGGTTTGGAACGAACCGGATCTGACCTCCTTCTGGAAATGTCAGCCGCGGGCCGCCGAGTATGTGGACCTTGTCCGCATGACGGCCGTCCCGCTGCGCGAGGCGCACCCCTCGGCCAAGCTGATCGGCGGCGCCATCGCCTGGGGCATGACCCCCTGGAGCATCAAGTTCCTCGAAGACTGCATGAGGGCCGGCCTGCACGAGCTCGTGGATATCATCACCTACCATGGGTACAAATCCATCCCCGAGCGCCACAGCACGCAGGAGTTCCCTGCCTTCAAGCAGGTCATCAACAAGTACAAACCCAGCCTGGACTTCTGGCAGGGCGAGTCCGGCTTCCAGTCCTACGTACCGGAAAAAGCGCGCGGCGTCGGCGCTCTCTCCACCATGAAGTTCAGCGAGGACATCCAGGCGCGCATGCTCCTGCGTCGCTTCCTGCTTGAACTGCACAACGACTGCCGCATGTGCAGCTACTTCCACATGGCGGACTTCGCGCACTACTCCGCGTTTAAGGAAACCTTCCACTACGGCATCGTCCGGCTCGAAGACGGCTCACCCAAGCCTTCTTACTTCGCCCTCCAGACACTGGCAACGCTGCTGTCCGATCCGATGGAGCCCGCCAACGGCCGCACCTCCTCGCACATCAGCGTACTGAGCGACTCCAAGGACCCGCGTGCCACCAAAATCGCCACCTGGCAGGCGAACTTCGTCTGCGGGGACATCCCTGTATTGGCCTGGTGGATACCCGAGTCCGTAGAAGTCGATCCCGACGTCCAGGAGATGGAGATGGCCTACTGGATCGACTCCTCGCTCAAACTCGACGACCCCGTTCTGATCGATCCTCTCAGCCAGGAAGTCTACAGCGTCACCTGCACCTGGGACAAGCGCACGTGTGCCGAGACCTGGATGGATCCCACCCCCGACGCCGAAGGCATCCGCATCTTCAACCCGCTTCCCATCTGCAACTCTCCCCTTTTGTTGACGGACCGCTCGCTCATCAGCCTGCGCCCCGATTAAGATGGATACACCCTATCCCTCAAAAGGATAGACAGCAGAATGCCCGCCATGAAAATGGCGGGCTTTTTTGTCTTCGAACAGGATGGATAATGCCCGGACCCAACCGGTTTCGTTCTACGAGAAAGCAACCTGCCAACACACGTCCATGACGCTCCCCAACGATTGTCATGACAAATGAATACACGCCGCCTAACACCACCTGACAGATGCTGAGTCGAAACCATAAAAAAACTCCGCCCGCGAGATGTTCGAAGACGGAGTTTCAATGCAATGGATATACCCAACCCCTGGCTTAGGCGTCAGGATAGACGGCCAAGAGTTCGGAGGAAATGCTCACCAAGCTCCCCGCTTAGCGGCGACGGCGGAGAACACCCACCAGCAGCACAAGCCCGAGGAAGGCCATGCCCATGGTGGAGGGCTCGGGGATCGCTGCCACGGTCAGGACCATGCTGTCGAAGCCAGTGTTACCGTCCGTGGTGATGGCCAATGTCCCCATCAGGCCTTCAGCGAGCAAACCGGAAACATTCTCACCCAGATCGCCCACAATCGTGCCGGTGCCGGAAGTCTCGACGAGCACATAGGTTCCTTCAGCCAGAACGCCATCCACGGTAAAATCAAAGTCCGCAAACTCGAGCTCGCCGGAGCCGATATTGAACGTCGTCCCTGTGCCGAGAACAATGAGGTCCGTGCTATCGCCCACGGTGTACCGGATAGCCGCGGTGTCGCCACCCGCGACGGCTGCGCTGATATCGAGTGCGCCCGTGCCGAAGTTCAGCGTCAGCGTGCCCGTCGAATCACTCAGGCCTGTCGCCGAGCCGGGTGCAAAAGTGGCACCCGCCTCCAGAGTCAGCCCAGCGTCCCCGGCTGTCGTGACAGTGCCGTTACCGGCCAGAAGCCCACCCGAAGCCACCGAGTAGGCAGCGCCGCCAGTATGGGTTCCGTTGATCACGAGCGTACCGCCGTTGACAACCGTCGTGCCATTATAGGTGCGGACTCCGTTCAGGATCGAGGTACCCGCGTCGTTCTTTTCAATATTGAGCGTGGACGGCCCGGAGGTCTCGCTGGTCATCTGGTTGATGTTCGAGTTCAGCACGGAGGTACCCACGCCGTTGAGCCTGACGTTCATCGTCGCACCGGCGGCCCCCGCACGGGACATCGACAGCTCCGTGCCCACCGTCAATATGTGGCTGGATGCGTTATCGATCACCAGGTCATAGGTGCCGGTAAAACCATGGTTACCACCGAGGATGTATTGCCGGGCTGAAATGCTGTTGTCGTACTGGTTCGAGGCATCGACCGTGATCCCCTGCACGAGGCGACCGGTCGTAGTCAGAGTAATACCGATCGAACTGGTCGCGTCGCCGCCGAAGACAACCGTCCCCACCCCGGCGTTGGTATTCATGGTTACTGCGCCAGAGCTCACATTGGCTCCGAGGATGGCGTTATCACCGGTGCCGGGGAGAGCGTTTGTACTCCAGTTCGAGACCGACCCCCACAAGCCATCTCCCGCATTGCCGGTCCAGATGACGTCGTTCGCCTGAACGATAACGGCGGGCGTAAGCGCCGCGGCAAGCAGCAGGGTTTTGGAGGTTTGATTAAGCACGTTCGAGAACTTCATAGCGTTTATGATTTCAGGGTTAGGGTAATTGAGGGATAAAACGGCTAACCATTGGGGTGAGCCGATATGGTAAATGAGAATGGTGCCTCAACGTCGCGGCACAACACTACAGCTACACTTCATTAATATCTATGCTGCCGAGCACCTGCGGGGGCTTCAAGCCGCCCGAAATCGAACCGTTCGAAAGGCAATCGATTGCCCCGGATTTCTCCGGGGCAACAGCCGGTCCATCAGGGCTCAACGACGTTCAGCTCGACCGGCTGACCGTCTGCATCGACGAAGCGCAGCGCGAAGCCGCCGCCCGCCGCCGTATCATCGATTTTGAAGAGCACGGTATTTCGGCCCTTCTTAAGGGTGAGAGGCAGTTTCTCCTCATCTGGCGTAAGCGAGCGCGAGGCGGCGTTACGGCCGATCAGCTCGCCATTTACCCAAAGGGTGTAACCGTCGTCTGAGCCCAGCGAGGCCACACAGTCGGTATCACTGTCCACCTCGACCGCAGCGAAGGCATAGGAGACCGCGTCGTTCCAGGGATGCGGGACGGAGGGAGTTTTTGCCTCGACCTGGAACCATGCGAGCGGCAGGTCGTCTTTACCCGTCTCAACCATTTTCAGGTCGGGCTCGGTCAAGTGCTGCTCGGGAGGATACTTGCGGGTATTGCCGACAAAGACACCCAAGGTGTTTCTCCAGTTCGCCCAGGGGCCAATCATGTACCAGGAGCGGATGTACCCGTCCGCATCCGCCTTGGCCGGGACATCGGTCGGCACGGCGTCCGCGCTCAGGGCGAAAACAGCGGGCGCGCCCCCCCGCTCGAGGGCCACATAGATATGGTTCATCCCCTCCCGCAGTTTCAGCGTGACGGGGGTACGCCGTGCACCGACCGGCTCATAGGACTCCACCGGCAGAGAGACTTTTTCCACGCCATTGAGCCAGAGCGTGGAGGGAACGGTCGCACTCCAGGAGAGGGCCAGTTCCTGCGCCTTGGGCGAGTAGATGGAGGTGCAGGCATAGACATGCCCGCCCTGCCCCGATCTCCCGTCATCCAGGACAACATAAGGCAGCGGCTGATCCACCGAATGCGTTTTATCGACCGGCCAGATCAGCTCGCCCTCGGCGTTGGCCAGACCAGCCTCCACCGGAGATGTTTCCGTGACGGCTTTATCGCCCACATCAAGCAGCGTCCAGCGCTGGATGACGCCACAGGTCTGCGCTTCCATCGGCGGCAAGCCCGTACGGTAGATAAACTGCTCAGCCTCCGGGCCCGAGAGGATTTCGGTTTCGCCGGTGATGTCCTGCGCCCAGGTCACACGGGCTTTTTTCAAGACCTCGAAAAGGGCCGGATCGTCGGATTTCAGATACAAGGCGTCCGTCCCCAACTGGATTTTCCCCGGTGCCTCCAGCGCCATCGGCTCGGCGAAGGAGTCGAAGGCCTCAAAGGCAACGCCGTCCAGCGACGATTCCAGCTCGGCCCGGCGCAGCGGCATTTTCGCTGCCATGATGGCGACGGCGTACGGTTTGTCCGCAGAGTCGTCCGCCTGCCGATCAAAGCTGATGATCAGGACGTTTTCGTCCAGCTCGATCCGCTCGCGCAGTTCGTAGCCACCGAGCGCGGCAAACATGCCGTTCATGTAAGTGGCACCGATCCCGGGCACGAATGGCCCCCGCAGGAACCAGTTGCGCGGGCCAACGCCTTCATAAAAGTTGTTCCTCGACAAGACGATCCCCGCACTCCAACGGGCACCGATGGCCCAGTCCAGCAGCGCACGCTGGAGAGCCGCCGTGCGGACAAAGGTCATGTTCGAACTGCCGCCCAGGCCGTGAATCTCGCTCATGCCCAGCAACAGTTCCTTTTCGGGTGTCGAGTACTGCTTGAGCAGACTCTCCAGGTTCTTGGCGGCCGCCAGCCCGCCGCTCTCCAGCAGCGAGGAGCCGTAGGGGTGATAGCTGACTCCGTCGCAATACTCCGCGCCTCCGAGACGCAGGAACTGTCCGGTATAGCCGTTACCGTCGGCGGAAAAATCCGCCGTCTGGTTCATGAAAACCAGCAGGTCCGGCGCGACGAGCTTCATCATGTCGTACGCGGGCTTGAAGTAGAACTCGATCAGCCCCTCCGGGTTGATGTACAGATTCGGCTCGTTGAGGTACTCGATGGCTTCGATCTTGTCCGCGTAGCGCTCGGCCAGCTCCGCCATAAAATCGGAGAGCACTTCCGGATCGGGAGCCAGGAGAATGTTTCGCTGCTGAGGATCGCTGGAGGAGCCCATTGGGTTGGAGCGCACGCTGTACTCGCTGATGTCCTTGCTCGTGCGGTACAGCCACATGCCGTTGCCCTCTTCGGTGCCGGCCATGAGCTTGGCATACTCCTCGCGCTTCATGTTGAGCGGCTTGTGCGGGATGCAGATGATCGTCGTGCAGCCGTTGCGGGCGGCTGCGGCGGTGCGCACATCCAATTCACCCCAACGGTAGTCGCCAGGCAGCGGCTCGACCTTTTCCCAGTCCCAGATGTCGCGCTGGACGCGGAACCCCGTCTGAAAATTGTTCGAGAAGAACTCGTCAATATCCCAATGGCCGCGCCAGTTGAAAGAAACGTCTCCGTCCCGGGGCCATTCGAGCCCGCCGTGGTAGCCGACATTGAAATCGACCGGAGCCGGCACCTCATGCAGGTCCGTCATCACGGTAAAGCGTTCCCGCCCGGTGCCCAGCAGCGCACCCGATGCGGCGTCGCGAACCTCAACCACCGCGAAGTACGCCCCGCGCTTCAACACGCCCAGCGGGATGTCTCCCTGCCGGGCCTCGGTGCCCAGTTCCACCGGGCTCTCCCAGAGCGTTTCCTCCGGCAACTGCCGGGCCAGGTCGCGCAAGCGCAGAGAGAGTGTCGCCTGGCAAGGCTTGGCAGCCTGTGCGCTCCAGCGCAGGTTGACCGGCTGCCCGGCCACGTGGATGCCGTTACGCGAGGCCGGAAGCAACACGACCTCCACCTCGCTCGCGCGCGGCTGGCTTGCCGTGTCAGCCGGAGGCGTCGTCGTCCATGCGATGTCGTCGATCCACACCTCAAAAGGCGAACCCTCCCGGCTGGCGAACTCGATGCGCAACGGGACCACCGGCTTGTCCACGGTCAGGGTGCCCTTCCACTCCTGCCACTCGCCCGAGAGCTTGCCGCGGACGATTTGCGGGGCGTTGGGAGAGCGGCCTTTTCCGTCCGCCGGGCAAACCCCGGCGATGAGATCAACGCCCGGGCGGCTGGCCTTTGCCCAAAAAGAAAACCACGTCTGCCCCGCTGTCGTGAAATCCGGGGAATGGATGTCCAAGTACACCAGCTTGACTCCTTTGCTCCGCGCGAGCTTCAGCGACTGCGTACCGCTGTGCGCCTGCTCGCTATCCAGCTCCGGCAGCGCAGGCACCTCGCAGTCGGCCAGCCCGGCCTTGGGCACTGCCCAGCCGGGATAAAACGGCTCGGCACCCAACCCGAGTTCGAACGAACCGTTGGTCAGCAGGTTGGCCTCCTGGGCCGGGTGCTCGGACACCTCGGCGGCCTGTGAGCCCTGCGGCAGCCCGAGGGCAGCCACCGCGCTCAGCGCTATCGTCGAACGCACAAGCGCCCGCGGGGAAGAGGCGACGGGGGACTCGATAAAATCACCCAACGATGTGATAAAGTTTCGGAAAGTGAACATGGGTTCCATTGACAAGTAACTGGGCATAACGATATTCCTTTAATCTGGGATGGGAAAACAATGCCGTAAATCATTCACAGCTGTCAAAACGCCCCAAATCGAACAGTTCGAGGTATGAAAAAAGCCCCCACCATGGCCGATGTCGCCCGTAAGGCTGGCGTGGCGAAATCCACCGTTTCGCTCGCCCTGCGCAATGACCCCCGGGTGACGGAGTCGCTGCGCCTGCAGATAGAAAAAACCGCCATGCAGATGGGTTACCGCAGTAATCCGCTCACCGCACGTCTGATGGCCGAGCTGCGCAACTCCAGGAAAAACAGCTATGTGGCCACGCTCGGATTGATCAACGTTTCCGTCTATAATGACCTGGCCCAACGGATCGAAATCGTCCGCGAGCAGCTCGATGGCGCGGAGGAGCGAGCCGAGCAGCTCGGCTACAAGCTGGATTACTTTTGGCTCGAGCAGCCCAAGGTCACCCCGCAGCGCCTGGCCAGCATTCTGGAGGCGCGAAACATTCAGGGAGTTGCCTTTTACGGTATCCGCGACGACGAAGCTCTCATGCGCTGCGAACCGATCTGGCGCAGCCTGCCAACGGTCGCCATCGGCTCGCACCCGGGAACGCCCCGGCTGAACTTCATCGCGAACGACCACTATGTGACGGCCGTCCAGGCCTACCACCACATGACCCAGGCCGGATACCGCCGGATCGGGATCGTCCTGGACAAGTGGCTCGATGCCCTATTGGAGCACCGGTACGTCGCCGGGTATATGACCTGCATCGGCAAGCAAAAGGACGCCCCACCGATCCTCTACCTGGAAGACCTTCAGGAAAAGCCGCGCCCCGAAGGCAAAAAGCGGTTCTTTGACTGGATACAGGCCTACAAGCCCGATGCCTGCATCTGCATCAACAGCTTCATTCTGGAATGGGTGGAAGAACTCGGATTGAAGACGCCGGAGGACTTCGGCATCGCCATGCTCGACCTCTCCCCGCAGTTCAAGGACAAGGTCGCAGGCATGTACCACAGCGCCCGCTGGCTGGGCATGAAGGCGGTGGACTCACTCATCAGCCAGATCCACCGCAACGAGTCCGGCGTCCCGCCTTTCCAGAGCGGCATCCTCGTCGAGAGCGTGTGGAGCCCGGGAAGCACCGTGCGGGCAGTATCTGCTAAGGCAACAGCTCGCCGACGATAAGGATCGCCCCGGGATACCAGAGTTGCGGTGCGTACTTTTCGGGGTGCTCCTTGATGTCCTGGCTACCGCGGGTGTAGAGGATCGAGGCCTTGTCGAAAGGATTGTCCAGCACGCGGATAGTGACCTCGTGGACGCCGTCGTCCAGGTTATCACAGACATCCATCAGCGACAGCCGACGGTAGGCGCAGTAGCCGTCGATACGCTTGACCTCGTGGGACTGGCCATCGACCGTGACTTCGACCAACCCGCCGTCAGGCCCGATCACATCGAAGATCGCCGCCTTCGTCCCCTTGAACCGGAAGTGCATCTGTGCGCCGGGCTCCAGCCGGTAGAGCGGCTGCACGCGCTTGGCATACTCGTTAGCCAGGCTGTCGCCCTCAGCCGTGAGGTTCCGATACGGACCGGAAAGATAGCTCTCCGGGATGGGAAACTGGTTGGCGGCCTCCCAGTTATCTTCCCGCATGGGCGCGGGCATCGCGTGCGGGACATCGGCGGTCTTGTCGCGCATCTGCTCCATCGCCCGGACCAGCGCCTCAGTGTAAAGAACGTGTCCGGTCTCAGGATAAGGATGGGTACCGTCCTTAGAGAAAACGATACGCCCCTGCTCGTCCGTGGCGAGGCTGGCCGCTTCATTGAACACGTCACCGGAAACTTGCGTCATGGGCGCGCTTCCGCTCATGACGAGCCTCCCGGCTGCTTCCATCTGCGCCACCTTCAGGCCCATATGCACGCTGGGGATCGCATAGTAGTCCGCCACGGCCTCCATCACGCAGGTTGACTGCTTCATCGCCCCCGCCGCCAGTTGCTGGCTGTCGCGGGAGGTGACCGTGTACACAAAGCAGATGTCCGTCCTCGGGAACTGAGCCCAGGTTTTCCGCACGATCCCCTCCATCGCCTTCACAATGTTCTCTGGGTCTTCTTTGGCGTCATTCACGGCGAACTCGACAAACAGCAAGTCCGGCTGATGATCGAGCGCGTCCGCCTGCATCCGAAACACCCCGAGCTCGGAGCCGGTCCCTCCGATGGCAGCGTGAACGCCCTCCACACGGGCCTGCGGATACTGCGCCTGAAACCACGCCTGGCTCTGCACCCGCCAGCCCGCCTGAGCCGTGATGCTCCCGCCCAGATACGCGATCACGACCGTTTGCCCGTCCTCCAGCTTGCGGAAGAAATTAGGTAAGCCACCGCGAACGGTGAACTCGACCGGGTCGCGAGACGTGAAGTCGTCTTGCGCAGGTTCCGCTGCCGGAACACTCAACGTGGGCAGCAATCCCAGCAGGGTGAGAACAGGAAAAAGACGAAGCTTGAGCCGGATAATCAGAGGCATGTTACCCGCTGGGATACAACCGACATCCCCTGCTTCCAAGGCTATCTTTGGCCGGAGAGGTCGAACCGTTCGAACACGCACATGGCGAGCCGCTGGCTCTCACCTGCACTCGTCAGCCTCCAAAATCCTCCCGGCTCAGCGTCTTTTCTTCTCCGGCGGCAAGCACCAGTTCGCGGCTGGCCTCACCGTAGGCGACGAGTACACGCGTAGCGACCTGGGCACGGATGTTCGCACGCTCCAGTTTCCCCTGCTCCCACGAAAGGTCGAGCTCCAAGCCTCCGCGAGCCAGCAACCCGGCAGCTTCCCCGCTTTCCCAGTTCGCGGGCAGCGCGGGCAAGAGACGGATGAGCGGGACAGACACGCCGTCGAGCTGTCCGCGCTCGTGGCTTTGCAGCAGCATTTCAGCCACCGCCGCACTGCCCCCGAAATTCCCGTCGATCTGGAAAGGCGGATGCGCACAGAGGAGGTTCTGGTAGCTGCCACCGCCCGTATACTCCTTGACCGCGCCCCCCTCGACCGTGGACGTCGTGATCTGGAGCAGCGCGGCCAGTAGTTCGCCGGCCCGGTCGGCTTCCAGCAGGCGCGCCCACAGAATAGACTTCCAGGCAATGGCCCAGCCGGTTCCGCCGTCGCCACGGAGCGAGAGCGTGCGCTTGGCCGCCTCGGCCAACTCCGGCGTGCCCGCCGGAGTGATCTGACTGCCGGGGTAAATGCCAAAGGCATGCGAGATATGCCGGTGCTGTTCATCGACCTCCACATGGTCCTCGTCGAGCCACTCCAGCAGGCGGCCATGGCTGCCAACCGTGGGTCGGGGCAGGCGCGAAAGAACGTCCTCGCAGCGCGAAACGAACGCGGCCTCGTCCCCTACCACTCCGGCAGCTGTCGCCGCGGCGGTGAAGAGTTCGTGCAGGATTTCGCTGTCCATGGTGGTGCCATGGCTGAGCGTCCCGTATTCGCCATTGGGGAGGCGGTAGACATTTTCCGGGGACACGCTCGGGGAGACGATGAGACGTCCCTTCTGATCCTCGATCAGAAAATCGAAAAAGAACTCGCACGCCCCCTTGAGCAGAGGCAGCAAACGCTGAAGCAACGACTGATCGAGCGTAAAGAGATACTGCTCCCACAGATTCAGGCACAGCCAGGCGCCGCCCATCATCCAGTAGCTAGCGGCCAGGTTGCGGTCCGTCGGGCAGGAGTCCGCCCAGATGTCGGTGTTGTGATGGGCCATCCACCCGCCGCAGCCGTACATCTGACGGGCGGTTTCCGCGCCGCTCGCGGCCAGGCGCTCGACCAGTTCCAGCAACGGCTCCTGACACTCGGCCAGGTTCCCCGGCAGCGCGGGCCAGTAGTTCATCTCCAGGTTGATGTTGATCGTGTACTTCGACCCCCAGGAGGGCCAGAAGTCCTGATTCCAGATACCCTGGAGATTGGCCGGGAGCGAACCGGGGCGGCTGGAGGAGATCAGCAGGTAGCGCCCGTAGTTGAAATATCTCGCCGCCGCCACAGGGGCAGCCGAGGTGGCAGCCTCCCCTTCACTCCCGTCCATCGAGAGCGAGACCCGCGCGAAAAGCGCCTCGAAGTCCGCGCAATGCCGCGCCAAGAGCGTCTCCCAGGACTCATGCAAGGCCGCATCGACCCGCGCCTGCGCATAGGCGAGCGGTTCGGCCTCACGGAAAGTCGTCGCGGCAGAAAAGACCAGCGTCACGGCGGTGGCCTCGCGGATGATCAACGTATCGCCGATGAGGGACTGTTCGCCGCCCTCGGTCTTAACCCCGGCCACACAGCCGAAGCCCACGCCCTCGGCCCCGCCCGCCCGGCCACGCAGGCCGATACGGTCCGTGCCGATGCGCTCCAGCGCGTCGGCGAATCGGGTCGAGTAGCTCGAGCGCGGCCCGCGCTCCATCCGCATGCGGAACGACAGTGCCCCCGGCTGCTCGGCCTCGAAGCGCATCAGCACGACGCTGTCGGGGAAGCTTGCCAGCACGGTGCGCCGGTAGCGCACGCCACCCAGCGTGTATTCAACTTTCACGACACCCCGGCGCATGTCCAGCGTACGGACGTAGTCCTCCAGCAGGTCGGCCTCTGAGGCACCGGAGATCGCACTGTCCGCATCGGCCAGCTCATCTGGCGAGAGGCGGGTGTCCACGCCGGGATACTCGTGGGTAAAAAGCAGGTCGGCCAGTGGCTCGTAGCAGCGCATGCTGTCGGGCATACCCGCCAGCGCGTCATTGGTCAGCGTCTGCGCCCGGGTCAGGTCGCCCTCGGCGAGCAGGCTACGGATTTGCTCCAGGTGGGCCCGCGCATCCGGGTTGTGCCGGTACTGCGGGCCGCCGTTCCAGAGCGAATCCTCGTTGAGCTGGAGACGGTCGCTGAGCGCGTTCCCGTAAACCATGGCGCCGAGGCGGCCATTGCCGACGGGCAAGGCGCAGTTCCAGTCCTTCCCGGCGGGAGCAGGAAGCGTCAGTGTGCAGCAGGTCAAATCATTACTCATGGCGATAGCAGGCAAGAGGGAGTCCGGGCATCCGACCATGGTCAGATGCCACTCCAGCCTTGGCATTCAATGCCGCCATGGGCAAGCGAAAGTGAGCGAGAAACGACACAGATTTCCGGCCCGGCGGTCTGGATTCCCATAAAAGGTCAGGCGTGCAGCTCCTCATCGTAGCAGACGGCAACCTTGCCGCACTTACCGGAGGCCATCAGCGCGTAGGCCTCGTCCACCTTTTCCAGCGGGAAACGGTGCGTGACCAGGTCGGAGGGATGCAGGTTCCAGCGCACAAGGCGCTCGACCAGTTCCTCCATCCGCCAGGTCGAGGTGACCCAGGAACCGTACAGGGTTTTCTGGTCGTGGATCATGTCCGGCGAAGGCTGCATCTCCAGCTTGCCGCCCTCCCCGATCAGAACGATGCGGCCCCACTTGCGCGTGGCCTGGATGGCGGTCAGGCGGGCAGCGTGATGGGCGGAGCAGTCCACCGCTCGCTCGACGCCGTGGCCCCCGGTCAAGGCGCGCACCTCGGCCACGTTATCCGGGCCGGATTTGAGCGCCTCGTCCACGAGGCCCATGTCTTTGGCAATGGCCAGGCGCTCGTCGAGCACATCAATGCCGATGATCTTGTTCGCCCCGAGCTTGCGGCAGAGCGCCCCGGCGGCCAGACCGACCGGGCCCAGCCCGGTAATGAGCACCGCGTCGTTCCCGCAGATGCCAATTTTTTCCAGCCCTTCGTAAACCGTGCCAAAGCCGCAGGCGACCTGGGCCCCGTCCACATAGGAGAGCTCGTCGGGCAGGTGGATAAGGTCCTTCTCCTCGGCAATCATGTACTCGCCCATGCCGCCGTCGCGCTGCCAACCGTAGGCGCGCCGATAAGTCGGGTGCGTGCAGGAGATCATGTAACCGCGGCGGCAGTCGTTGCACAGGCCGCAGCCGGAGATGTGGTACACGATGGCGCGGTCTCCCGCCTGATACTGGCGGCAGCCGGGGCCGACGGCAATGACCTGCCCGCAGGGCTCGTGCCCGGCAATGACGCCCTGATAGCCCTCGGGCCCCTTGCCCAGGTGCTCGTGGTAAATGCAGCGGATGTCCGAGCCGCAGATGGTCGAGGCCTTCATCTTGAGCAGGACCTCGCCGTGGCCGGGCGTGGGGACGTCGTAGGAGTGAAGCTGCGTGCTGCTGTTACCGGGCAGCACCGCACCCATCATGGTATCGGGAAGAGTCTTTGTGCACATGGGAAAATCGATGATGTGAGGGTTTGTTGGGTTGTATTGAAAATCGGATACAGACCTGGGCTACTTAGCGATGGTGCCGTCGAGGTCCCAGAGATCCTCCCACCCGCGGGCGCTCTGCCAAAGGAAGACTTGGCCCTTAATCAGACGGCAACCCCGGTCAATGCTGGCAATGCGGGACATCTCCTCGTCGCTCAGCGGATCGGAGCAGAGGCTTTTCAGGTTCGCGAGGTAGTTGCGTTTCTTCGTGGAGAAAGGAATCGGTACCTGCCCGCGCTGGGCGGCCCACTTCACACAGAGGGTGGCCGGGTGGATGCCGTGTTTGTGAGCGATCTCGACCATGACCGGGTCTTCGACATCGACGGTGTCTTCGGGCGTCTTGTCGCGCTCGGGGCGGGCGGGTGAGCCGATAGGGCTATAGCCGACGACAACGATGCCCTGCCGTTGCACGTACTCGAACAGCTCGGGCTGCTGGAAGTGCGGGTGCAGCTCCATTTCATTGACGGCGGGCCGGATGCGACAACGCGGCAGGATCAGCTCCAGCTTCGGGATGGTGACGTTGGACGTGCCGATGGCCTTGACCAATCCCTCGTCCACGAGTTGCTCCATCGCACGCCAGGTCGCCATGAAACGCTCGATCTCGAACGGCACCGCGTCCGCCGAGCGGCTCTCCACGTCGCAGAACGGCGGGTGGAAGTTCGGGAACGGCCAATGCACCAGATAGAGGTCGAGGTAACCGCACCCGAGGTCCGCGATGGATTTTCGGCAGGAGGCCGCGACAGCCTCCGGCGCGTGCGCGTCATTCCAGACCTTGGAGGTGATGAAAAACTCCTCGCGCGGGATGACCGGAAAAACCGTCTTCAGCATCTCGCCGATACGGTCCTCGTTCCCGTAAACGCTGGCGCAGTCCAGATGCCGATATCCGCAGGCGATGGCTCCGCGCACGGCGGCGGCGACCTCGTCCGGCGTCACATGGTCGGAGCCAAAGGTCCCCGCGCCGATGGCGGGCATCTTTGCTCCGGTGGTGAGTGTACGAAAGGGAACCTGGGAGGGAGCGACACCGTCGGGGTCGATCACGAAGGGCTGGTGCAGGGAATCGGTCATCATCAATTACTCGGCATGGGTTGAAAATAATGTCCCCCAACCTACCGCAAACCGCCCCTTTTGGGAATAGATGCGCTTGACCCATTAATGGATATTCATGACTCTATCTGGCGTGAAAACGGAATCCGCCCCCGCCTTTATCTCCCGCCAGGTGGTGAGGAGCCGCTACCTCTTCGTCGATCTGGCTCCTCCGACCCGGACGGCCTTCGCCGTCACCTGTGCCGGACGCGAGGAGTGCACCCCCGACTACCGTATCCGGCGCGACGGTTTCCAGTATCACGCGATCGAGCATATTTTATCGGGAAACTGGGAACTGCAAACCGGCGGCAAGAGCTACGAGCTGGAGGCCGGGAGCATCTTCGCCTACGGGCCTGAAACCGCCTACCTGCTGCGCGCCCTTCCCTCCCGGCAGCGCCCGGTGAAACATTTTCTGGACTTCAGCGGGATCGAGGCTCAGGCCCGCCTGAGCGACAGCGGCCTAGCCGACGGGCGCCCGCGAACTCTCATCCAAACCCGCTGGATAAGGGATATTTTTGACCAGCTCTTGGACTGCGGCCACTACCCTCCAGCCACCCAGCGCACGATGAGCCGGCTGCTCGCCGAACTGCTCCTGCTCCAGGTCCGCGAAGACGCCCGCCTGACCGCCTCGGATGAGAGCGGGAGCTACGGCACCTTCACGCGCTGTCGGGAGTTCATCGGGGAAAATTTCAGAAGCCTTCGCAGCGTGGACGAGGCCGCCCGCGGCTGTCACATCGACCCGGCCTATCTCTCCCGGCTGTTCAAGCGCCACGCCACGGAGACGCCGTACGAGTTTCTCACTCGCCTGAAAATGGAGCACGCCGCAGCCAACCTGCTGCGCGGTAACGGCCTCGTCAAGGCCGCGGCACTGGACGTCGGCTTCGAGGACCCGTACCATTTCTCGCGCGTCTTTAAGCACCACTTCGGCTTCGCGCCACGCAATTTCGTCCAACGCGTGCAGCGTAAAACTTCCGGCCCTCGCCGACCCGTCTGAGCGCATCCTCAGCGCACAGCTTTGGCTAAAAACAGTTGACATGCTCGCCCGCATAATATTATCGTTAATACAACATGAAGGCCCTATACCCGCTCATTGCTCTGCTAGGCTCACTGATAAGCACCCAGGCTGCGCCTCAACGACCAAACATACTCTTCATCGCAGTCGATGATCTGCGCCCGACATTGGGCTGTTACGGTGATCCGGTGGCGCAAACCCCCAACATGAACAAACTTGCCAGCGAGGGCACACTCTTCGAGCGAGCCTATTGCCAGCAGGCCATTTGCAGCCCATCTCGCATCTCGCTGCTGTCGGGCCGCTACCCGACCGAAACCCGGATATTCCGCATCGGCCCCAACCTGCGCTCCACGATGCCCGACATCGTGACCATGCCACAGTATTTAAAGAATCACGGTTATTTCACACAGAGCCTCGGCAAGATCTACCATGGCAAGTCCATTGACGATCCGGCCTCCTGGTCTGTTCCGTCGTGGCACTCCAAAGTCCCGCACTCCGGCCCCGAAGGGCAGAAGGCGATTCAGGCGGCCGCGAACAAAAAACCGGAGGACGACGACGAGCCGGCCAATACCCTCCGCAACAACCCGTACTATGCCCAGAAGCCCTTCGAGCGGGCCCAGGTCGGAGACGACGAACTGCGCGACGGGGACACCGCCCGCTACGCGGTACAGCGTCTGCGTGAGTTGGCTAAGAACCCCAGCCAACCCTTTTTCCTCGGGGTGGGTTTTCACCGCCCTCACCTGCCCTGGGTCGCACCGGAAAAATACTGGGCGCTGTATGATGATGCCGACGTCCGGCTGCCCGAAAACCAGAATCCCCCGATCGGGGCCCCCCGCTACGCCTACGCCCCCGTCGGTGAGCTGGAGATGTACGGCGGGACACCGACTCCGCATTTTCACTACAGCGAAACGTTCAAGCGCGAGTGCATGCAGGCGTATCTGGCCAGCACCAGCTATGTCGATGCCCTGGTTGGCCGCCTGATGAAAACGCTCGAAGAAACCGGCCTGGACAAGAACACGATCATCGTCCTGTGGGGCGACCATGGCTACCATATGGGCGAACAGGGGTTGCTGGGGTGCAAACATACCAACTACGAAGTCGCCACCCGCGTCCCGCTGATCATTGTCGCCCCCGAGAGCCCGGTCCACGGGCAAAAGTCCGAGGCACTGGTCGAGCTGGTCGATATTGCCCCCACCCTGATCCAGCTGTGCGGCTTGCCGCCCGATCCGGGCTTCGGCGGTACCAGCCTCGTACCCATCCTGGAGGGCAAGGCCAGCCAGGTCAAAGACATCGCCCGCAGCTGGTACCCGCGCTATCTCAAATGGGCCCCCAATCCCGCCGAGCGCGTCGGCGTCATGGGCAATGCGCTTCGCACCGACCGCTACCGCTTCGTCGAGTGGGTCACTAAGGACGGCGAGACGAACGCCATCGAGCTCTACGACATGCAAAATGACCCGGAACAGAGCCGCAACGTGGCCACTGACGCGGAAAATGCAGCCCTCGTCCGGGAACTCTCCGCCCGTGTCCGCCAGGACGATATGCTGATCTTGCCCCAGTCGGAGTAACCCATCTTTCAGTACAACTCCTTTACCACAGATATTAACGATAATGCCAAGCACAGCACTCAAACCAACCACCACTGCCCACGCCATTACCATCGACGGTCTCAGAAAAATCCCGGTCGGTGCGCCCAAACCGCAGGCCTACCGCTTTACGTTCACCGCTGGTGAAACGCTGGAAGCTAGCAGCCGCATCCAGCTCGTCGGCGGGAAGTTCCGCGGCGTGTTTGAGTCCTGGAGCCTGCAGGCCTCCACGCTGGACGAAAGTCAGATCACCCTCGTTCAGGCACCGCCCAAGGACTTCAACGCGCTCATGGATGCCCGCATGAACGAGCGCAGCAACCAACACTACCGGCTGCTCGTCCTGGAGCTAAAGGAGACTCTGCCCGCGGGAGAGTCACTGGGCTGGACACTCGCCTACACCCCGCTCGACCTGGCGCCGCTGCCCACCTGGATCGCCTGCGAGCTGAAAACACCTGACGACAAAGCTTACCGGCCTGTCGGCGAGCGCTTCGCCTTCGGCACGGTGCCCGGAGCGGCGGCACGGCTGGAGGTTCGCGTCAGTGCGCACCCGGACAAGCGTGGACGGCACCGTGGCAGCGTTTTTGTCACTGATGCCTGGCTTAATCCTGCCGATACGTTCTCCGGCCAGGTTATGCTGGAGTCGGAGGGCGTGAGCGGGCTCCCGGCCTGCGTCGAACTTCACCGCGGTGTCGGGCACTTCTCCTACCGTCAGACGGGCGACATCGTACGCATCCATGCGACCACGGAGGAACAAGGCTTCAGCGCCGTCAGCAATCCCTCCCTCAAAGCTCCGGCCAATGGCACGTCGATCTACTTTGGCGCGATCCATTTCCACTCGGCTTTTTCGGATGACGGCGACCGCAACCCGGAGGATGCCTTCGCCTACGCCCGCGACGTGCTCAACCTCGATGTGGTCGGGCTGACCGATCACAGCCCCATCGACTTCTGGACGCAAACCTGCGAGGCCAACGAAGCCTTCTGGGACGAAGGCCGGTTCATCACCCTCCCCTCCTGGGAATGGAGTACCGACGACGGTCACGCGAACCTTTACCTGAAAACCCCGGAGGTCGCCGCCGGTCCGGCCTGCTGCCTGGAGGGACCGCACCCCGGCTCATCGGAGTGGCCGGATGACGTCCTGCTGATCCCGCACCACACCAACACGCAGCCGCCGGAAATCAATCCGGAGACCGGCGAGCCCTACTGGCGGACCTACGACTGGTCCCTGCGTAACCCGCGCATACGCGCGGTGGAGATGTGCCAGACCCGCGGAAGCTTCGAGATGGATGTGATCGATCCGGAGTGGGATATCCGCGACGAGGGCTTCGGCGCGTCCGTGGCCGACGCGCTCAAGATGGGCTACCGCCTCGGCTTCGTCGGCGGCACGGACAACCACGCCGGCTTTCCCACCCGCTCGGGCACGGGTAAAGAGCCCGTACCGCGCTACATCGGCATGACGGCCTTCATGGCTCCCGAGCTGACCCGTTCGGCCATCTGGGACGCGCTCAACACGGGCCAGACCTACGCCACCTCCGGCGTTCCGATCATTCTGCTCGTCAACGTCAGCTTCGCCGGTGACACCCAGGTCGAGGTCAGCGCGGAAATCCACGGCACGGCCCCGATCGAAATCGCCCAGATCATCGTCAACGGCGAAGTCGCCGCGAGTATCGAGTCCGGCCAGCTGGATGTCACCTGGAAGCAAACGCTGACCGTGCCGTCCGGCGCCTCGGTCTACCTCCGGCTGCGGCAGACCGACGGCTACATGGCCTGGTCCAGTCCGCGCTGGAGCAAGTAAGCCCGACTCGAACCGGACAAAACAGCATTAACACAACCACCCAACAAACAGCCCCGGCGTGATGCCGGGGCTGTTTTACTATCGGAGTATGTAAAGTAAAGGTGCTACCTAGAGCTTCCCTCGGCGCACTTCGAGTTCTTCGCGGATCTCTGCCAAAGGCCGGCCAGCGCCTATGCCTCGTCCTTCGTCAGCAAGCCGGGGAAATCGACCTCCCGCTGGCCACTGTGCCTGCTTTCAGCCGGGATGATTTTTGCCGGTGGCTCGCCGACGGCCTCCATACGAGCGATCAGTCGCCGGCGCAGAGTCTCGCGCACGGGAGCGTGGACTTCGGCGTTCACGAGGTTGTCGAGCTCGTAGGGATCGTTTTCCAGGTCGTACAAATGCGTCTCTTCGTAGGCATCGGCATAGGCGCCGATCGAAAGCTCCGGCAACGCCGTCACGCCGTACTTCCAGCGTTTGGTCCGAATGGCTCGGCCCATCCGCGTATTACGATCTCCAACCTGGACGTAAGCCTCCAGTGGCCAGCCCGTGGAGTCTCCCCGCATCAGCGGAAGCAACGAGCGTCCTTCCATTGTATCGGGAATCTCGATACCGGCGGCCTCCAGCAAGGTCGGCGGCAGGTCCACCAGACTGACCATGTCCGCCAGCTCGCCGCCGCCGTTCAATCCCGGCCCCCACAAACAGGCAGGGATGTGGATCGACGCTTCGTGGCAGGAGCGCTTGTACTCGCCGTTGCGCGTTTTGAAGTGGCAGCCATGGTCACTGGTAAACAGGACGATCGTGTCGTCCGCGATATTAAGCGAGATCAGAGCATCCATCAGGCGGCCGAGCGCCTCGTCCAGTCGCTTGACCATGCCGCAGTAGCCGCCCCAGTGCCGGGCCGCCGTCCCGTCGAGCGATAGGAGATCGGGCGGCATCCAGCTGCCCTGATATTGCCGCTCGTAGCCCGGGGGTGCCGGGTAGTTATCGGACGAGTTCTGGTGGTGCGGTTCCAGAAATGACAGAAACAAAAAGAAAGGCGACTCCTCTGCGGACTGCTTCTCGCAGTACCGGATGGCGGCGTCTGTCATCGCGTCCACACGGTAGCCGGGCAGCCTGACCTCGCGGCCTTCGCCATCCCAAAGACGCGTGCTGTACGGACCGGAGACCAGCTCCAGCACATCGGCGGCGAGCCAGTCCTGATAGCCGCCGCGGCGCTCGACCGGAACGGGGCCATAATCGCAGTCCACTCCAGCGAGGTGCCATTTTCCGATGTAGCCGGTGCGGTAGCCAGCCTCATTAAAACACTTCGCCAGCGTGACGGCGTCCTCGCGCAACGCGTTTCCATTTGTCCACACGCCGGTGTTGGTGGCGTACTGGCCCGTCTGCAGGCAGCTTCTCGCCGGGCCGCAGACCGGCTGGCAGGTAAAGGCATTCCGGCAGTGCGTGCCACGACGGCCCAGGGCATCCAGATTCGGCGTCAGGCCGAGGGGGTTGCCTTGCAGCCCCATGGTATCCGCGCGCTGCTGATCAGTGAAAAATACGATGACGTTGGGTTTGGACTTCATGAAAGTGCGACGGCTTATTGCCAGTCAAAAGAGGTGAGCCCGACGAGGATCGGCGTGGCCGCCTGACCGGTAGATTTGAACACGACCGACTTCACCGGCACCTGGATCTTTGGGTTCTGCCATTGTAGCACCTGCAGGTAGCGCTCCTCGGTCTTGCCGGTGGCGGTGTTGGAGACGGGGAAGGCCACGAGACGCGTCTGGTCATTGAGTGGATCCGTGCTCCACCAGTTGGCGATGTTATCGCCGTTGATCAGCTTGACGCTCTCCGTCGTACCATCAGCGTAAAGGATTTCGTAGCTGCCGATATCCTCGTTCAGCGTCCAGGAGGCCGCGTGCAGGAAGTAAAGGTTGCGCACCTTACTGTTGACCGGAATGGGCGCACTCTGCGCGGGCAAGGACGGCGTCGCATTGAGCCCCTTCAGCGTAACGACGGCGCGTCCGCCGTTCTGCGCGGGATCGACGATGACAAAGGGCACACCGGCTAAGTTCACCTCGCCGACCGGCAAGTCGCGGGCGTTGTTCATCGGCCCCTCGTCACTCCAACCGCCTTCGCCGTCGCCGGCCACCGGGTCATCGAGCCCCATGTTGGCCACCTCGTTCAGCGGGATAGGCCGCACCCACTCCGGTGTCTCGCTGGGAGCGACGAAGTCCGGCAGGTCATTGAGCGGACCGGTGTTTTTTCCGTCATTCAGCGGGGCGGGTGCTCGCGTGATGCGGATGTCGGCCTGCTCAAGCGCGGCCACGAGCGCGTCCGCATCCGTCGAGGCCCGCAGATAAAGGGGGACGTCCGTCAAGGTCACCGACCTTGACGAACCGTCCGTTAGGTTCCCCATAAAATCGTAGTAAGCAGTCTCCGCTGCAAAACCGACGGGGAGCGTCAGGGTCCCTTCTCCTCCCTGGCCCAGCCACAGCACCGCCGTGGACTGCGGCTGACCGTCCGCATTCATGCCGTCAAAGACTTCGGCCCAGAAGCGACCGTCGCCCTCACGGCGCACGCTCTGCCAGTACTCAGAGCCATCGACGAAACGCGCGAGCACACAGCGCGCCAACAACACGGGCTTGGGGGCGTAGTTCACGTCGAGCATCGTCGTCCCAAAGTAAGCCCTGGCGATGTCCGGACGGGGATTTTGCAGATAAAGGAAGTGCTTCTCCACTCCGGCCTCCATCATGACGAGGCTGCTCTTGACCATCCGCACGGCGGCCTCTTTCCAGTCCAGCGGCGGACGAGCCGAGAGCTTGGGGAGTTCCGGCGACTCCAGCCCGCGCAGGAATGTCGTGCTCGCCATGCCGCCTTCGGTACTCCAGATGCGCAACGGCTGCGGGCCACCGTAGTCTCGTGCCATCTCCTGCCAGAAGTTGACGATCTCCATGACCTTTTCCTGTGCGATCTCCGGCTCCTCGTTATAAGGAGGGATGTGCACGGAAACCGCGTCGCAGTACTTGATCGCGCCCGCCTCGACCGCCTTGCGCTGCCACATGACGTTGTCGCGGGTAAAACCGCCGAGCATGATGAAGAGCTCCGGGCGTTCGGCCTTGGCGGTTTCGTAAACCGTCTTGGCGTAGTCGGCAAACTGCTCGGGAGAGCCGCTCCAGAAAAGCACCACGGCAGGCTCATTGCCGATTTCCCAGCAGTTGATCTGCGGGAAAGTGTGCACGACGCGGCTGACGTAATTAGCCAACAAATCCGAGGGTGGCGGGGCCGCCGTGTACGGAGCCATCGTCACCGACGTCTCACCGAGCGCCCAGCGCGGCGTGCCGAAGAACTGACCGAGCACGGGAATGTCCTTCTCCTTCAGCAACTCGATAGCCTCGTACTGGTAGATTTCTTCCTGCTCTGCATTACCTGGCTGGAGGCGGCACCACCATGTCGATTGAAGCATGTTATGATCGCGCATCCAGGTCTGCCCCAGTCGTAGCGCCTGCCGCAGGTACTTGTTGCCGGACCAGGCGTTGACGTGGTTCCCGAAAAAGCTGCCCTGCGGATCGGCGGGCGGCATCTCATCGAAGACAGCCCAGCTGGCGACGTCAACCGGCTCCTCGACCAAGCCCGGCACGCGCACGGCCAGGCGGAATATGCCGCTTTGCGCCTGCTTCACTGTCTGGCGTATGCGGCGGGTCTCGCCCGGTGCCAGCTCAACCATCTCAGAAAAGGGCTCCCCCACTGGCCCCCAAAAATTTTCCATCTGCATTTGCAGCGTTGCCTGGAGAGGGTCGCCGGTTGCGTTACGCACGAGAAAGGTCAGCTCGATCTCTTCGTCGCGGTTCACGATCGAGTCCGCCGGTTCCCCATAGTGAAGGGGTTCGAGTACGAGTGGGCGCGGGGTCTCGGCGGGAACATCCGCCAACTGATCATCCGAGAGGACGGCACCCGCTCCGGCTTGCGCCAGTTGGAGGATTCTGCTCTCAGGCAGGACACGGTCGTACATGGCCACTGCTTCATAAATTCCGGGCGCGGCCAGGTCGTTCAGGGTGAACACCTCCTGCCCGGTAATCGGGCTCGCATTGATCAGATCGGTCGAATTGATCGCAATAAGCTTACCGTTGAGATAAATGAATTTGCGCGCGCTATCGTTATCCCAGGCGACGGCCAGGCACACCGGATGACCGTTCAAGGACGCTTCCGACACTTTCGCGCTGGTCTGGTAATCCCACTTGAAGCCGACCCCCGCAACCGCCTTGCCCGTCATGAAGAACAGGCGTTCCGTCTTCCTGTCGTACGAGATACGCCAGTTGCGAGTCTCCAGGATGCGCAACCGCTTACCATCCGGCGCATCCATCGTCCATTGCGGAGTCAGCCACAACACACAGGTGCCCTTGCTCGGGTCGAAATTCTGCAGGGCGTGCCAGGTGGCGGACTGCTCCATCTCCAGCACAATCCCATCTGCTATCTTTTCCACTCCAGCAGGGTACTCAATCTCGCTGCTGCCGAGTGAAACGGTATCTCCGAAGGCAAAATCCGCCGCAAAGAGCAGGTCGTGATCAGGCGCCACGTCGGCCGTCTGCGCATATCCAGTCACCCCAACCCCGATCAGGGACATCAACAAACAAGCCAAGAACCGCTTTTGCATCATATTATAAAATAATTTCTCCATATATACATCATCTGCACATGGGCGCAAAAAACACCCACTACTCACTTCCAGCCCATCACAGGCGTCTCCGTCCAAGGGTAGCAGCGCTGGTTCGCCTTAAAGATCGTCTGCTCCCTCGTCAGCGACTCCACATGGCCATCGATAAAAACGACGTTCATGGTGGTGCCATTGTCGTGTACAAAGTTGTTCTTGTCGGAATTCCAGGACAGGTTCCAGCCATTGATATAGTCGTTCTGGCCGGAAGCCGTAACCCCCTGATCACCGAATAAAATAAGCTTCGACGGTTGCTCGATGGACGACATCTTGAACGGAGCGGATGTCCCGCCTCCCCGACTCCCCAGGCAAGCGTTCAGGCCGTAAGTCAGCCCCTGGCCCTTCCCCTGAAATCCCCCATTGGTCCCAAAGCCCGCGTAGGCCACCGGACATTGCAGTTCCTCCTCGAAGCGCAGCTCCTTGTTCGTCATGTTGAGATAAGGTGCGAGCCGAAAGGTCCAGGTGGATTCGCCGCCCTCACCGTCTTTATACCCTGTAATGATCCACCCCTCATTGTCCGCCACGTAGGCCTGGTGGCCGGCGGCGAGCTGCCTGAGATTGCTGGCGCATGTCGTCTTCCGCGCTGACTCGATCGTACTTCCAAGGGTCACGAACAACAGAGACCCCAGTATAGCGATCACCGAAATCACCGCCAGCAGTTCGATCAGTGAGAAACCGCTGCGCGCGCGGTCTCGGCGCGGCAGACTTACCTCTCCCCCACCCGCCTGCGCCGCCCGGGAGCGGATCTTGGCGAGAGGGAAAAAGCGTTGGTATCGGGTAAAGGGCATGTACGGGGGTAAGGAAGCCGACCCAGATTTCCATCCGGATCATATTCCACTCAAAGTGGACCTGTTTTTAATTTATTAGCCAGCCCCGAAGGGATAGCGAGAACAACGAGAGCGTCAGCGCCGGGCCCGGATTTTACGCAGGCCACCAAACACGATGAGCGCGAGAGCGCCCATAAAGACAGCCCCTTCGCCGGGTTCGGGAATCGCCGAGGTGGAGTAATTGTCAATCGTCGTGACAGACCCGGCATAGGCGCGTTGAGTGATGAAGCCTGTATAAACATCTTCACCGATGATATCGGAGGCACGTTCGGCTGTGTAGCTTGAGATGAGCACAGGGGTGGCGGTACCATCACTGCCAATGTTCAGGAGCGTCATCTCGGCCTTGATCGTATCGGCCGCAGTCATGGTGAAAGTAACCTCCATGCGGTACCAGGTAGAATCAACGAGATTGATCAAATCGCTATCATTGGTGAAGCCCGAGTTCGTTAAATAGCGGAAATAAACCTGGTTTACCTCTGAGCCGGACCGCATCAGAATGGCGCGAGTGTCGAGAACGGCACCGAGAGTTTTCACAAGACCCAACTGCATGACTCCGTAGTTGTTCCCCGTCCCAAGAGTATCCGTCCAAAGGAAGTCGATCGAAATCGATCCACTGTCGCCGATGGTCGAAAAATTCAACGTCCCAGGCGTGTAAGCCGCCGTCGTATTAAACAGCGTACTCGTGCTGACAGACCCGGTATTGTCAACACCACCGGCGGCCTGCCAAGTGTACTGAGTGGGGTTAGCGGAGTAATCGAAGTTGCTGGTCAAGTCCGTGGAGGCATCATCAAACGTGATGGTCACGGCGTTCAGGAGCGGGCACAGCCCGAGCAGCGTAAGGAGGGTGGCAGAATATATTTTGTTCATGGGGAATACGGTTGATAAGTGAGGGGAGTTTTACCTAACTCACCCCCACAATATTAACGTTAACGTTTCCGTCAAGCGATTTTTTGCTTCATTTGAGTTCTTCGAGAAGATCGATAGTAACCGCGCGCTAAACCCGCGACACCAACTCCGACCAACATGCCCCACCCTGGTGAAGCTGCAGGGTCGGGCTGGACAGGTACTGTTTGGCCAGGCAGGCGTCATCAGCCGGAGTCTGCCTCCGCACAGCGCCCTTTCTGTAAGCTTCGACAACCTGCTGAAAATGACGGACGACATCCTGACAGTCCGGGTCGTGAAAGAGGTTGACCATCTCTTCGGGGTCCGTGCGGTGATCGTAAAGCTCACCGTCCTCCGGGGCGTTGTCGTAAACCACGTAACGGTAACGCTCCGCGCGCACGGCATGCACCTCGTCGCCGTCTCCACGCGTGGAAAGCCATTCACAAACGGTCTGCTCAAGCCGGGGCGCGGCTCCCTCCAGTTCGGGAACACGCGAGACGCCGTCAACCGCCGGATCAGCCTTCAGGCCAGTCAGCTCACACAGGGTGGGAAAGAAATCAACACTCTCGAAGAAGGCATCGCGCACCTGCCCCGCCGGGACTCCCGGACCGGCAATGATCAGCGGGATATTGTGGATAGACTCATAGATGCCCAGGTTTTTCAGCATCATCCCGTGCTCACCGGCGAAGTCACCATGGTCGGCCACATAAACGATGAGCGTGTTGTCGAGATCACCAGCCGTCTTCAGGTCAGCAAGTATCCCTCCGATGGCCTCATCGATCATCGTGATCAGGGTAAAATGACGCGCCATCTGCAGCTTGAGGTCCTCCGCATCGCGCGGGCGGAAGGGGTACCCCACCCCGAGCTCTCCGGCGGCATACTGCTGCTGGGCTTTGGGTTTCCCCTTCAGGCGATACCGAAGAAAATCATCCGCGTTGTCCGGCAATCTCAATGCCTCTGGGGCATACTCGTGCGCACGCGCTGCGGGCGGAGCATAAGGATCGTGCGGACGCTGAAAACTGACTTTCAGGAAAAAAGGACGCTCGCGATCGCGCCGGGCAAGAAAACCTCTCGCCTCCCGCCCTGTCCAAGCCTCGAGCGAGTACTCCTCCGGCAAGCGGCTGATAAACGAACGCATACCGCAGCCCGGGTGACCGGGCATGAGCGTGCCCTGGTCATAGTCGTCCGCCAATCCCGCCTCCACCAGATCGTTAAAGTAGTGGCACGTGCGAGGATCGTCCACACTGGCGTCAGCCAGATCCGATAAACGCACATACTCGAAGCCCTCCCGCACCCATTTGGCGGGCAGGTGAGCCTTGCCGATCAGCGCGCATTGATAACCACCCTCCCGAAAAGTCCGGCCCAGATTGGGCGCTTCATCTTCCCGCTCCCGAATAAAGTTGGCGGCGATGCCGTGCGTCTTAACAAACTGGCCGCTTAAGAAACACGAGCGCGAAGGTCCGCAAATCGGGTTATTACAGTAAGCATGGGTAAACCGTGTCCCGAGCCCCGCAAGCGCGTCGAGATGAGGCGTACGGACATCGGGATGACCGGCACACCCCATACAGTGAGCATTATGCTGATCGGACATCAACCAAAGGACGTTCAAGGGCGGCTTCATAAATACCTAATACAAACGAGGAGGTTCACTGGAAATTAACGCATCAATAGTAACGTTAATATCCAGTGTCAACCATTTCCGTAGCTGAGTTCCGATTTAGGGCCAGAAGAACCCCCTGGGTGTGCTAGCGCAGAGACGCCTTGGCCCGCTTCACCGGCTTGCTGAGTGTCCCCTTGTCTTCCCAGTCCGACTTGATGGCGATGGAAGGCTGCCCGGCTTCCGGGGAGTCGATGAGCTTACAGATCATCTCCGCGGCCTGACGACCTGCCGCGAGACGGTCAAAGCCCATACCGGATACCTCCAGATCAATGACGGGGATGTTTGTCTCACAAGCAATGGAGACGAGCGAAAAGTCGTCCGGTACGCGCAAGTTGAGCGCATAGAGCGCCCCAAGGATAAAGGGGCAATGCGAGTCCAAGAGAATCGCCGTACAATCAGTACCGCGAATCTCATCCACGAGACCTTCAATGGTATCGCTCTTGAGCGATACCGGCTCCAGTCCGTGCTCGATCATGTACTTCTGATAAGCATCCTCGCGGACGGCAAAACTGTAGTGCTTGTGCTTATCCTGATCGATCTTGTCCCAGTAGGCCTTGGACCAGCGAAAGGCGATCTTGCGGTGTCCCGCCTCAAGGAGCCGGTCCAGCGCCTTGCGGGTCGCGTAGCGCTCGTCGCGGTAGATGCAGTTTTGGGGCATGAAAACGCCACAGTCGAAGAAGATCGCCGGTACTTCACTGTCGGCAACGGTTTTGATAAACGGCTTACGCAGTCCGTGCCCGACCACGAGACCGTCGAAGAAACGCTCCCGCAGCACGGGCGGCAGCACTTCGGATTCAGCCGTCGTCAACTCTTCCAACTCGACCAGACCGACGTGCTTCGAATGCGCGATCAGGAACTGACTCAACCCGGTCATGAAAGGCAGCGACACAATGTCGTGAACCTTCTGGCACTGGTTGGTGCTTTTACCGACAAAACCGATGATCCCGGTTTTGCCACGGCGTATGGCCTGCGCGGAACGGTTTGCCTGGTAACCCATTCGCGAGGCCTCCCGCTGGACGCGCTCGATCGTCTCCTGGCGGTATTTCGTGTTCGGATTACTCTGCAGAATGTTCGACACCGTCATCGCCGATACCCCCAATGAGGCGGCAATGTCTTTCAACGTGACCGCCCGCGCGTTTATCCCCGGCAGGCGGCTCGTCTTCTTCCTTTTAGGTGTCGTCTTGTTCATATTAATTTAAATTATATTAACGTTATCCTCCGAAATGCCAAGTAAAACCTCTGTAGCCGACCGGGCTACCGCAGAGCAACACCGAACACATCCGCGACCACAGCGCTTTCGGCATAAATAGAGGAAACGCACCTACCCTGCCTCGGACGTGAAGGTATTCTGACCGCTCCCGGACTCAACGAATGAAGCTAGAAACTTGCTTCTACAGATACCACCCCCATCGATATCCTCGCCAACAGCCGGGCAAGCCCCCCCTCGCCTGCAACCAATAAAATCAGTCCGCCAACTGCGCACTTGACTTTAACGACGGAGACGGGGATATTCACTGAGGATGTAACCTTGGCTACATTTTTCGTTGATTCAAAATGTAACCTATGCTACATAAAGACATAAACATCACTTGCATCACCATCGCCCATGACCGAACCGTCACCGCTTTCGCAGTATCGCTCAGCTCCCTCGCTCGACCGGGTGTGGACCGAGGACACCCTGAAGTACCTGCACGAGTGCGAGTACGAGGGTGAGCGGCAGCCAGCCACTGTGGAGGGTGTCGCCGGAGTTCTCAACCGCTCGATTAACGAGACGGTGGAGCAGCTTAAGCGCATGCGGCAGGCCGGGCTGGTCACGCTCCAGGGCTCCGGCGTCGGTATGACCGACGAGGGCCGCAACTACGCCCGCCAGGTTATCCGCGCGCACCGGCTCTATGAGACCTACCTCGCCCGCATGACCGAGGAGCGCCCGGCCCGCTGGCACCGAAAGGCCGACGAGGCCGAGCACCACATTTCCGCCGAGGACGTGGACGCACTCTCTCAGCAGTTGGGGCACCCGCGCTACGACCCGCACGGCGACCCCATCCCCACCCGCACCGGCGAGCTGCCGGTGTTAACGGGCATGGCGCTCGACGCTGCCCCGGACGGCGCCATCGTGCGGGTTACCCACGTCGGTGATGAGCCCGAGGCTCTCGGGCAGGCGCTCGTCGATCTGGGCCTGGCCCCCGGCATGCTGGTTAAAATCCTCGCCCACGAGCCCGACCAGTTGCTCGTGTGGGTGGAGGGCCGTGAATGCCGCCTCGACCCTGCCGCCGCCGCGCTTGTGCGCGTCGTCGAGACCGATTGCCAGAAGCTCCCCCGCGTGGCCCGACTCTCAAGTTTAAATGAAGGCCAATCAGCCACCGTGGTCCGCCTGCTGGCCTCCTGCACCGGCTCCGAGCGTACCCGCATGCTCGACCTGGGCTTCGTCCCGCCCAGCCACGTGAGCGTGGAGCTGAAAAGCCCGATGGGCAGCCCTATCGCCTACCGCGTGCGCAACACCCTTGTGGCGCTGCGCCCCGAGCAGGCCGACCAGGTTGTCATTGAAACGCCCGCCGCGGAGGCCCGCTCATGAAGTGCTCCCAGTGTACCTCGACCTCGTGCCATTGCCCACCCGCGCCGGCTTCGCGCCCCCTGGGGCTGCGCATTGACGACTGCGACGCTGTCATCGCCCTGGCCGGCAATCCCAACACCGGCAAGAGCACGGTCTTTAACCGCCTGACCGGTCTGCACCAGCACACCGGTAACTGGCCCGGCAAGACCATCGCCCGCGCCGAGGGAGCTTTTTCCTACGAAGGCAAGAGCTACCGGCTGGTGGACCTGCCCGGCACGTATTCGCTGCTGTCGGCCTCACCCGACGAGGAGGTGGCCCGCGACTTCGTACTCTTTGGCCGTCCGGACGTGACGCTCGTGGTGGTGGACAGCACCGCCGTCGAGCGCAACCTCAACCTCGTCCTGCAAATCCTCCAGATCACCAAGCGCGTGGTCGTATGCCTGAACCTGATGGACGAGGCCCGCGCCCACCACATCGAGATTGATGTGTCCGCGCTGGAGGCCGAACTGGGCGTGCCCGTGGTGCCGTGCTCGGCCCGCCGGGGCGAGGGCATCGACGAACTGCTTCAGGCCGTCTCCCGCGTCGCCGCGGGCGAACGCCCCCAGGGCCGCCGTCTGCCACTGAACATTCCCGAAATCCAGCAGCCGCTCGACGACCTCACGCAAGCGATCCGCGCCGCCTTCCCCACCCTGCGCCATGTACCCTGGATCGCGCTGCGCCTGCTCTGCGTCGACGAGACCGTGACCGCCTCCATGCGCTCCGGAGAAATAGGCAAGCTGGCCGCCGACCACGCCGCCGGTGGTGAATCCGCCGCGCATGAAACGACCGCCCGCGACCGCGAGGCGGGCGAGCATATCTGTCAATTGGCGGAGTCGTACCGCTGGCACACGCCGGTCAACCTGCACGACCGCCTGACCGAGCAGATTTACGCTGAGTCGGCCAAGATCTTTTCCGCCAGCGTGCACCAGCCCTCGGACTCGGCGCGGGCGCGCTGGCAGGCGCGGCTCGACCGCGTGCTCACCCATCCGCTGATCGGGTTTCCGCTCATGCTGCTGATCTTCGCGGCGGTGCTGTGGATCACCATCATCGGGGCCAACTACCCGAGCAGCTTTCTCGCGGGCATCCTGCTGGACTGGGGGCACCCGGCGCTGCGCCAGTTGACGGTGGACATCGGCTTCCCGAACTGGCTGACCGGACTGACTGTGGACGGCATGTATTTGTCCTGCGCGTGGGTAATCAGCGTCATGCTACCGCCGATGGCGATTTTCTTCCCGCTGTTCACGCTGCTGGAAGACCTCGGCTACCTGCCGCGCGTGGCCTTCAATCTGGACCGCATCTTCCAGGCCGTGGGGGCGCACGGCAAGCAGGCGCTCACCATGTCCATGGGGCTGGGCTGCAACGCCGCGGGCATCATCGCCTGCCGCGTCATCGACTCCCCGCGCGAACGCCTGATCGCCATGATCACAAATAATTTTGCGGTCTGCAACGGACGCTGGCCCACGCTCATTCTGATCGCGACGATTTTCTTCGGCTCGCTCGTTTCGCCGCAGTTCTCGACCTTCGCGGCAACGGGGGTGGTCTTCGCGGTGGTGACGCTCGGCTTCGGTCTGACCTTCCTCAGCTCGTGGGTGCTCAGCCGGACCGTGCTGCGGGGCGAGGCGTCCACCTTCAGCCTGGAGCTGCCGCCCTACCGCCCGCCGAACTTCTGGCAGACCCTCTACACCTCGATCATTGACCGCACGCTGTTTGTGCTGTGGCGGGCAATCGTGTTCGCCGTGCCTGCCGGGGCGGTCATCTGGTTGGTGGCCAATGTCCACATCGGCGGCGAGCCGCTAGCCACTATCTTCAGCGGGTGGCTGGAGCCGCTGGGCTGGGCCATGGGCCTGAGCGGACTGATCCTGCTGGCCTACGTCATCGCCATCCCGGCCAACGAGATTGTCATCCCGACCATCCTCATGCTCACCGTCCTGCAAACCGGAATGACCGGCGTCGGCGCGGGCGCGGGGGTGATGTTCGAGGCCGACGACGGGATCGTACACCAGATCCTGATCGCGGGCGGCTGGACAACCATGACGGCCGTGTGCCTGCTGCTCTTCTGCCTGTGCCACAACCCGTGCAGCACCACTATCTACACTATTTATAAGGAGACCCGCAGCGCCGGGTGGACCGCGCTGTCCGTGCTGCTGCCCTTCGCCTTCGGCATCCCCCTGTGCATCGCCGTGGCCTTCGTCTGGCGGCAGTTCGGGTAGGACCTTTTTGATTAATAGATGCGAGAAACCCTTTTGTGCACAAAAGGGTTTCTCGCGCTCTTCCCAAAAAACTTTAACATCGGCGCTTCACGCCTTCTATCGAAACCAAGCCCCCCGCCTACGACACAAGAACCTTGTCAGCGCGCGCAGGCGTGTGTTTTTTAATAGCATGACGCAAGCCACTACCCCCCAGCACACGGCCCAGCGGCACGAGCGCGTGCGCCGTCAGCATTCCGACGAGCTGGCACAGGATTATGTGGAGGCAATCCATGAGCTGCGGGAGGAATCAGGCGTGGCCCGCGTCGTTGACCTGACCAAGATCTTCGGTGTCTCGCACGTCTCTGTCATCCGCGCATTGTCCCGGCTGGAAAAGCGTGGCCTCGTCGAACGCTGCCCGGACGAGGGCATCGTCCTGACCGACGAGGGCAAGGCATGGGCGATCGAGTCCGCCGAACGCCACACCCTCGTCGTCCGCTTCCTGTGCGGGATCGGCGTCTCCGAGGTCCAGGCCAACGCCGATGCCGAAGGCATCGAGCACCACCTCAGCCGCGAATCCCTCAAGGCCATGCGGAGCTTTCTCAAGGACCGGGCGTGAGCTTGAAACTGGCCCACGCCAGCAGCTTCCGTAATCGAACCGACCCAATCCGCTAATGACTGTGACGCGCAACCCGCATCCAGTTGACCTAATCCAAATAGTGTGTATATAAAGTTTTACTAATGCCATCCATACCCCGGACATCACCCGAAGAACGGAGGAGGCAGAGCCAAAGGAATCGGGATGAAACTCATTAAAGCGATGATCAAACCCTTCAAGCTCGAAGAGGTGAAGGAAGCCCTGGCCCAGATCGGCATCGAAGGCATGACCGTGACCGAAGTCAAAGGCTTCGGCCGCCAACATGGGCACACGGAAATCTATCGCGGCAGTGAGTACTCCGTAAAATTCCGCCCCAAAGTCATGCTGGATATCGTCGTCCCCGACGATGACCTGGACAGGGCGGTAAAAACCCTCTCAGACGCCGCCAGGACCGGCAAGATCGGCGACGGCAAAATCTTCATCATCCCCGTGGGCGAAGCGATCCGCGTCCGCACCGGTGAAGCCGGAAACACCGCGCTCTCGGGACGCCCGTCGAGTTGAACGGCAGGACATCGTCCTGCACCGGTGATCCTGCGGATCACGATTGCCCGAAGCGATAAACGCGGCCATCCCACATCCCCGGGAGCCGTAATATAAGATTGTCAGGGGACGGGTGGCTTGGCTCACTGGAGGCCCTACTGTTTACCATGGACATCCCATCGCTACGCCAGGCCGTCGAGGCATCACCGGACAACATCCCCCTGCTCCTGCTTTACGCCAAGGCGCTCACCGACGCCTTTGAGCTCGACGAGGCCAAGGAGTGCTACGAGCACGTGCTCAAGCTCGACCCCGACAACCCCAAGGCCGTCATGGGCCTGGTCAATGTGCTTCAGCAGTTCGGGAAATACTCCGAGGGCATTATCCGCCTGGAACACCTCAAAAGCCGCAACCCCACCATGGCGCACGCCTGGCTGCTGCTGGCCGAGCTCTACCTCGTCGATGAGCAGCTGAAGCTGGCGAAAGAGCACTACGCGCGGGCCTGCGAGCTGGACCCCAAACTCCGCAATCCCGACCTTGAGCGGCGCATGGGCCTCTCCCCCGCCACTGACGAGGACGCGAAGAAAAAAGCCCGTCCGATGGACATCGGCGGGTTTGCCGCGGGAGCGGTCCGCGAACCTGAGGAGGACGAGCCCGAACGCTTCGACGGGACCGAGGCGCTCAAGCTCGAGTTTCTGGACAAACGCGAGAAGATCGACTTCTCCAGCGTCGGCGGGATGGAGCAGCTCAAGGAAACCATCCGCATGAAGATCCTTTACCCGCTGCAAAACCGGGAGCTCTTCGCCGCCTACGGAAAAAAGGCTGGCGGTGGTGTCCTGCTCTACGGCCCTCCCGGCTGCGGCAAGACCCTGATCAGCCGCGCCACCGCAGGCGAAATCGACGCGAACTTCATCTCGGTCGGCCTCCATCAGGTGCTGAACATGTGGCTCGGCGAGAGCGAGGCGAAGCTGCACGGCATCTTCGAACTCGCCCGCCAGCACGCGCCCGCCGTGCTCTTTTTCGACGAGATCGACGCCCTCGCCGCCGACCGCAAGGATTTACGCACTTCCGCCGGACGCACCCTCATCAACCAGTTTCTCGCCGAGCTGGACGGAAACATCTCAGACAACAAAGATGTCCTCGTCCTCGGCGCAACAAACGCCCCCTGGCACCTCGACTCGGCCTTCCTGCGGCCCGGACGTTTCGACCAGGTCATCTTCGCGCCGCCGCCCGATGAAGCGGCGCGCTCCGAAATCCTCGGCATCCACCTCAAGAACAAGCCCGCCGAAAGCATCGACATCGACAAGGCCGCCGGAGCGATGAAAAACTTCTCCGGTGCGGACATCATGGCCGCCGTGGACACCGCGACCGAGAGCGCCGTGGCCGAGGCCATGAAAAAGGGCAAACTCGTACCGATTTCGACCAAGGCTCTGATTGCCGCCGCCAAGAAAACGCGCCCCTCCACGCTGAAGTGGTTCGACAGCGCCAAAAACTACGCCCTCTACGCCAACCAGAGCGGCTTCTACGACGATGTCCTGCTCTACCTGGGGATGAAGAAATGAGCCAGAACCCCGACTACACCGCCCATCTCATCCGTGGCCGCATGCTCCGTGAGCACAGCCGCTACGAGGATGCCATCGAGTACCTCGACAAGGCCATCGGCGCACAGCCGGACTCGGACGAGGCTTTTGTGGAAAAAGCGCTCTGCGAGCTGCAACTTGACAAGCCCCGCGCGGCCAAGGTGAGCATCGACCGCGCCATCTCTCTCGACCCGGAGAACGCGATGGCCTACGCCGTGAAAGCCCTCGTACTCGTCGATCTGGACCGGGAGCGCGACGGCTGCGCCATGGCGAAAAAAGCGCTCTCCCTGGAGCCGCACCACGCGGTCTTTCAGCGCATCCTCGGGCAGACTTACCTGGCCCAGGACAAGCTGGACAAGGCCGAGCACTGGCTGCGCAAGTCCCTGGCCGAAGATCCGGATGACGAGACCGCGGCCAACCTGCTGACGAACCTCCTGCGCCGCCAGAACCGCCTCGACGAGAATCAGGCCCACATGCAGCGCCTGCTCGAAAAGAACCCGGAGAACGCCTTCACGCACTACAACGCCGGGTGGTCAGCCCTCCAGACGGGCAACATTAAGCAGGCCGAGCAGCATTTCCGAGAGTCCCTGCGGCTCGACCCGAACTTCGACCCCGCCCGCGAAGGCCTTTTGCAGAGCTTCCGGGCGCGTTCGCTCTTCTACCGGCTGTTTCTCAAATACAGCTTCTTCATGCAGCGGCTAAGTGGCGGCGCGCGCTGGGCGCTGGTCATCGGGCTGATTGTCGCCGTCAAGATCGGCCGCAACCTATTGGAAAAGGTCCACCCCAGCCTCGCCATCGCCCTCGTGGCGGCCTACCTGATTTTCGTGTTCTGGGGGTTCATTGCCAGTGGCTTGAGCAACCTCATCGTGCTGGGCGACCGCAACGCCCGCCACGCCCTGAAACGGGCCGACATCCTGGCAGCCGTCACCGTGGGGGGATTCTTCGTCACCGGCCTCGTCATGGCGCTGGGCGCCGTGCTGGTGTCGATCCCGATCTTCATCCCGATCGCTATCGGCTTTGCCGCCTCGGCCATTCCGTTCAGCCTCTGCTACAACAACGACTCCAAACCCGGCACGATCCTCTTTGCCGTTCTGGGCAGCGTCACGGTGATCAGCGGCCTCGTCACCGGACTGACCAATATCTTCGCCCACGAGCCCAGCCCGTTCAATCCCCTGCTGGCCATCTGCCTGCTGGGCTGCATGCTCTCGACCTGGCTCAGCAGCGTGAAAGCCGTCTATCGCTAAAACAGCCTCCGTTTTCCCCTGCGAGGGAATACCCTTTCTCGAAAAGAAGGGGGTTCCCCCTGAAGGATGAGGGAATAGCTTCTCGCCCTCGTTGTCATCCTGAGTGAGCGCAGCGAGTCGAAGGATCTCCCGGTACAGATTTTTCACCTCCCCGCCCAGCAGGTCGCGCGGGGAGATCCTTCGATGCGTCCGCAAGCGGACTTACTCAGGATGACAACGGGGAGACATTCCAGCGGCCCGGAGGCACTGACTGAACCAAACTTTCTGCGAAACGGTATAGCTCCCCCAACCGCTCAGATATAGTACATGGGGCCGGTTTCGGCGGCCATGTCGGAGAGGCGGATGTTTTTGGTCTGCTCGGCGAAGGTGTCGCCAATCTCGGCCCAGACGGCCTGCACCGCCTGCCCGGATTGCCCGTTGGGCGAGACGGAGTTCTCCAGCATCTCGGCGTCCACGATCCGGATGATGTCGTAGAGGGAGATTTCGCCCGGAGCCTGCGCGAGCGCGTAACCGCCCTGCTTACCGCGACGGCTGGTGATCAGTCCGCCATTGCGCAGTTCGTTGAGGATCTGCACGAGATAGTTGGCGGGCACGTCCTCGGCCACAGCCAGCTCCTCGATGTGGGCCAACTGCTGGGAGCCGTGGGAGCGTGCGAGCTGAGCCAACACACGGCAGGCATATTCGATTTTCAGGGATAATTTCACAGGAAGCGTTTGATTCTTTAGCTGATGACCTAACAAAGGCAAGACAGGAAAAACGGCGGGCCTCTGTCTATTCTATAAGCTTGGCAAACCGCCCCGGATCAGCCACAACGGAAGCTCCCCTAATCGCTATGGAAGAGGAGATGCAGCAGATCCAGGCCCACACGGAGTTTGTGGTCCAGTTCCTGGTCGAGAACGGCTCCAAGATCATCAGTGCGCTGATCATCGTGGGCATCGGCTGGTTTTTTTCCGGGTGGCTGAAAGGCTTCCTGCTCAAGCGCTTCGAAAAGCGCAACCTCGACCCCACCCTCTCGCGGTTTTTCGCCGGGAGCGCGCGGGTCATGATTCTGGCCATCGGCCTGACTTTCGCGGTGGCGAAGTTCTATAATATAGCGCCGCTCATCGCCGGTCTCGGCGCCATCGCCTTTGGTGCGACTCTGGCCATCCAGGGGCCCATCTCGAACTACGGGGCGGGCCTCGCCATTATTTTGACGCGGCCTTTCGTGGTGCACGACACGATCCTCGTCCAGGGCCAGTACGGGGTCGTCCATGAGGTCTCCCTCGGGGTGACCCGGCTCATCACCGAGGACAACGAAGTCATCACCATCCCCAACAAGCTCATCATGGGGGAAATTTTTACCAACTCGCGCGCGTGCCGCATCGTCGAGGCCACCCTCAGCATCCCCGCCGACGCGGACGCCCAGCGGGCCTGTCAGGTGATGACCGAGGCCATCGGCAGCATTGAGGGCGTGGCGGGCGACCCGGCCCCGATGATCGGGATCGACGAGTTTCGCGAGGGCACCATCCGGATCGGCTACCGCTACTGGCTGCCGACCGAGCGTTACCATGCCCTGCGCTTCCAGGTCAACGGCGCCATCGATGCGGCTTTTCGCGCCGCAGGCATCCCCTTGGCAATCCCCCCCTACGAGGTCCGCATGCGCGGCCCCGAGAGCAAGGCCTGACCGCCTCCTGCGCGCTCCGTGCTCTTAAATGCCCCTCCACTACAGAGGGTTTCGGATCGGCTGAAACTTTTTGTTCGCCTTGAGAGTCCCGTTCACCTAATCTCTTTTCTTTACCAGCGTACCTATGGCAGACTCAGACCCTTCGCAAAGCACCAATCCCGCAAACTCTTCTCCTAAAAGCAATTACGACGTTGACTCCCTCGGCAAGCTCGAAGGCCTCGAAGCGGTCCGCAAGCGGCCGGGGATGTACATCGGTGACCCGACCAACGGCAGCGCCCTGCATCACTGCGTCTTTGAGATCGTGGACAACTCGGTGGACGAGCACCTCGCCGGCTACTGTAACGAGATCAACATCACGATCCACATGGACGGCTCCTGCTCCGTCGAGGACGATGGCCGCGGCATCCCGGTAAAAGTCCACAAGCAGTACGGCAAGACCGGCGTCGAAATGGTGCTGACCGAGCTGCACGCCGGCGGTAAATTCGGCCAGGGCGGCTACAAGGTCTCCGGCGGCCTCCACGGCGTGGGTGCCAGTTGCGTGAACGCCGTCTCCGAGTGGCTCAAGGCCGAGGTCCGCCGCGACGGAGAGATCCACCGCATCGAGTTCGCCCGGGGCAAAGTCACCGAGCCGCTCAAGGTCGTGGGCAAGACCAAGTCCACCGGGACCAAGATCACCTTCCTGCGCGACACCGAGATTTTCGTCACCGCGAACGAGTTCGTGTACGACACCCTGGCCAAGCGCCTTCGCGAAATGGCGTTCCTCAATCCGGGCGTGGCCATCCACTTCTCCGACGAGCGCACCGGTAAGAGCGAGCTGTTCAAGTTCGACCAGGGCGCCTCGCAGTACGTCTCCTGGCTCAACCGCTCCAAGCAGTGCCTGCACCCCGACCCGATCCACTTCACCGGCGAAATCGCCCCGGACGAGTCCAAGCCCGATGAGACCGTGGCGATCGACATCGCCATGCAGTATAACGACTCGTACAACGAGCAGATTTACGCCTACGCCAACTCGATCTTCAACGGCGACGGCGGTACGCACCTCTCCGGCTTCCGCACCGCGCTGACCCGTATCATCAACAACTACTCCAAGGCCAACAAGCTCGTTAAGGACAAGGACCCGCAGATATCCGGGGACGACGTGCGCGAGGGCCTCACCGCCGTCATCGCGGTAAAACTGTTCAACCCGTCCTTTAACAACCAGACCAAGGACAAGCTCCTCAACCAGGAGGTGGACGGGATCGTGCAGCGCGTCATGGGCGACAAGCTCAAGCTCTTCTTCGAGACCAACCCGCAGATCGCCAAGAAACTGGTGGACAAGTGCCTCAACGCCGCCCGCGCCCGCGAGGCCGCCCGTAAGGCCCGCGAAACCGTCCGCAAGTCCGCCATGACCGGCGGCGGCCTCCCCGGTAATCTCGCCGACTGCTCGGAAAAGGACCCGTCCCTGTGCGAGGTCTTCATCGTCGAGGGTGACTCCGCCGGTGGCTCGGCCAAGCAGGGCCGTGACCGCCGTTTCCAGGCCATCCTTCCGCTATTCGGCAAGCCCCTGAACGTGGAAAAGGCCCGCCTGGACAAGATGCTTAACAACAAGTCCCTGCGCCTGCTCATCACCGCGCTGGGCACCGGCATCGGCACCGATGGCGATGGCTCCTTTGACGTCTCGAAGGTCCGCTACCACAAGATCATCCTGATGGCGGACGCCGATGTGGACGGCTCCCACATCATGACGCTTTACCTGACGTTCTTCTTCCGCTTTATGCGGCCGCTGATCGAGCACGGCTACGTTTACATCGCCCAGCCCCCGCTCTATAAGATCAAGCGTAAGAAGCGCGAGCAGTACGTGGACAACGACGCCGAGATGAACCGCATCCTGCTGGAGCTGGGCTCCGAAGACGTCGTGCTCAAGCGCTTCCGCGACGACCACGAGTTCCCCGGCGCCAAGGTGGACAAGATCGTCGAAACCCTCTCCCGCCTGGAAGCGATCAGCAACAGCGTCGCGCGCTTTGGGTGCAGCCCCGCCGCCTACCTCGATATGCACGAGGAGGAGACCCACGAGCTGCCCCAATATATTGCCCGTATCCGCACCGGCAACGCCGAGGAGTTCGCCTTCCTCAAGGACGACGACGCGCGTTCGCGCTTCTACGTCGAGCACGACATCCAGGAGGACATGTACGCCGGGATGAGCATCCGCGAGGTCGTCGTCGATGGTAACACCTACCAGCAGCGCATCTCCGTCCACGAGATCCACGAAGCCGCCGCCATGACCAAGCTCCTCAAGGAGCTGGCCAAGATCGGCCTGGACATCCGCAACTTCACGCCAACCGACGAGGCCCGCTACACCATCACTGAAAACGCCGGCAGCAAGAACGAAACGGTCATCGAACTGCACTCCATCTTGGAGATTGTGGGAAAAATCCGCGAACTCGGTCGCCGCGGCCTGAACATCCAGCGATACAAGGGCCTGGGTGAAATGAACCCCAAGCAGCTTTACGAAACGACGATGGACCCGGCCAAGCGCCGCCTGCTCAAGGTGGACATCACCGACGCCGCCGACGCCGACGAAGTCTTCACCCGCCTCATGGGCGAGGATGTCCCCGCCCGCCGCACCTTCATCGAGGACAACGCCCTCAACGCCTCCAACCTCGACGTCTAAGCATCTATATTTTTAACCGCAAAGGACGCGAAGAACGCAAAGAAAAGACTTTTTCTGAGGCGCACCTACCTCCTACTCTTCGCGCCCTTAGCGCTCTTTGCGGTTAAATTAATTTCCCATTTTCTAACTTTCCAACATGTACACCGAAAACGAACGCCTCGAGCCCCGCTCCATCACGCAGATCATGGAGACGGCCTACATCGACTATTCGATGTCGGTTATTGTTTCGCGCGCCCTCCCCGATGCCCGTGACGGCCTCAAGCCCGTCCAGCGCCGCATCCTCTACGCGATGCAGGACATCGGCCTTTCGCACAACCGCCCCTTTAAGAAGTGCGCCGCCGTCGTCGGCGAAGTGCTGGGTAAGTACCACCCGCACGGTGACCAGTCCGTCTATGACGCCCTCGTGCGCATGGGCCAGGGCTGGGTCATGCGCTACGGCCTGATCGACCCGCAGGGGAACTTCGGTTCCATCGACGGCGACCCGCCCGCGGCTTACCGTTATACCGAGTGTCGCCTCGCCGCCATGGCCGAGGACCTGATGCGCGACATCGACAAGGACACGGTGGACTTTGTCCCCAACTACAACGAGGAAACCGTCGAGCCCTCCGTCGTCCCCTCCGGCCTGCCGAACCTCCTCATGAACGGCTCCACCGGGATCGCCGTCGGCATGACCACGAACATCCCCCCGCACAACCTCGGGGAACTCGTGGACGCCACCTGCGCCATCATCGACAACCCGAACATCACCGTCGATGAGCTCATCCGGATCATCCCCGGCCCGGACTTCCCCACCGGCGGTACCATCGCCGGTCGCGGCGGCATCGACAGCTACATGCGCACGGGCCGCGGCATCGTCCGCATCAAGGGCACCGCGCACGTCGAGGAGATCAAGAACGGTAAGGAGCAGATCGTCATCACCGAGATCCCCTACAACGTCAACCGTGCCAGCCTCGTCACCAAAATCGCCGAGCTGGTTCACGACAAGACGTTGAACGAAGTCTCCGACCTGCGCGACGAGTCCGACGAAAACACCCGCATCGTCATCGAGCTCAAGCGCGACGAGTCCACCCGCGTCGTCATCAACAAGATTTCCAAGCACACGCCCTTCGAGAGCTCCTTCGGCGTGATCCTGCTCGCCCTCGACAAGCGCCGCCCCAAGCAGATGAACATCAAGGAGATGATCAGCTGCTACATCGAGCACCGCCGCGACGTGGTTTACCGCCGCACGCAGTTCCTGCTCCAGAAGGCCGAGGACCGCGCCCACATCCTGGAGGGCTACAAAATCGCCCTCAACAACCTCGACGACTTCGTCAAGATCATCCGCTCCTCCAGCAACCGCGACGAGGCCCGCGAGAAGTTGATGGACAAGTACGCCCTGTCCGAGCGCCAGGCCAACGCCATCCTCGACATGCGCCTGTACCAGCTCACCGGCCTGGAGCGCGAGAAGATCGAGGAGGAGTACCGCCAGCTCATGATCACCATCGAAGAGTACCGCTCCATTCTGGCCAGCGAGCAAAAGCTGCTCACCGTGATCAAGACCGAGCTCAACGAGCTCAAGCTCAAGTACGAGTCCCCCCGCAAGACCCAGATCATGGGCGAGGAAGGCGAATTCCGCATGGAGGACGTCATCGCCAACGAGGGCTGCATCATCACCGTTTCGCACAAGGGCTTCATCAAGCGCACCCCGGTCAGCTCCTACCGCTCGCAGCGCCGCGGCGGCAAGGGCGTGATCGGCTCCGGCCAGCACGAGGAAGACTTTACCGAGCACCTCTTCACCGCCTCCACGCACGACTACATCATGTTCTTCATGAACAATGGCCGCGTGTATGTGGAAAAGGTGTACGAGATCCCCGAGGGCACCCGCACCTCCAAGGGCCGCTCCATCGTCAACGTGCTCCAGATGCAAAAGGACGAGAAGATCGCCGCCATGATCTGCGTCAAAGAGTTCGAAGGCGAGGACAGCCTGATCATGTGCACGAAGAAGGGCATCGTGAAGCGCACCATGCTCACCGAGTACCAGAACTACCGCAAGGGCGGCATCATCGGCATCAAGATCGACGATGACGACGAGCTGATCGGCTGCAAGCTGGTCAAGGACGGCGACGATGTCGTGCTCGTCACGCACCACGCCATGAGCATCCGCTTCACCATCAACGAGGACAACGTCCGCGCCCTGGGCCGTGCCACCCGCGGGGTCAAGGGCATCACCCTGAAAAAGGCGGACGACTTCGTCGAGGCGATCGAGCTGGTCGATCCGGCTGCCGCCCTCCTCATCGCTGGCGAGAACGGCATCGGCAAACGCACCAGCTACGACGAGTACCGCGTGCAGAGCCGCGGCGGCTCGGGCATCATCGCCACCAAGACCCAGGGCAACGTCGCCGGAGCCCTCAGCGTACGCGAGGAAGACGAGATCATGATGTTCACGCTCGGTGGCCAGGCCGTCCGCAGCCCAGTCAAGGACATCCGCGTCATCGGCCGCGCCACCCAGGGCGTCCGCCTGATCAACCTCGCCGACGGCGACACCCTCGTGGGCATCTCCCGCATCGTCGAGGTCGAGGACGACAAGGCCGACGCCGAGTACGAAGAGATCGCCGACTCCGACGAGTCCTAAAGGTTTTTCAAGCCCCGCGCGCCACATCGGCCGCGGGGTTTTTCATATATGATCCGAGACGGATGTCACTTGTAGGTGAATAAAATCCGCTTCTGTCACCTGTTCGCCACTTTCGGCCAGCTCATAGCGTCCGAGACGCTTTCAGGACCCGGATTCTGCGAAAACAGGTTGCACCTTGGCCCGCGTCCTGCATCTTGTCCATTTTGATGGACTTGAAAAAAGCGATTGGAATTGAAGCGGGTAAACGCGAGACGCCATTGCGCGATCCTTTCTTACTCGAATACGTCAACGTCAAGCTCGCCTCCCTGGGGCAACCCATTTACGGCAAGCCCACTGATTACCAGTTCATGCCGCTGGCCGGAGCGCTCCTCGGGGACTACCAGGAAAAGTCCCGCCTGCTCGCCGGGCACCTTTGCCCCGTTGATATGCGCATCCAGGCCTTTATCGACGGCTACCTCTCCGACCTCGACGGAGCCGAGCCGCGCCCGCGCCTGCCTGAGAACACCCTCGTGCTCGACCGCCACGGTCTGGCCCGCATGCTCTCGATCCCGCCTTGCGCGGACGAGTTCAAGTCCGACATCGTGGACTCCTTCCGCGTGGCGCAGGGTGTCCTGCACAACCCCAAGAGCGACCGCCGCACGACCAAGGGCGTCTTTCACGTGACCGAGGGCGGCTTGCCCATCACGGCGGACAAGGTTGCCGTGCCGAAGGTCACCTTCGCCCGCATGCTCAAGGCCGCGCTCAACCCGCCGAGCGACCTCATGCGCCTGCCGCTGACCTCCCGCCAGGAAGACCAGGCCGAGGTCTGGGTCTCGCTCATGCTGCGGCCCACCGTCAGCCCGGACATTCCCGGCACTATTTCCAAGAAGCGCTACGAGTGCCGCTTCTTCGCCCCCGGTAACCTCGTGAGCAACCTCGACTTCGTCGAGTCGATCTTCGGCAACGCCGGGGACCCCGTGCTGCCCGAGAACGACTCCGGCCTCGATGCGGCGGGCTGGACCGGCCACACCGGCTGCGTCATCCTCGCCCCGCACCTGATCGGCCTGACCAAGAAGGAGCTGGGCCTGCCCAACATTTCCCAGGCCACCGAGCGCCAGAAGGCCGAGGGCATGTGCTGGGAGAAGGAAGACGAAATTTACAACAACGGGAGCGCCTTCAAGCTCACCTGCCGCAACAGCACCGGCGTGGTCGTCACCATCATCGCGGACAACTACTTCGGCTATTGCAAGAAGGAGGTCAAAACCCAGATCAGCTACTCGGCCAACCTCTACGGCCTGGCCGAGGAAGAGCACGCCGGCGGCGCCCTCGCCTTCCCCAGTTATGACCTCGGGGAAGACTTCCGCCTAGCCACCGTGCTGCATGACCTCGACCACACCTACGAGGACGTCGTCGAGCGCTTCGGCGACCTCATGGACCCGCAGCCCGAGGGCTACGCCATCGATAAAAATTACCCGGACGTGTACTATGTGCCCGAAGACGCGTTCTTCTCGCTCGCCGAACAGACCATCGTCTGGACCAAGGACGGCACCGAGCACTCCATCCGCCTCAGCCCCGGCATCACCTACGTGCTGCCCAGCGGCTATCGCGTCGAGATGGTCAAGCCCGCCGAAGGCCGCCGCTGGCGCCTGATCGGGACAACCGCCGAGGGCACCTATTGCCACAAGCCCTGCACCGTCTCCGGCGGCGGCAAGTCCGAAATCTCCAAGTCCATCTCCGACGCCATCATTTACGGCCCGGTCATCGTGACGGACTTCCAGAGCGACCTCGATAAGGTCGAGGAGATCGTCAACAAGGAGTACGGGATGCGCTTCAAGGAATCCGAGCGCAACCGCGAACACGGCCGCCCGATCCTCGGTAACGAACGCTCGCTGGGCTCGGTCATCAAGCTGCTCACCCCCTCCACCGACTACAAGGACGAGTACAACGATTGGCTAAAGAGCATCCCCTACTACATCAAGGAGCTGGTCTTTATCGTCAAGCGGCACTACAAGCCCGACTGGGGCAAGAGCTGGCGCGACCGTTTCCACGTGGACCTCGTCAACGGCGTCGGCGGTAACCAGCTGCGCTACCGCGAGAACCTCCTCGTCACGCAGTACCTGCGCGTCGGCTTCACCGAGGACGGCGCCTGGCGCACCTACGGCCTGCGCAAGGATTTTTACCCGTCCTTCAAGCTCCAGACCGAGGACGACATTTCGGCCTCCATCGTCATGCCACGGGACCGCATCCCCGGCCTGCCCGCCGGGATGCCCAACGCCTCGATGAAGTTCATCGACAACTGCGAGTTCCGCCTCTTCCAGCGGCCCGACGAGGCCATCCACCGCGGCTACGACAAGCGCACCGAGCTGGACATGTCCCTGCCGGGCAACTTCTTCAGCAATTACCAGCCGCTCGACCACGACGACGTCACCGCCGTGCGCCAGGACAGCATCCGCTTCGACCAGTACACCCAGCCGGTCAAGGACCTGATCCACGCCTTCCTCGGAGAGGACAAGCCCGACTACCTCGTCATCCCCTCGCACCCGCGCATCGTGGACGGCAAGCCGACCAAGAACCCGCGCTACCTGCAGGACCGCGACGACCTGGTCAACCCGCGCCGCTTCTACCTGGGCGAGGTCGGCACCCGCCTGTACCGCTACATCCCGACCGGCGAGGGTGTCCCGCGCCCGGTCAACGCCGTGCTCCCGGGCCGTCGCAACAACCCGCCCGAGCCGGGCATCCGCCCGCTGGCCGTCTTTAATCCGGTTCACTACCTGCCGTTGCCGGAGTTCTTCATGGAGGTCATCTCCAGCATGACCGGTAAGTCTCCGTCCACCACGGGCGCGGGCTCCGAAGGCGCTCTGACCAAGGGCCCCTTCAACTGTCTGCCGCAGATCATCGACCTGAACAACGCCCTGGTCAGCTTCGTGCTCACCGGCTACCAGCCGTTCATCACGGCGGCGGGCTATGTCGGGCCGAAGTGCCGCGTCGATCACGACATCAGCCTGCTGGTCCCAGAGATCTGGTGCCGCCTCAAGCCCGAGGAACGCTGCCCGAAGTTCATGATCGAGCACGGCTACCTGGAGAAGTGCCCGGACGTGGAATTCGAAGGCAAGACCATCCCCTCCTCCATCCTCGGCTACCGCCTGACCGACCGCTTCGTGCGGACCTTCTTCGGGCGCGTCTTCGCCAACCCCGGCTCGGTCTTCACCGAGGAGATGCTCAAGCCCGAGTTGCAGGGGCTCGACCTCTTCGCCGACGGGATGGACAACATCATCGCCACCCACGAGCGCGTGGCCAAGAGCTACTTTGAGGACGGCACCGTCGAGGGTGCCTGCCCCCCGCTCAAGGCCCTGCTCAAGATCATGGCCGAGGGCGACTTCGCCGCGCTGGCCGACGAGGAATTCCGCAAGATGTTCACCCGCGAGGCTCTCATCAAGAGCGACTGGTACCAGGCCCGTCTCAAGGCCCGTCAGGACGTCGAGACCAGCCTGTGGAAGCGCCACATCGAGTACCTCGAAGGCTTCCAGCACAAGTCCAACTACCTGCGCGAATCCGAGCGCCTGGGCATCACCGACAAACTCGCCGAAGCCCGCCACACCCTGGAGGTGTACTCCTCCCCGGACCGGCTCAAGCAGCTCGTCGGCACCCTCGGCACCGACCCCTACGCCTACCAGCCGGTGAAGTAGCCGAGCCATTTGGACGACTATCCGTTTACGACAAAAGGAGAGGGATTTTTCCCTCTCCTTTTTTTGTCGCTCACCATCGTCTGGATCGGCCATGACAAGACGTTGTCATCCTGAGCGAGCGCAGCGAGTCGAAGGATCTCCGCGTACGGCCTTGCTTAAGCGAGTCGAGAGCCCTTTCACGTCCCAGACCACGACACTTTATCATTTAATTTTTAACCACGGATGCCACGGATCACACGGATGGTTTCTTAATCCGCGCTATCCGTGTCATCCGTGGTTAAATAAGCTCTCTCCTCACCCTCTGGATTCGCCATCTCTTTGTGCGTTTCAAGAGTTGAGTTCGCGGACGCAATCGGCTTTACTGCACGATTAGCCTATTTGAACCATGCCCACCTACCGCTCCCGCACCACCACTCACGGACGTAACATGGCCGGCGCCCGCGCCCTCTGGCGCGCCACCGGCGTGAAGAACGAAGACTTCGGCAAGCCCATCATCGCGATTGCCAACTCGTTCACGCAGTTCGTGCCGGGCCACGTCCACTTGAAAGACCTCGGGCAGCTCGTCGCCATGGAGATCGCCAAGGCCGGCGGCATCGGGCGCGAGTTCAACACCATCGCCGTGGACGACGGCATCGCCATGGGCCACACCGGCATGCTCTACAGCCTGCCCAGCCGCGAGATCATCGCCGACTCCGTCGAGTACATGGTCAACGCCCACCGCGCCGACGCCCTCGTGTGCATCTCCAACTGCGACAAGATCACCCCCGGTATGCTCATGGCCGCCCTGCGCCTGAACATCCCCGCCATCTTTGTCTCCGGCGGTCCGATGGAGGCCGGGATCACCGTCGTCAATGGCGAGACCCGCAAGCTCGACCTGATCGACAGCATGGTCGCCGCCGCCGACGCCAGCGTCAGCGACGAGGAGATCGCCCAGATCGAGGAAAACGCCTGCCCGACCTGCGGCTCGTGCTCGGGCATGTTCACCGCCAACAGCATGAACTGCCTGACCGAGGCCCTCGGCCTGAGTCTCCCCGGCAACGGCACCGTCGTCGCCACCCACAAGGACCGCAAGGGTCTCTTCCAGGAGGCGGGCCGCCGCATCGTCGAGCTGGCCAAGGCTTACTACGAAGAGGACAACGAGTCGGTCCTCCCGCGCAACATCGCCACCTTTGAGGCCTTTGAAAACGCCATGAGCCTCGACATCGCCATGGGCGGCTCCACCAACACCGTGCTGCACCTGCTGGCCTGCGCGCAGAGCGCCGAGGTGGACTTCACCATGGACGATATCGACCGGCTCTCGCGCAAGGTCCCCTGCCTGTGCAAGGTCGCCCCGAACACGCAAAAGTACCACATCGAGGACGTTCACCGCGCCGGGGGTATCATGCGCCTGCTCGGCGAGCTGGACCGCGGGGGGCTCATCCACCGCGACGTGCCCACCGTCCACTCCGCCAGCCTCGGCCAGGCCATCGACCTGTGGGACCTGCGCAGTAAAGCCACCCAGAGCGCCAAGACCTTTTACTCCGCCGCACCGGGCCGCAAGTACTCCGTCAGCGCGTTCTCGCAGGACGCCCGCTGGGAGTCGCTCGATATTGACCCGGCGGAGGGCTGCGTGCGCGACGTAGAGCACGCCTACTCCAAAGATGGCGGCCTTGCCGTGCTCAAGGGCAACATCGCCGAAAACGGCTGCATCGTCAAAACCGCCGGGGTGGACGCCTCCATCCTCAAGTTCACGGGCCGCGCCCGCGTCTTCGAGAGCCAGGAAGCCGCCGTGGAAGCGATCCTCGGCGATCAAGTCGTGGCCGGGGATGTAGTGGTTATTCGCTACGAGGGCCCCAAGGGCGGCCCCGGGATGCAGGAGATGCTTTACCCGACCAGCTATCTGAAGTCCAAGGGCCTCGGCAAACAGTGCGCCCTGATCACGGACGGACGTTTCTCCGGCGGCACGAGCGGTCTTTCCATCGGCCACGCCAGCCCCGAAGCCGCCGCCGGTGGCGCGATCGGCCTGGTTGTCGAAGGCGACACCGTCGAGATCGACATCCCCGCCCGCACGATCAATATCAAGGTCTCCGACGCGGAGCTGGCTCAGCGCCGCGCCGCCGAGGATGCCAAGGGCGCGAACGCCTGGAAGCCCGACCGCGAACGCGAAGTCAGCACCGCCCTCCAGGCCTATGCCCGCCTGACCACCAGCGCAGACCGCGGTGGTGTGCGCGACCTCAACCAGTAAGCGCGCCCTTCGGCTTCATATTTTTCCAGCCGTCCGGCCAGTCCTCGCAAACGCGATGCACGACCGGACGGCTTTTTTATGTCCTCAAACAGGCAAGCGATCCCTCCCCGCCCTCCGAGTCCTACATTCATGTAGCTTTTTGCCGGGCAACAAATCCCATCGAAATTCTCCTGCCCGAGTCCTACGTAAATGTAGGCCCATAAAAAAGCCGCACATCAGTGCGGCTTGGCGAATCGCTTGAGGTCGATTCCGTATTTTTTGACCCGCAGCCCCATCTTGCGCTCGGTCAGGCCCAGCCTGCGGGCGGCCTCGGCCATGTTACTACCGGTGTCCTTGAGCGTGTCGATGATCAACTCGCGCTCCAGCGCCTGTACGGCGTCCTCCAGCGTGGAGGATTCGGACTCCTTACGCTCAGCGGCGTTCTTTTTCTGAAGCGTGGGCGGCAGGTGATGCGCCTTGATCGACTGCCCCTTGGCCAGCAGCACGGCTCGCTCAATGCAGTTCTCCAGCTCGCGCACGTTACCCGGCCAGTAGTAGCTCATGAGCAGGTCGATCGCTGCGGATGAGATGCGAACAGGCTTTCCCCCGGCGCGCGCCGTGTACTTTTCGATAAAATAGTCGGCCAGCATGAGGATGTCGCAGGTGCGCTCGCGCAGCGGCGGCATGTAGATCGGAAAGACATTGAGCCGGTAGTACAAGTCCTCGCGGAAAGTCCCCTCCTCCATCATCGCCTCAAGGTCGCGGCTGGTGGCGGCAATGATGCGCACGTCCACCTTCTGCGTTTTCTGGCTGCCGACGCGCTCGAACTCGCGCTCCTGGAGCACGCGCAGGAGCTTGATCTGCGTGGCGATGGAGATGTCTCCGATTTCGTCGAGGAAGATCGTCCCGTTGTGCGCCAGCTCGAAGCGCCCTTTGCGCATGGCCAGCGCCCCGGTAAAGGCGCCCTTTTCATGCCCGAAGAGCTCGCTCTCAATGATCGAGTCCGGCAGCGCCGCGCAGTTGAACTTCACAAAGGGCTGGCTCTTACGCGGGCTCTTGTCATGCAGCGCCTTGGCCACCAGTTCCTTCCCCGTGCCGCTCTCACCCCGGATCAGCACCGTGGTCACGCTCGTGGCCACCTGCTCGATGTGGTAGTACACCGACTGCATCAGGCTGGAGTTGCCGACCATGTTCTTCGGGCGGAAGCTGTGGGCGATCTCCAGCTGGAGCCGGTCGTTCTCGGCCCGCAGGCTCTGGATGCGCTCGGCGGCCTCCTGGCGCACGCGTGCGGCCTGTGCGATGATCGAGGCGATCATGCCGAGGATGCGCAGATCCGCCTCCCAGCCCACATCCGGATCGTGTGGGCGCTCAATGCTGAGCGTGCCGATGGCCTCGTTTTCAAATTTCAGCGGCACACTCACCAGCCCCGCCTGCGGCGCGACATTCAGCGATTTCACCAGTTCGGGGTCCGTGTCCTGTTCTTTCAGCCAGGCCGCGAAATTCGCCACGATGACAGGGTTGCCGCGCTTGACGGTCTCCTGCAACTGCGGCCGGATCAGGTCCAGGTAATCACTGGAACGCAGCCCGCGGGGCAGCCCGACAGCCTCCGACAGGATAAAGGCACCCGTGTCGCGATTCAGGATCGCGATCGTCCCGCGCTCCAGCCCGATCATGTCCTGCAGGCGGCGCAGGACCGGCTTGACGATATCGGTCAGGTCAAAGCTCTTTTCCAGGGTCTGGCTGATGGCAAACATCAGGCTCAGCTCCTGCACGGACCGGCAACTGACGCCCATGGTACGGTTCAGCACGTCCAGCGAGGGTCCCTCCCGCGCCAGCATGCAACCGACATTCTTACAGGTATCCAGTTCAGTCATACGTCCTCTAATATACAGCTTAGTCGGTGCCTAATCACTTGATGCGCAAAAATTCCGACGCTTTAGGCCGCTCTAGTCGCAATTATAAATCGCGCTCCATTTTCATAAAATTTCTCTGATAGGGCCGCCCTTAGGATAACACAGTTAGCTGGATTTTCCATAAATCGAACTTTCCACTCGATTAGATAAGCTAATTCAAGCTACAACAGAAAGGAAGCTACATTTATGTAGGATTCACCCTCCATGCAGGACGCAAATGTAGGAAAAGCCCCACAAACCAATACCCCACAAACCAATCACGGAAAAATAATATTTTTCTAATTACTCATAAGCAGCAACTTACAACGAACAAAAACACATTGGCATGACGACTGCACAAGTATTGGCACCAAGCAACTAACTCCGAACTCACAACTCATAACAACAAGGTAAAACAATGGTTACACAGCTTGAACAGCCGGTCGAAGAAAAGGCCACTGAGAAGAAAATGCGCAAGGTCGCCATCTACGGTAAGGGCGGCATTGGCAAGTCCACCACCACGCAGAACACGGTCGCCGCTCTCGCCGAAATGGGCAAGAAGGTCATGGTCGTGGGTTGCGACCCGAAGGCTGACTCCACCCGCCTCCTCCTCGGCGGCCTGGCCCAGCGTTCCGTCCTCGACACCCTCCGTGAAGAAGGTGAAGACGTCGAGCTCGAAGACATCCGCTCCGGCGGCTTCTGCAACAGCCTCTGCGTCGAGTCCGGCGGTCCCGAGCCGGGTGTCGGCTGTGCCGGTCGCGGTATCATCACCTCGATCAACATGCTCGAACAGCTCGGTGCCTACGACGAGGACGAAGAACTCGACTACGTGTTCTACGACGTTCTCGGTGACGTGGTCTGCGGCGGGTTCGCCATGCCGATCCGCGAAGGCAAGGCCGAGGAAATCTACATCGTCTGCTCGGGAGAAATGATGGCCATGTACGCCGCCAACAACATCTGTAAGGGGATCATGAAGTTCGCCGAAACCGGTGTCGTCCGCCTCGGTGGTCTGATCTGCAACAGCCGCAAGGTTGACCGCGAAGACGAGCTGATCCAGGAATTCGCCAAGCGCCTGGGCACCCAGATGGTGCACTTCGTCCCGCGCGACAACGACGTGCAGCGCGCCGAGATCAACCGCAAGACGGTTATCGACTGGAACCCGAACTGCCCGCAGGCCGACGAGTACCGCACCCTCGCCCGTAACATCGACAACAACACGCTGAAGGTCATCCCGAAGCCGCTGCCGATCGACGAGCTGGAAGGCCTCCTGATGGAATACGGTCTGTTCAACTAAGAACAGGCCTTTGACACCACCGAGGTGCGGCCGGCTCCTCCATGAGGGATCGAGCGCGTACGCGCCACCTTAAACAAACTTATAACGACAGGTTCATTACTCATGTCTGACGCAATTAACAAAGCCCCCATGGGGCCCCACGGGCCGGATGCTGCCACCGCCCGCGAGGAAATGCTGAAGATCTATCCGAAGAAGACTCAGCGCAAACGCGGTAAGCAGATGCTGGTCAATGAAGATCCCGCCACTCCGGCGGAAATCGGGGCCAACAGCCGTACCGTTCCCGGCATCATCACCCAGCGCGGGTGTTCCTATGCCGGTTGTAAGGGGGTCGTCATCGGCCCGATCTACGACATCCTGCACATCACCCACGGCCCCATCGGCTGTGGCTGGTACAGCTGGCTGTCCCGCCGCAACATCACGAAGATCCGTGCCGAGGGCGAAACCAACTACCTGCAGTACAGCATGTCCACCGACATGCAGGAAGACCACATCGTCTTCGGCGGGGAAAAGCAGCTCGCGACCGCCATTCAGGAAGCCTACGACGAGTTCCACCCCAAGGCGATCAGCGTGTATGCCACCTGCCCGGTGGGTCTCATTGGGGACGACATCCACACCGTCTGCCGCACCATGAAGGAAAAGCTCGGGATCAACATCTTCGGGTTCTCCTGCGAAGGCTATAAGGGGGTCAGCCAGTCGGCCGGTCACCACATCGCCAACAACGGGGTCTTCAAGCACATGATCGGCCTGGACGACACGCCCGTCGAAGCCAAGTACAAGATCAACATCCTCGGTGAGTACAACATCGGCGGGGATGCCTGGGAAATCGACCGCGTCCTCCAGCTCTGCGGCATCCACATCATCGGCACCCTCTCCGGAGGCGTCAGCTACGGTGAGATCTGCAACTGCCACATGGCCGACCTCAACGTCGTCATGTGCCACCGCTCGATCAACTACATGGCCGAGATGATGGAGGAAAAGTTCGGCATCCCGTGGTTCAAGGTCAACTTCATCGGCATCGAAGGCACGAAGAAGTCCCTGCGCAAGATCGCCCAGTACTTCGGGGACAAGGAGCTAATCGACCGCGTCGAGGAAGTCATCGCCGCCGAGATGGCCGAGGTCAAGCCGGTCCTGGACGACATCCGCACCCGTACCTTCGGCAAGACCGCCGCCCTCTTCGTGGGTGGCAGCCGCGCTCACCACTACCAGGACCTCTTCGAGGATATGGACATGCAGGTGATCGCCGCCGGTTACGAGTTCGCCCACCGCGACGACTACGAAGGCCGCGATGTGCTCCCGCACATTAAGATCGACGCCGACTCCCGCAACATCGAAGAGCTCGAAGTCACTGCTGACGAAACGCGCTTCGACGCCGCCAAGCCCGAGAAGAAGAAAGCCCTCGAGGAGAGCGGTTTCACCTTCAGCGACTACGAGGGCATGATGCGCCAGATGGCCAAGGACACGCTCGTCATCGACGACATCTCCCACCACGAGATGGAGAAGCTTATCGAGATGTACCACCCGGACGTCATCGGCTCGGGCATCAAGGACAAGTACGTCATCGAAAAGATGGGCGTGCCCTGCAAGCAGCTGCACTCCTACGACTACGGCGGCCCGTACGCCGGCTTCAAGGGAGCGGTCAACTTCTTCAAGGACATCGACCGGATGACCTCGACCAAGGTCTGGAAACTCGCCCGCGCGCCCTGGCACACGGACGGTTCCGAGCCCGCCGAGAAGGAAGCCACTCCGGCCAGCGCCTGACCCAATAGCCCCGCAACAACAAGTAAAGGAGACTATTACCATGTTAGAAGGAACCACCGCAGAAATCCGCGAGCGCAAGGCGCTCCGCATCAATCCTGCCAAGACCTGTCAGCCCATCGGCGCCATGTACGCCGCCCTGGGCATCAACAAGTGCATGCCGCACTCGCACGGTTCGCAGGGCTGCTGCGCATACCACCGCAGCCAGCTGACCCGCCACCATAAGGACCCGGTCGTCGCCACGACCTCGTCCTTCACCGAAGGCGCCTCCGTCTTCGGCGGGATGGCCAACCTGAAGACCGCGCTGAGTAACATCTTCAATATCTACGAACCCGATATTGTCGCTGTTCACACCACCTGTCTGTCCGAAGTTATCGGTGACGACATTCCGATGATCATCAAAAAGTCCGCCGAGGATGGCATCATCCCCGAAGGCAAAGTGGTCATCCACACCAACACGCCGAGCTTCGCCGGTAGCCACGTCACCGGCTTCTCCAACCAGTGCGCGGCCTTCGTCAAGTACCTGGCCGAGTCCAGTGGCGAGACCAAGAACGTCCTGAACATCTTCCCCGGCTGGGTCGAACCGGCCGACATGCGCGAAATGAAGCGCCTGGCGGAGATGGTCGGCGTCGAGTACATCATGGCTCCCGACACCTCGGACGTGCTGGACTCCCCGCACGACGGCAAGTACCACATGTACCCGGACGGCGGCACCACCGTCGCCCAGCTCAAGGCCATGGGGGACAGCTTCCTGACCCTCGCGCTCGGACCGCTCGCCAGCACGGCCGCGGCTACCGAACTCGAGAAGAAGTGCAAGGTACCGAACAAGGTGCTCGAGCTGCCCATCGGCGTGAAGGCTACCGACGAATTCGTCAACGCCCTCCGCCTCGCTGGTGACACCGCCGTGCCCGCCGACCTCGAAAAGGAACGCGGCCGTCTGGTGGACATGATCAGCGATATGTCGCAGTACCTCCACAACCTGAAGATCGCGATCTTCGGTGACCCGGACCACCTCACCAGCATGGTGAGCTTCCTCGTGGAGATGGGCGCCAAGCCGATGATCGTCATCACCGGTACTCCCGGCAAAAAGTGGGAAGCCAAGATGAAGGAAATCTGCTCCGAGACCAACCCGGAAGCCGAGATCCTCGCCTTCAGCGACATCCACTACATGCACCAGTGGATCAAGAACAACCCGGTCGATCTGATCATGGGCAACACCTACGGCAAGTACGTCGCCCGCACCGAAAAGCTGCCCTACGTGCGCTTCGGGTTCCCGATCCTCGACCGTGTCGGCCACCGTGCCTTCCCCTCCGTGGGTTACACGGGCGGCATGCGCATCCTCGAGAAGATCACCGACGCGCTCTTCGATCAGCGCGACCGCGAAGACCCCGATCATGAGGTCGAGCTGGTGCTCTAATTAAAGGCTTCTGCAGAGAATACACCAACAGCCAATACCGCACTAATAACAAGCAATCAACTCACCCTCCTCCGAGATGGAACCGACTATTAGAACAGCCCTTAACGATCAGGCTAATCACGAACTTCTTGCTGCCCACAGCTACGAAGCCCTGGCCTACTGGTGCGAGTCTCACGACTTCCCCGGTTTTGCCAAATTCTTCTTCGCCCAGGCCGCCGAGGAACGCGAACACGGGGCCAAGTTCTTCAAACATCTGCTGGATCGCGGTGTCCAGCCGAAGGTCGATGCCATCTCGGCGCCGAGGGGAGAGTTTACCTCGCTGCACGAGCTCGCCTGTTATGCGCAAAAGCTTGAGCAACAGAATAGTTCAAACATTAAGACCTGCTATTCGCTGGCGCTTGATGTGAAGGACTACGAATCGCAGCCCATGCTGCTGTGGTTCATCAACGAGCAGGTCGAAGAGGAGGCTTGGGCCGCCAAAATGATCACCCTCGTTGCCCGTGCCGAGTGCGCGGGATCGATTTACGCTCTTGACCGTCACATCGTAAAAGAGCTGGGAGACGACTGAGTTTAGACAATTGAGTTTAGGGAATAATTTGGAAGTCTCCCGAATCTTTTAAAAATAGGCACAAAAAAACGAAATAACGAACCGAACGGCACGCTTAAAGCTAACCCAGTAAGTACTCATGAACAGCGTAAATACACCCAGTTCAATCCGAGTGCTTGACGAGCGTTCAGACCAGGTCTGGACGAAGGGTTCGGGCAAGGAATTCGTCTGCGATAAAAAGAGCGCGGCCGGTTCCGTCACCCAGCGTGCCTGCGCTTTCTGTGGCTCGCGCGTCGTGCTTTATCCGATCGCCGACGCGCTCCACATCGTCCACGGGCCGATCGGTTGCGCCGTGTATAACTGGGACATACGCGGTTCACTCTCCTCGGGCTCGCAGCTGAACCGTAACAGCTTCTCCACCGACCTGGCCGAAAAGGAAGTCATCTTCGGCGGCGAGAAAAAGTTGAAAGCCTCGCTCCTCGAACTGATCAACTTCTACCAGCCCAAGGCTGCCTTCGTTTACTCGACCTGCATTGTCGGTCTCATCGGTGACGACGTCGGCGCGGTCTGCAAGCAGGTCACGAAGGAAACCGGCATCGACTGCATACCGGTCGATTCGCCCGGCTTCAAGGGCACGAAGAAGAGCGGCTACCAGGCCGCCTGCGAAGCAGCCTACAAACTGGTCGGCACCGGCGACACGAACGGCATCTCCAAGTACAGCATCAACCTGCTGGGCGAGTTCAACATCGCCGGGGAAGCCTGGATGATCCGCAAGTACTACGAAAAGATCGGCATCCAGGTCGTCTCCACCATCACCGGTGACGGGCGCGTGGACGACCTGCGCCGCTGCCACGGGGCCAAGCTCAACCTCGTGCAGTGCTCCGGGTCGATGACCCACCTTTCCAAGCTCCTCAAGGACGACTACGGCATCCCGATGGAGCGCGTATCCTTCTTCGGATTCGAGGACACCGCCCGCGCCATCTATGCCGCCGCCGAGCATTTCGGCGACCCGGAGCTGATGCGCCGCGCCGAGGAGCTCGTCCGCGACGAAATCTCCAAGTACGCGCCCAAGCTCAAGGAGTACAAGAAGCGCCTCAAGGGCAAGAAAGCCGCGCTCTACGTCGGCGGCGCTTTCAAAGCCTTTTCCCTCGTGCTCGCGCTGCGCTCACTGGGGATGCAGACCGTCCTCGCCGGCACGCAGACCGGCAGCGCCGAAGACTACGAGCAGCTTAAGGAAATCTGCGATCCGGGCACTGTGATCGTGGACGACTCCAACCCGCTCGAGCTCGCCAAGTTTGTTCTGGAAAAGGACGTGGACCTCTTTATCGGGGGCGTCAAGGAACGCCCCATCGCTTTCAAGCTCGGGGTCGCCTTCTGCGACCACAACCACGAGCGCAAGATCCCGCTGGCCGGGTTCGAGGGCATGGTCCACTTCGCCGAGGAGGTTGCCAACAGCGCCTGCTCGCCGATCTGGAAATACGCCCCCCGCCGCCAGGCCAAGGCCCTCCGCCTCCCCGAGCCCGAGCCGACCGCTCCCCTCGCCTGCGAAGGAGGTGCGGCATGAGCATGTGTAAGGGAAATCCGGATACACTGACCACCACGGGTGAGCACGCAGAGGGGCCGCTTCCGGCCTCCGCCACCCGCAACGCCTGCAAGCTGTGCACGCCGCTGGGCGCGGCCATGGTCTTCAAGGGCATCAAGGGTTGCCTCCCCTTTCTCCACGGCTCGCAGGGCTGCGCGACGTACATCCGCCGCTACATGATCAGCCACTTCCGCGAGCCGGTGGATATCGCCTCCTCCAGCTTTTCCGAGGACGATGCGATCTTCGGCGGTGCGCGGAACTTCGCCCAGGGCGTGGACAACGTCATCCGCCAGTACGAGCCCGAGGTCATCGGCGTCGCCACCACCTGCCTCTCAGAGACCATCGGCGATAACATGCTCGGCATGATCAAGACCTATCAGGACAAGCACAGCGGAGACGGCCCGCCCCTCGTTCACGTCTCCACCCCCGCCTACACCGGCACGCACAGCGACGGCTACTACTCGGCTATCCGCGAGTTGCTCAAAGCCTTTGTCAAGCCCACGCGCATCACCCAGTCGCGCATGGTCAACATCCTCCCGGCCATGATGTCGTGCGCCGACCTGCGCCACCTGCGCGAGATCTGCGCGCTCTACGAGCTCGACGCGACCATCCTTCCCGACTACAGCTCCACGCTTGAGGGCGGCAGCTGGGACAGCTACCACAAGATTTCACCCGGCGGCACCGCCGTCGAGGACATCGCCGAGATGGCCACCGCCATCGCCACGCTCGAGATCGGCCACACACAGGCCGTGGATAAAAAGAGCGCCGGTCACTGGCTCGAAACCGAGCACAAGGTCCGCTGCGACTCCCTCGGCTGGCCCATCGGTATCCGCCTGAGCGACCAGCTCTTCGCCGCTATGGCCACCATCGCCGACCGTCCGATGCCCGCGCAGCTCGCGGACGAGCGCGGTCGCCTGATCGACGCCTACGTCGATGCGCACAAGTACGTCTCAGGCAAGCGCGCCGCGATTTTCGGCGAGCCGGACATGGTCGTCGGCCTGGCCGCGTTCATGAGCGAGATCGGCATCCGCCCGGTCATCTGCGCCACCGGCGCGAAAGTCAAAAACTGGAAGGAGCTGCTCGCCTCTGAGATCGAGGGCGGTACCGCCGATGTCGAAATTTTATCCGACTCAGACCATGCCAAGCTCGCCGCCGCGGCCCGCGAACTCAAGCCCGACATCATCCTGGGCTCGAGCAAGGGGTACCCGCTGGCGCGTGAGATGAAAATCCCGCTCGTTCGTATCGGTTTTCCAATACACGACCGCATTGGGGCACAGCGTATGCTCAGTGTCGGGTACCGTGGCACCCTGGAGCTTTTCGACCGCGTGGCTAACGCCCTGCTCGAAGGACGCCAGGACGACTCCGAAACCGGTTACAGTTACCTCTGATCCCTCCCCTAACCTTAGCGAACATCACCACGACTTCATAACCCGGCACAGCGAGAGGAAACATCATGACGACAGCGATGAACATCGACCCTTCCGAGATCAATCTCGACAACCATCCGTGCTTCAGTAAAGGCGCCTGCGCCACCTACGGACGGATCCATCTCCCCATCGCCCCGAAGTGCAACATCCAGTGCAACTACTGCAACCGCGACTTTGACTGCGTGAACGAGAGCCGGCCGGGCGTCACCTCCGCCGTGCTCTCACCCGGACAGGCCCTCACCTATCTGGACAAGGTCATGGAGATGCGCGACGACATCGCCGTCGTGGGCATCGCCGGGCCGGGCGACCCATTCGCCAACCCGAAAGAGACGATGGAGACCTTCCGCCTCGTACGCGAGAAGTACCCGAAGATGATCCTCTGCCTCTCCACCAACGGTCTCGGTCTGACGGAGGAGTATGTGAAGGAACTGGCCGAACTGAAGGTCTCGCACGTCACCATCACGATGAACGGCGTCGATCCCGAGATCGCCGGAAAAGTTTACGCCTGGGCCCGCCACGACAAGCGCATCTACCGCCACCGTCAGGCCGGGGAGATCATGATCGAGCGCCAGCTCCAGGCCGTCAAGTGGATCAAGCAGTACGGCATGATCGCCAAGGTCAACTCGATTATCGTCCCGGGCATCAATGACGAGCACCTGCCCGAGATCGCCCGGACGGTCTCCGCCATGGGTGCGGACGTGATGAACTGCATCCCGCTCCTGCCCACCGCCGAGACGGTCTTTGAAAACCTGCCCGAACCCGACGCTAAGATGCGCTTCGCCGTCCGCCTCAAGTGCGGCGAGCACATGAACCAGATGACCCACTGCGCCCGCTGCCGCGCGGACGCCGTCGGCCGCCTCGGCCAGCAGAACACCGAGGAGATCCAGGAGCTCATCCGCAGTTGCTCGCGCCTGCCGATCAACCCGCAGGAGACCCGCGAGTACGTGGCCGTGGCCACCCGCGAGGGGATGCTGGTCAACCAGCACTTGGGAGAGGCCCGCGAGTTCACCATCTTTGGCATCGATCCGGAGGACGAGGAGGAGTTTATCGCCGTCGAAAAACGCGCCGCTCCCGCCCACGGTTCCGGCGACCAGCGCTGGCTTGAGCTGGCCAAAATGCTCAAGGACTGCCGCGCGATCCTCGTCAACGCCGCGGGCACGACGCCCAAGCAGGCGCTCAAGGCCAGCGGGGTCCAGGTCATCGAGATGGAGGGCATGATCGACGCCGGTCTGTCCTCGGTCTTCCACGGCGAGACGCTTCCCCCCAGCCTCGTGCGCAGTTTCAAGGGCTGTGGCGCCGGGACGAGCTGCGGCGGTGACGGCACCGGCTGCGGTTGATGCAACCCTCACCACGTATCGAAATTTCAATACACACCATCACAATTAAAAGCTAATCAACACTCACATGAATAAGCCCGAACATCACCTGTTCATCTGCGGCAGTGCGCGCGCCACCGGCGAGCTCAAGGGCGTCTGCTGCAACAAGGAATCCATCAACCTGCTCTCCTACGCTCAGGGTGAAGTGCAGGACCGTATGCTTAGCGGCGTGGAAATTTCCATGACCGGCTGCCTCAACATGTGCACCCGCGGTCCGGTCATCATCGACTATCCCGCCGGCCATTTTTACGAGAAGGCCACGGAAGAGCTGATTGACGAGATTCTTGACTCCATCGAAGACGGGGAGGTCTGCAAGACCAACCTCATCAGCGAGGACTAGAGGTACTCAACACCAAGGCAAAGTCATGAAACTATCCGCACGTAATCAGCTCAAGGGTAAGGTCGTCTCCATCGAGAAGGGCTCGGTAAACTCCGAGGTCGAAATCGAACTGACCGGCGGCGATAAGATCGTGAGCATCATTACCAACCACGCCGTGGAATCCCTCGGCTTGACCGTCGGCGGTAGCGCCCTGGCTGTGATTAAGGCCAGCAGCGTGATGCTCGGCGTAGAGGAATAATTCTGGTGAAACACGCCCGCTACCTGATTGACACGACTCTGCGCGATGGAGAACAGGCAGCGGGCGTGGTTTTTACTCTGAACGAGAAGCTGGCGATCTCGCGCCAGCTGGCCGACGCCGGTGTGCCGGAGCTCGAGGTCGGCATTCCCGCCATGGGGGAAACCGAGATCGCCCACATCCAGGCCATCGTCGGTCAGCGGCTCCCCTGCCGCATCACCACCTGGGGCCGCGCCTCGCACGAGGACCTTGCCGCCGCCGCCCTGACCGGCGCCGACGGCTTCCACTTTTCCCTCCCCGCCAGCGAGCTGCATATGCGCATCTGGAAAAAAGATGCCGACTGGGCGCTAAGCACATTGGTCGAGCTAGCAGCTGAAGCAAAGCGAACGTTTTCCTACTTCAGTGTCGGGGCGCAGGACGCTTCCCGCGCGGACCCGGCCTTCCTTGTAGATTTCGCGCAGGCCGCCGAAGCCGTCGGAGCGAAGCGTATTCGTCTGGCGGATACAGTTGGTTGCCTCAACCCGCAGACGACGATGGACCTCGTCCACGCCGTCCGCCCGGCGACTTCGATCGAGATCGAATTCCACGGGCACAACGACCTCGGCATGGCAGTCGGTAACACCGTCTCCGCCCTGCTCGCCGGGGCTGACTGCGCCAGCGTCACTGTCAACGGGCTGGGCGAACGAGCCGGTAATGCCGCTTTGGAGATCACAGCGGCAGCCCTGCGCCACTCCGCCGGGATCGACTTGGGGATGCACTTTTCCGGCTTCGCCGAGCTGAGTGACCTCGTCGCGGCGGCCTCGGGACGCCGGCTGGCCTGGGATAAACCCGTCACCGGACAGGGCTGCTTCCAGCACGAGTCCGGCATCCACTGCCGGGGCTTGGCAGAGGACCGCGCCAGTTATGAGACCATCGGCGCCGAGGATGTCGGTCGCACGCGCAGCGCGTTCGTCATTGGCCGCCACAGCGGATCGGCAGCGCTCGTGCAGGCCGCTTCCGACATGGGCGTGCCGCTGACGCGTAGCATGGCGCAGGAGCTCCTGCCTGATGTACGCCGTGAGTCCGAACGGCTTGGCCGCGCCCTCTCGCCGAAAGAATTTCAGAGAACCCTGGAGAACTATCTCCTCAAACACAACGAAGTCTGGTCATGAGTTTCTGGCTCTATCAATGCGAAGGCACGAACTACACGCAGCTCGGACCGGTCAAACTGACGGGTCCGGACGGCGTGCTGGCCCGCTACCTCACCCAGCATAAGGATGAGGACACACCTTTTGTCTGGAGCCTGATGAACAAGGACTTGATTCCGCTCATCGACCCGGCACTCGATCCCGAAAAGCACCTGGTCGTGCTGGACATGCTTCCGGAGAGCCTGACCGAGGTCAGCCTGCACCGCGTCTTCGCCATCCAGGGCAGCTCCGAGGAGGACGAATCCGACGTCGTTCTGGCGTGCAAAATCCTCTTTCAGGGCCGCGTCAGCACCATGCCCTCCTCCTTCAAGGAAACTTTCTCGTGCGAGCCGCCCGCAGACAACCGCCAGATGCTCGAAGCCCTCGGCCTGACCGGCGGCACCGTGGCCGGGCGCTACCGCTGGACCAAACCGAAAATGGACATCGGAGCGACTGTCTGCACCTAAACTTTTTAACCGAACACCTCCCGCCATCCACATCCATCCCGAACCACTTAAAACAAAAAACCACCAACACACAGCAACCAGTCATGTCAGATCTGAAGCTAACTGTCCTCTACGGCACTGAAACCGGTAACTGCGAAGGCCTCGCCAAGAAGGTCGCCGCCAAGGGTGAGAAGAACGGCGTCGCCGTCGAGCTCGCCGACCTCTCCGAGTATTCGGTGGAGCAACTCGCCGCGATTGATAACCCGGTCGTGGTCATCATCTCCACCTGGGACGACGGCGCCCCGCCGCCCAAGTGCGTGGACTTCTGCAACGCGCTCTTCGCCTCCAGCGCCGACCTGAGCAACCTCGAGTACACCGTGCTCGCCCTCGGCGATAACGAGTACCCGCAGTTCTGCGAATGCGGCAAGCAGGTGGACGCCAAGCTGGTCGAGCTCGGGGCCAAG
>JAUTCS010000114.1 GCA_030673825.1 Verrucomicrobiota bacterium JB024 | reverse complement strand
CCCATTTCCCCTCCTGCGCTGTGGTGTGGTTTTGTTACAACGCACATCATCTTAAAAAAACCAACCCCGAGGCCCGAGCATCAAAACTGGGTCGCCACCTTTGGGAAACGAATGGACGGTGCCTGGGGTAGCCGTAATGTCTGGCGACGTCCCGGGGTAGGAGCCTTCTGGCTCCGTAGGGGCGCAGCCCCTCAGTGTCCTGTGCGGACCCGCACTCCGGGGCAGCGGCCTGTCTGGCCGCGATGGGGCGAAGCCCCATCCAGGTGCGAAGCACCTAGGGTGCAGCGGCTGCACCCCGTTAGCCGAAGCGGCCGCTGACGTAGGCTTCGGTCTGGGGGTCTTTGGGGTTCATGAAGATGGCCTCGGTCACGTTGTGCTCGACGAGGCGGCCCAGGTAAAAGAAGGCGGTGTGGTCGCTGACGCGGGCGGCCTGCTGCATGTTGTGGGTGACGATGACGATGGTGTAATCCATGCGCAGGGAGTGGATGAGCTCCTCGACCTTGGAGGTGGCGACGGGGTCGAGGGCCGAGCAGGGCTCGTCCATGAGCAGGATTTCCGGTTCGACGGCGAGGGCGCGGGCGATGCACAGGCGCTGTTGCTGGCCGCCGGAGAGGGTGAGGGCGCTGTCGTTGAGGCGGTCCTTGACCTCGTCCCAGAGGGCGGCGGCGCGCAGGCACTTTTCCACGGTCTCGTCGAGCTTGTCACGGTTGCGCACGCCCTGGATGCGCAGGCCGTAGGCGATGTTGTCGTAGATGGACTTGGGGAAGGGGTTGGACTTCTGGAAGACCATGCCGACTTTTTTGCGCAGCTCGATCACGTCGATATCGCGGTCGTAGATATCGTAGCCGCCGATAAGGATGCGCCCCCCGGCCACGCGTGCCGCGTCGGTCAGGTCGTTGAGGCGGTTGAGGCAGCGCAGGAGGGTGGTCTTGCCGCAGCCGGAGGGGCCGATGAGGGCGGTCACGCTGTTTTGCTCAACGGTCAGGTTGATGTCCTTGAGCGCCTGGGTCTGCCCGTAGTAAAAGTCGAAATGCTCGATCTCGATCAGGGCGCGGGTCGCGGCTTCGGGACTCGGGCTGTGGGTCGGACGGGCGGTCGTGGACGTTTCCATAAATGATAAGGGCTTACCAGTTGTGGCGGGAGCGGATCTTGATGCGCAGGATGATCGAGGTCAACGCCATGACCGCGACAATGGCCAGAAAGACGAAGGCCGTCCCGTACTGCATGCGCTCGGTGTAGGCGTTTTGCGGGAGCTTGGCGCTGACGACGTAGAGGTGGTAGGGCAGAGCCATCACGCCCTGGAAGAAAAAGTCGTACCAGTGGTCGAGCCCTTCCCAGGGCAACTGGTCGCGCAGCAAGTACGCCGCGGTGAACATGATGGGCGCGGTCTCTCCGGCCACGCGGGCGATGCCGAGGATGGACGAGGTGAGGATGCCCGGCAGCGCGTAGGGGAGTACGCTGGTGCGAATCATGGTCCAGCGGGTGGAGCCGAGCGCGAGCGAGGCCTCCCGGAAGCCCGTGGGCACGCTGCGAAGGGCCTCCTCACTGGCCGAGATGATGACCGGCAGCACCATGAAGGCCAGGGTGAACCACCCCGCCAGCAGCGAGATGTTCCAGTCCAGAAAGATCACAAACAGCCCGAAGCCGAAGAGCCCGTACACGATGGAGGGGACACCCGCCAGGTTGAGGATGGACAGGCGGATCAGTCGCAGCAGCGGGCCGCGCTTGCCGTACTCGCTCAGGAAGATCGCGCTGGCTACGCCCAGAAGCATGGCGATGAGCATGGCCCCGGCCACCAGTAACAGCGTGCCGATAATGGCGGGGAAAATGCCGCCCCCGGCATGGGCATAGGTGCGGTCGGGGGGCGACTTGAGCCCCTGCTCCTCATAGGTGGCGCGGAACTGTGAGTCGCTCAGCTCGTAGGTCTGCCCGTTGACCTCGAACACGTGCAGAGTTTCCGGCGCCTGCGTGAGGAACTCGACGTTGATGAATGGCCAGTGCGGGACGAAGACCGCCCGCGCACCCTTGACCGCGATGGTCAGCAGGATCGCGCAGATGCACACCAGGATGAAGTACGTCAGCCCCCGCAGCCCCCAGCGCACGAGCTTCTCCGCCCGCCGCGTGGCCGAGGGCCGCGGCAGGAAGGGATTTTTTTCTGGGCTGTTGGAGGGGGGATTCACGGTGAAAGAGTCAGGTGGTCTGTGAGGCGCGGGCTTACTCGCCCACGCGGGTGTGACGGAAGATTTTCTGGGCGGCGAAATTGATCAGCAAAGTGAGCAGGAAAAGCACCACCCCGACGCAGAACAGTGCCCGGTAGTGGATGCCGCCCTGGGCCACCTCGCCCATTTCCTGGGCGATGATGCCGGTCATGGTGTGAACGGGCTGGAAGGGTGTGGCCAGCCCCTCGGAAAAGTCCGGGATGCGGATGCGGTTGCCCGCGCACAGGAGCACGACCATGGTTTCGCCGATCACTCGGCCGATCCCCAGCAGCACGGCCGAGACGATCCCGCTCACGGCGGTGGGGACGATGATCCGCATTGTGGTCTGGAAGCGTGTGGCCCCCAGAGCGAGCGAGGACTCGGTATAGACGCGCGGCACGCGGCTGAGCGCGTCCTCCGAGAGGGTGAAAATGGTGGGGATGGCCATGAGCGCGAGCAGGCACCCGGCGGTAAAGGCGTTCAGCCGCTCGGCGATGGGGAAGCCCGGCAACCAGTCCAGCCAGGGTGTGCCGGAGAGCTCCCGCACCAGCGTGCCGAAGACCGCGATTCCGAAAAAGCCGATCACCACCGAGGGGATGGCGGTGATGAACTCGATGCACGGCTTGATAAATCCGGCCTCGCCGCGCCGGGCCATCTGGTTGGTGTAGATGGCCGCGCCCACCCCGAAGGGCAGGGCGAGCACGATCGCGATACCCGTGACCAGCAGCGAGCCGGTCAGTAGCGGCAGCAGTCCGAACAGGCTGTGCCCGTTGTTGTTGACGATCCATTGCTCCCCGAAGAGGAAGGTCTTGAGCGCCTCCCACAGGCCGACGCTGCGCTCGGGCTCCCACTCGGCCAGGGTGGCCCCGTAGTGAGGCAGCCCGGCGGTGAAGGCGATGGCGTCTTTGCGAAAGGCTTTCACCAGCGGCTGGAGCGAGGGGTCTTCCAGCGGGGGGAATTTCCGCAGGACCACCAGCATGTCGGATTCGAGCTGGTTGTTCAGTGCGGTCAGCTGGGGGAAGGTGGCCTTGATCTGCGTGATCGTGCCGTCGTAGTCGATGACGTGGGCGTGCTGGTCGGCGGTGTGGGTCGTATCGATGCGGTGCTGCTCGGCGTCCATTCGGGCCTGCTTGTAGGTCTCGGCGGCCAAGTCGCGCACGGCGATCTGGTAGTCACGCAGGGGGATGGCCAGATCACTGAAATCGTAGAAATACGCCTGCATGGGGGCGGTCAGCGCGGCGATCTCCTCGCGGGTTTTGCCCTCGGATTCGAGCTGGCGGATCTGGCGCTTGCGGATGTCCACGAGCTGGCCCAGCAGCTCGTTGAAGCGGTCGTGCTCCTGCTTGACGAGCGAGGCGTACTCCATCCCGCTGCGCCGGTACAGCTCCATGTCCTCGCGGTACTGCGGGAAAAAGCTCAGCCCTTCGCGGAACAGAAAGAACGTGATCAACAGCAGCACGATGACCGCGACGATAGCGTTGCCCCCGAAAAACGCCTTGAGCAGGCTCTGGCGATCCACCCCGAAAACACGCGGGTCACGCTGTCGGCGCAGGTTGAGCGGAGACTGTGCGGTCGGGCCGTCCATGGGGGTGCGTTATGCTGGGGCAGCTTGTGGGCAAAGGCATGCCGACAGCAACACCCGAATGTGCGCCATGGGCCGGGCCGCTCGCGAGTCGGTCTGCTGGAACGAGCGTGCGTCGGCCGGAGTTTTCACGGAAAGCGGGGGGCTCATCAGTCCGCAGCCAGCTCGGGATAGATTTCCTTCAGGCGCGAAGCAGGCAGGAAGTCCACGCTTTCCACCACGGCCTGCCCCTCCGGGCTGAGGATGAAGTCGATGAACTCCTGCACCACGGGCGGGTGTTCCTCGTTCACGTTGACATAAAAATACAGCGGGCGGGCCAGCGGGTAGCTCTCGTTGGAGGGCATCATGCCGTCGATGGCGAGAACCTTGACGCCGGGGTTGTGCGTGTAGGCGAGGCCGACATAGCCGATGCCGCGCGGGTTGTGCGCCACCTCGGCGGCGATCTGCTCGTTGCCGGCGAGCTTCTGGGCGAAGGGCGAGTAGTCGCGCCGGTGTAGCGCCAGGCTCTGGAAGAGGCTGTAGGTGCCCGAGGAGGTGTTGCGGGTGTAGGTGGAAATCTTGCCGCTGACCGGGCTGATCGCGCTCCAGTCGTCGATATCCCCGGTGAAGATCATCTCGACCTCGCGCAGGCTGAGCCCGTCGAGCGGATTGTCCTTGTTCACAATGACGGCGATGCCGTCCACGCCGACGGGGATGGCCTTGAGGTTGACTCCGTGGGCGCGGGCCGCGCTCATCTCGCTGCTCTGGAGCTCGCGGCTGGACATGGCCAGGTCGGCCTTGCCGTCGATGATGGCGGCGATGCCTGTGCGCGAACCCTCGGCTGCGATTTCAAAGGTCACGGTCTCGCCCTTGGCCTTCTTGATCGCGATGAACTCCTCTTTCAGCCGCGGCATGAGTTTGGCCCCGAGGGTGTCCGAGCCTTTGACCACGATCTTGTCCGAGGCTCCCGCCGTCAGGGCGAGCGCCGCCCCGCCGAGCAGGAACAGGCTCAGTGCGCGCAGGCGGGCAAGGTGACAAAGGCGTTTCATCGTCGGGACAATCTCTGTAAACCGAAAGGTTATATCAGAGCAATGTTACAGCCGTGTGAAGATTGCGCATTTTTCTAAAAATAATTCACCCCCGCCCCTGCCGGGGGCGGGGAGATGTGTAAATTTGTAAAATTCATGGATTCGTAAATTTCCAGATGAAAGGTTGGCTGGCGTGCTCACCCGCCAGGCGCGGAGCTATCTCCAAATCTCCAAATCTATAAATTTACAAATCTTACGAATCTACTCCTCGAACAGCCCGCAGGGCAGGGCGAGGAGCCCATCCGTCACGGCCTGGGCGTACTCCTCAACGAGTCCGTCGGGCAGCGGTTCGGAAGATTCGGCTTCGGCGGCCAGTCGGGGGTACACGGCCTGGCTGTTGGCCACGTAGGGCTCGAGGAAGATGACCGGGCAGGCGTAAAGGCGGTTGGCGAGGAGGTTGCGGCCCCAGACATAAGGCTGGCCGGGGACGGCCACGGCGGTGGGTCCGGTGTAGGTAAAGGGCGGCATCCCGGTGGCGCTGGCAAGACTGGCGGTGACGGCGGCGGAAACCTCCAGCTCGACCGCGGCGGAGCCGTTGAGGAGCTTGCGGAGCATTTCGAGGCGGACATCGTCGTAGGTCAGCTCTTCGGCACTGTAAGCCCCATTGACGAGGGCGTGCAGGTGGTTGGGCTCCAGCAGGGTGGGGTTCGCCGGGTCGGGGAAACCCTCCGCGTTTAAGTGCAGGCACAGCACGAGGTCGGGCTGGATCGTGTCGTTGACCAGATCGGCGCGGGCGCGGATCTCGCTCACCCGGTAAAAGAGCAGATTGGCCAGCTTCTGGATGTCTGCCGGGGTGGGCGGCGGCCCGTCGGGGTGTTGGCGGGCGTACCACGCCTCGGCTTGCGGGCGGAGGGACTCGGGGGTGTCCGTTGTGACGGGGCCGGGCCGGTCACGCACGAGAGCGACGCGCGCCCCGAGCGTTTCCAGCTTCGTCTTTAACACCTCGGCCACGCGCAGGACGAGGTCGCCCTCCTGGATGACCGGCCCTTCGCCGAGGCGCCAGGAGCGCCCCTCCAGCGGGCCGTACTCCCCGCCGAGGTGACCGGGGTCGAGCGCGATAAACCACCCCGCCAGCGGCTGGTCTGCCGTTGCCGCGGGCAAAATCTCCTGCGGCGTGCGCCAACGCCGGGGCGTGGGCGCGGCGCTCTCGGCGCTGGCGGCGAAGGCCAGTCGGTAGGCCGATTCGCCGTTCCCGGTACGGATGAACGCCGCCTCGTCGGTCAGCACGATCGTGTCCTTCCAGGTCCCGCCGGGGGCGTAAAGGGTATCCAGCCGCCGGACGAACTCGTCCCGCGTCACGGTGCGCTGGTACTTGTCCAGCGTGCTCCACTCGCGAGCCTGGCCGAGGCTGGTCATGCGGGCGGCGTGCAGGGAGGATGAAAGGAGAGCGGCGAGGGCAAAGGAGGCGAAGAGGCGTGCGGGCTTGCGCATGGGTGGGATTCGGGCATTAGAATGCGGAGACAATAGCATCAACTCAGGCCCCGAGCGAGCCGACTTGTTCCACAAAATCCCTTTCAACCTACGCCCATGTCTCCTTCCGAACAACTGAAAAGCGCGGCCCTTCGCCTGCGCGAACGCCTCGACGGGCTGCGCTTCGGTGCGCCCGTGACGCATGTTTACCAGCCGCTGGACTACGCCTGGGAGCCCCACGCGCAGTACCTGGAAAAGTGGGGCGCGACCCGCAAGCGCGTGGTTTTTTTCGGCATGAATCCCGGCCCCTTCGGCATGGCGCAGACCGGCGTGCCCTTCGGCGAGATCGAGATGGTGCGCGACTGGATCGGGATCGAGGCCCCCGTGGGCAAGCCCCCCGTCGAGCACCCCAAACGCCCGGTGGACGGTTTTGCCTGCACCCGCTCGGAGGTGAGCGGGCGGCGGTTGTGGGGGCTGTTTAAGGAAAAATTTGGCACCCCCGAGGCCTTTTTTCGCGAACACTTTGTCGCCAACTACATTCCGCTACTCTTTCTCCAAGCTGACGAAAAAGGCTGCCGCAACATCGCCCCGGACAAGCTCTCCGCCGCCGACTCAGCCGAGCTGCTCGCCCTCTGCGATGAGCACCTGCGCGCCCTCGTCGCCGCGCTTGAGCCGGAGTGGGTGATCGGCGTGGGCAAGTTCGCCGAGGATCGCGCCCGCGAGGCGCTCGGCGACAGCGGCCCGAAAATCGGCACCGTCCTGCACCCCAGCCCCGCCAGCCCCGTGGCCAACCGCGGTTGGGCCCCTCAGGCCACCGCCCAGCTCGAAGCCCTCGGCATCTGGTGTGCGTGACCAGGGCATAGCCCTGGACCCACGATCCTGCGGATCGTGATGCCACCGCCAACGCGGTGGCATGGGCAACGGCGGTTGACGCGACCGATGGGATTATTATCAGTCTCCGTCTTGAAGAGTCGGGTCGCTTTGAACAAATACCAAAGCACGATATTAGGGGTTCAGCTAATCGGGGCAGGCGCCTTCTGGCGCTGATGGGGCAATGACTGGTCCAGCCGGACCCCCATCCAGATGCGGAGCATCTAGGGTGCCGGGCGCGCCCACCCGCAAAAGGGGAAAATAGTCGCTTGACATTGCGGGGCGGGAAGTCTTTTTTCGTCCGCTTTCCATCAATTTAAGACCCATGAAAGTCGTATCTTCACTCAAGTCGCTCAAAAACCGGCACCCGAACTGCCAAGTGGTTCGTCGTCGTGGCCGCGTTTATGTGATCAACAAAACCAACCCCCGCTTCAAGGCGCGGCAGGGCTAAACCTTTTAAGGCGTAACCGTGAAAAAAGATATCCATCCCAAGTATCAGCCCGTCGCCTTCGTTGACGTCGAGACCGGCAGCAAGTTCCTGACCCGCTCCACCGTCCGCACGAACCAGAAGGAGACCATCGACGGCGTCGAGTACGGCGTGGTGGTTTGCGACGTGACCAGCCATTCCCACCCGGCCTTCACCGGGGAAAAGCGCTTCGTGGACACCGCAGGCCGCGTGGAAAAGTTCCAGAACAAGTTCCGCCGCCGCCGCGGTTAATAAACCCACGGCTCACTTCCCTTTTTCCGAAACGCCGCCCCTCAAGGGCGGCGTTTTCTTTGCAGGCAGGGCATGCTCTGCACCCTCGATCCTTCGGGGGTCCGGCTGGACCAGCAATCAGGGGTAGCGGCCTTTTTGGCCGCGTAGGGGAACGTTGTTCCCCTCAGTGCCACCGGGTGCAACCCGGTCTGGGCTGCATAAGCCCAGAAAACAAAATCTCGCCCGGCCTCTCCGGCTATTTGCCGGAGCGGACTTTGTTTTTGGCGGCTTCGCGTTCCTCTTCGAGGCGGGCGCGTTCGTTGACGAGCTGCTTGTCGATAGCGGCGCGTTCCTCGGGGCTGGCCTTGGCGAGCTGGCCGCGCAGGAAGATTTCCTTTTCGGCGATCTTGGCGTCGTACTTTTTGTCGATGTCGGCCAGGCGGGTCTTTTGTTCGGCGGACAGCTTGACGGCGGGCTCGGACTTTTCGAGCCGTTCCATGGCGAGTTCGTAGGCGCTCTTCATGGGGCTGCGAGTGTGGCGAATTTCACCCCGAAGACAAGCACGGGTGCGAGAATCGTCGGGGGCAGCCAAAACACCGCCGGACGCGTCCGGGCCCACCGGGCGACGGCGAGCAGGCTGCCGAGCAGGATGAGCGCCGCCGCCGGGGGGAGCCACTCGGCGGTGAACCGCGCTTCCCAGAACCCGCCCGGCAGGCGCACGGCGGCCTCGACCACGGTCCACATTTCCCAGACCAGGACCCAGGCTGCGGCGTTGATCCCCGCGCAGGCCGCCCCGAGTCCGGCCAGGCCGACGCTGGCCGCCAGCAGCGCCGCCACGATCACGACCGTGGCCAGCGGGATGAGGATCAGGTTCAGCAGAATCGCCCCCGGCGCGAAGACGTGGAAGTACGCGATGGTCAGCGGCGTGGCGAAAATAAACGCCGTGACCGACACCACGAGCGAGCCGCTGAGCACGGTCAGGCTTTTGCGGATAAAACGCTGGGCGCGGCTGAGGCTGTCGGCGGGGATGAGCCGGTACGGATCGAGCCGGGCGTTGGCCCACTCGGTCAGAGGGGCGGCGTAGAGCAGGAGCGCCGCCACCACCAGGTACGAGAGTTGAAAGCCCGCGCTGAACAGCTGACGCGGCTCGATCAGCAGGACGGCCAGAGCCGACGCCAGCAGGGCGGAGACCGGGGCGGGCTTACGCCGGAACAGCTGCGCCCCCCAGTAAAACGCCACCATCAGAAACGCCCGCAGCGCCGAGGGCGGCGCGCCGATGACCTGTACATAAAGAAACAGCAGCCCCAGTCCGACAGCGGCGGCGGGGGCGGGCGGCACACGCACCACGCGCCGCAGCACGAGCGCGAAGGCCCCGGCGATGATCCCCACATGCAGCCCGCTGACGGCGAACAGGTGCATCGTCCCGCTGGCGATAAAGGCCTCCTTCTGCTGACGCCCGAGCGCGGCCTTGTCCCCGAGGAACATCGCCGTGGCAACCCCGGCCAGCGCGTTTTCGCCGGGCGTATCCGCGCCTGAGTGCAGGTGGTTCGCGATGCGAGTATTGACCCGGTGGCACCAGCGCCGGAAGGCCCCGGCGGGCCGTTCCAGCACGAGCGCGTCCCCCTGCTCCAGTTGGAGCGCGTAGCCGCTTTGCACGAGGTAGCGCTGGAAGTCGTTCAAGTCCGCCGCCGGGTCCAGTCGGGTGATTTTCCCTCGTGCCCGCAGGAAAGCACCGGGCAATACCTCGGCCCGATCTACTTCGTCGGCCCAGAGCGAGAAGGTCAGCGGTTGCCCGAGCAGCTCTGGCTGGCGCTCGGGGGCCTCGGTCACGGTGGCGAATCCCGCCAGGCGCGGGAACTTCGGGTTGGTTTGGAAAAGCCGGTCGATGCGCAGGACGACTTCGGCCTCGCGCGGGAGAAAAAACTGCCCCGGCGCGGGCGGGGGCTCGCGCACGAGGGCGTAGGCCCAGGCCAGCAGCGTGCCCGCCAGCACGATGAGAAACCCCCACGCGGGCCGCATGAACCAGCGTTCGCGCAGCGTCAGCACCACCGCGGCGGCGGCCACGGTCAGCCCGAGCCCGGTCAGCAAGGCCGGCGACACCTCGTTACCCAACCCCCGTGCAAGTACGTACCCCCACACCAGCGGCGCGGCCAGCCACAGGAGCGGGGCGTGTCCATCGGAGCGGGAGGAGTCCATCGGGCGAAACGTTCGAGAGTTTAAAAGTTTGAGAGTTCGGGGAGGGCAGGGTGGTGCTCGGCGATGTGCGCTCCTCGGAGGCGAATATTAAAAATACCTTTCCCGCGAAGGCACGCGAAGAAACGCGAAGTTGAAAAGAATGCATTCTTCTTCGCGTCCCTTCGCGTTCCTTCGCGGGCAGTCATCTTCATCGAAGCAATTTGAAAATAAAAACGGTCTCAGTCCGCTGCGTCTTTGCGCCGCCACCACCCGGCCAGGAGGGAGCCGGAGAGGTTGTGCCAGACGGAAAAAAGCGCTCCGGGCAGCCCCGCGGTGGCGGAGAAGTACTTGATCGCCAGGGCGACCGCGAGGCCCGAGTTTTGCATCCCGACCTCAATGGCCAAGGTGCGACAGGTACGTTCGTCCCGCCCCAGCAGGCGCGGTACGCCGTAGCCCAGGGCGAGGCCGGTGGCATTGTGCAGGATGACCGCTGCGGCGACAGCGGGGCCCATTGTCCCCAGCGTGTCATGGTTGAGCGCGACGATGATGGCGATGATCAGCACGATGGCCGCCACTGAGATGAGCGGAAAGGCGTGCTTCACTGCACCCAGCTTTCGTCCGAAAAAGTGATTCGCCGCCATCCCGGCCAGCACGGGGACGAGCACGATCTTGGCGATGCTCAGGAGCATGGGTTCGGCCGGGACGGGGACCTTGGCCCCGGCGTAGAGCAGCGTCAGCAGCGGCGTCGCCACCACCGCCAGCAAGGTGGAGATGGTCGTCAGCGTGATGGAGAGTGCGACGTCGCCGCGCGCGAGGTAGCAGATGACGTTCGAGGCGGTGCCGCCCGGGCAGCTGCCCACCAGCACCAGCCCGGCCATCAGCATGGGTGGCAGCCCGAGCGCTCGGGCGATGAGCCAGGCTGCCAGCGGCATGATCGCGTATTGCAGCAGGGTACCCAGCAGGATCGTGCCGGGACGGCGCAGGACCTTGGAGAAATTGCCCCACGTGAGCGTCATCCCCATGCCGAGCATGACCAGCCCCAGTAGCGGGACGATGGCAGGCTTGAGCGCGGCGAAGGGTCCCGGTACCGCATAGGCAAAAACGGAGAACAACACCGCCCAGACGGGAAAAAGCGAGGTGGCGCGGGCGATCAGCATTGGGTGTTTCTTTTGGGGCGAGCGGCTATGTAGTTATTTTTCGATACACGGGTTTGCGCATCCATGAATTTTACGAATCTACAAATCTTCCCTCACTCCGTGGCTGATGAAGTTTTCTCCCGCCACGCGCAGGGGGGCGTTCATGGCGGCTTGGAGATAGGCATGCGCGGCGGCCACGGCGTCCGCGAGGCCGAGCCCCTGGGCCAGCCCGGCTGCGATGGCGGCGGATAGAGTGCAGCCGCTGCCGTGCGTATTGACATTTTCGATACGTTTCGAGGTGAAGCGAACCGGCTCCTGGCCAGGGACGGCGAGGGTATCGATCAGGGTGCCGCCGGGCAGGTGGCCGCCCTTGAGCAGGACGGCAGTGCCGTAGCGGGCGCTTAGCTCCTGCGCGGTCGCGGCGAGTTCGGCGATCTTGCCCACCGGGCGCCCCAGCAGGACGGCGGCCTCGTCGAGGTTGGGAGTGATGAGCATGGCGCGGGGGAGCAGCTCCTCCTCCAGCGTGGCGATGGCCTCGGGCCGGAGCAGCACGGCGCCGGAGGTGGCGACCATAACCGGGTCCACCACGGCGGGGATGTTCTCCCGCTCGATGAAGTGCGCGGTGGCGCGGATGAGCGGGGCGGAAAAGAGCATTCCGGTCTTGAGGGCGCGGATGCGGTAGTACGCGGCGAGCTGGTCGAGCTGGGCCTGGAGAAAGTCCGCGGGCAGCTCATGGATGGCGCTGACGCCCGCGGGGTTTTGCGCGGTGAGGGCGGCGAAGGCGCTGACCCCGTACACGCCCCGGGCGGCGAAGGTCAGCAGGTCGGCTTGCACACCGGCCCCCGCGCCGCTGTCGGAGGTGGCGATGGTGAGGGCGACGGGCAGTTCGCTGGACATGCGCTGATGAAAACCGCCCGCGTCCGCCCCCGCAAGCCTCTTAGCCGGGGCAGGGGAGTTCCGTGTGGATGGCCTGCCACGCTGGGTACGGGTGTACTCGCACAGTCTTCGTGCGGCGACTACGGCGACTACGCTAAGCTCTTGATTAACCGGACTTGTCCAGACTCAGACTTCTCAGCCCATGCCGAGGGCGTCCCACAGGCCGGACATCTTGAAAACCTTTTTCACCTGGGGATCGACGTTGGTGATCTTCAGGCGGTCCTTGCCGACGCGCTTGTTCACGGTCAGCACGATGCGCAGAAACGACGACGAGGCGAAGGTAACTTCCTTCATGTCGAAGTTCACGATGCCGTCGGTCTGGCCGATCTTGTCGAGCAGGTCGTCCTGCACTTGCTGGCAGCGCTCGGCATTCATCGGTCCCATAAAGCCGCACACGAGCAGCTTTTCACCATCGGAGAATTGAACGACATCGGAAGGCATGGTCCCGAGGCTTGTTTAACCTCGCCCCAAGTCAAGCCATAAGCGGGGGGGCTGGTCACAGAGCACACAGAGGAGGCACGGAGAGCACAGAGCCTAACTGATGAAAAAACATGTTTTTAAGTTCTCGAGAGATGCTCGCTTTGATCATGGTCAGAGGAAGGCCAGCACCGGTTGGATAAATGAATGTTTCTCAGTGCTCTCTGTGCCTCCTCTGTGTGCTCTGTGACCGGCTCTTAAACCCACAAACGCTCAAACATCCTGCCTTGGCGGCGGATTGAGCTGGGCGATGGCGTCGAGGACGCCCGCGCTGATGCGCTGGAAGCGCTGAGGGGCGTCGTCGCCGGGGTCGAGATCGGCCACGTCGAGGGGCGGGCCATAGACGACGCTGATGCGGTTTTGCAGGTCGGGGAGCTTCTGGTGGCGGCTGTACACGCGGAAGCTGCCGTGGATGCGGGCCGGGACGATGGGGACCTTGGCGCGCACGGCGATCATGCCCACGCCGGGGCGGGCCTCGCGCAGGTTGCCGTCATTGGAGCGGGTGCCCTCCGGAAAGACTAAAAGCCCGCCGCCGCTGCGCAGGACCTTGAAGACCTCGCGAAAGGCTTGCAGGTCGTTGCCCCCGTCGCGGTCGATGGGGATGGCGTGGCACTGGCGGATGAGGTTGCCGAAACGCCCCACGAAGAGCGTGCTGCGGGCGAAGTAGTGCAGCTCGCGCGGGCAGGCCGCGCCGAAGGCCGGCGGATCGAAAAAGCTGGCGTGGTTACCGGCGAGCAGGAACGGCCCATCCTTGGGGATATTTTCGGTGCCGTAGATTTCCCAGCGGGTAAAGTAGTCGAAGACGAAGTGGGACAGCGCCCAGCCCGCCTTGTACACGAGGTTGGTGCCGGGGTTTTTCATGCCTGCGCGGGGGCCAGACCGGTGGCCTGTTCGATTTCCCCGGCCAGCAGGTCCACGACCTGGTCGAGGGTGAGGTGGGAGGTGTCCACGCGCCGCGCCCCCTCGGGGCAGACCAGCGGCGCGGTCTTGCGGGAGGAGTCGATGCGGTCGCGCTCGGCGATGGAGTCCGTCTGGCCCTCCTTGGCGCGGCGGGCGGCGCGGGTGGCCTCGTCCGCCTCCAGAAAGAACCGCAGTGGCGCGTCCGGGAAAATGACCGACCCGATGTCGCGGCCCTCCATGATGAGGCCGCTGAACCCACTCCGCTCGGCCACGGCGGCCTGCGAACGCTGATAGTCGAAGAGGAACCGGCGTACGGCGGGCACGGCGGCGAAGGGCGAGACCGCGGCGTTGACCGCGTCCGAGCGGATGTCTTCCTCGCGCGGGACTTTCCCCCCGATGCTGATGCGTGCGCTCTGGCCGTCGATTTCCTCGCCCAGCTTCAGGTGGGCCAGGGCGGACTCGATGGTGGCGGTGTCGTGCGGGGAGACTCCGGCCTGCACCAGCGCGAAGGTCACAGCACGGTAATGCGAGCCGGTATCGACGTGCATCAGGTTAAAGCGGGCGGCCAGGCGGCGCGAGGTGGAGGACTTGCCGCTGGCGGCGCCGCCGTCCACGGCGATGACGGGAGTCTTGGACATTGGTTTATATCAATATTCTATTAAATCTTTACGCAGAAGCACGCCATCCTTGATAGCATAGTACCCTTCAAGCTGCTTACCCTCTCCTGCGCGAAGTGAAACGAAATACAACGAATAGCCTTCAGGGAGGTCTTTTACGAAATTCTTCAGCCGGTCGTTATATTCAATAATCTCATTTTCGTACCCTTTGATAATCGCAGCGATTTTTGCCTGTTTATCTTGTTCTTCAAGGGTCGGGTTATCCTTTCTGAACGCATTGGTATCAACAACCATCAACTGGGTCGCTAAGCGATCGTAGTAGTAAATTTCGGTTTCAACGGAGGTAAGGTTGAAATGGGAGAAATCCTCCAGCTTCAGGTTGTTTTTTTTCAGATAAGCGGCTCGGTCATCGGCGGAAGCACTCAGGCAGGACAGGATCAGCAGCAGCGGTAGTGCGAACCTGAAAGCGATGACGGGGAAGGGCTTGTTCATGACGGGCGCAGGTCTTCGAGGACCTGGAAAAAGTTCGGGAAGGTTTTGGCGCAGCAGCCGGGGTCCTTGATGGTGAGCCAGGGGCGGCCGTCGCCGTGCAGGTCGCGGCAACCGAGGATGCCGAAGCTCATGGCTACGCGGTGATCGCGGTAGGTGTCGATGGCCAGCGGGGTGTCCGCTGTGGCGGCCTTGAGCGCGGCCAGGTCGGGGTGGACGGTGAGGCTGTCCTCGGTCTCCTCGACGCGCTGGCCGAGCTTGCGCAGTTCGGTGGCCATGGCGGCCACGCGGTCGGTCTCCTGCTGGCGGGTGTGGGCGATGCCGGTGATGGTCAGCGGCTTCTCCAGCAGCGGGGTGAGCGCGGCCAAGGTGAGGAAGGTGTCGGAAATGGCGTTAAAGTCCACGCTGTCCGGCAGGGCGGGGGAGCCGTCCGGCGCGGCCACGAGGTCGTCCCCCTCGGTGGCGGTTTCCACGCCGAGGGCGTTCATCACCTCGGTGAAGCCGATGTCGCCCTGGAGGCTGACACGCCCCATCCGCTGGAGGCGCAGGCTTCCGCCAATGACCCAGGGCAGCGCGAGGAAATAGCTGGCCGCGGTGGCGTCGGGCTCGATGACGTAGGCCGGGCGGTTATAGTAGTAGCTCTGCCCCCCGGCGAAAGCGTAGCGCCCGCCCCCGGCGGTTTCCGGCTCGACGCCGAACTGCGCCATCATGGTCAGGGTCATTTCGACAAAGGGCTTCGAGACGGTCTCCCCGGCCAGCTCGACGGTGAGCGGCCCCTTGGCCAGCGGCGCGGCCATGAGCAGGGCGGAAAGCAGCTGGCTGGAGGCCGAGGCATCGACGGCGAGCGTGCCCCCGGCGAAGCCCTTGGTTTCCAGTTCAAAGGGGAAAAAGCCCGCTTCGCCCGCGAAGCTCGCCCCAGCGGCCCCGGCGGTGGCGAGGGCGTCGAGCAGGCCGCGCATGGGGCGCTTGCGCATGGCCTCGGAACCGTCGAGCCGGTAGCGGCCCCCGCTTTTCAGCGCGAGCAGGGCGGTGAGGAAACGCGCGGCGGTCCCGGCGTTGCCCACGTGGAGGTCGGCTTCGGACTGCGGGATGTTTCCGCCCTGACCGATGATGAAGATCGACTTGCCCGCCGGATCGGGCGAGACAGTGAAGCCCAGCGCCTTCAGTGCGGCGGTCATGATCTCGGTGTCCTCACTGAAGAGCGCCCCCTCCAGGGTGAGGGATTCGCGCGAGAGGGCGGCCAGGATGAGGGCCCGGTTGGTGATGCTCTTGGAGCCGGGCAGGCTCACGGTGCCGGAAACCGGCTGGCGAAAGGGGCTGAGGGTCAGGGAATCCATGAAACAGGTTCTGGCGAAGAAAAGGCGGCTGCCATTCAATATTTACCACAAAGGCACAAAGACACAAAGGATAGGCCTTCTGAGCGGGAAGTGTCTGTGGTGGTTTTCATGGTGAAAGAAGCGATCGGAGGCAGGCGGGTAAGTCGCTCGTCCTCATTCCCTCTTTGTGTCTTTGCGCCTTTGTGGTTATTTAAATTTATTCAAAGCGGAGTTAGTCGTTGCGGACGGCGTCGCGGTAGGCTTTGCCCTTTTCGAGCAGGTTGACGATGGCGAAGGGGTCGTTGTTGGCGACGGCGGCGCGCATCTGCTGCCAGTGCTCCTCAAAGCCCGCCATGGCGCGGAGGATTTCCTCGCGGTTTTCCAGCAGGATGGCCTTCCACAGGTGCGGGTCCCCGGCGGCGATGCGGGTGGTGTCGCGCAGGCCGTTTCCGGCGTAGTTGCGCCAGGCGGGGTCCTTGGCCGCGAGGGTCTCGCACAGGACGGAGGCGAGGATGTGCGGCAGGTGGCTGATGTGGGCGACGATCTCGTCGTGCGTCTCCGGGGTGGTGGTGGCGACCTCCATCCCCAGCTCTCGCCAGAAGCGCAGGATCTTCTCCACGGCGGGCGCGGGCGTGTCCACCAGCGGGGTGACGAAGCAGGCGCGCTTTTCGAAAAGGGTCTCGCTGGCGAACTCCAGGCCGGCCTTTTCCGAACCCGCCATCGGATGCGAGCCGACGAAGGTGGCCCGCTCGGGCATGGCGGCGTTACCGTGGCGGCAGATCAGGCTCTTGGTGCTGCCCACATCGGTCACGAGGGCCCCGGCCTTGAGGGCGGGGGCGATCTCCTCCAGCAGGGGGACGATGTTGATCACGGGCACGGCCAATACGACCAGGTCGGCGTCGGCCACGGCCTCGGAGGCGGTGGGGTAAACACCGTCGCACCAGCTCTGCTGCTCACACTTGAGCCGGGTTTCGGGTCGCCGCGACCAGGCCAGCGCCTGCTGGCACAGTCCGCGCGCCTTGGCCGCCTGCATGAGCGAGGCGCCTAGCAGGCCCGTGCCGAGTACCGTGAGTTTACCGAACATCGGGCTCTTTTTCATGCACCGGGTATGGAACAGGCGAGCCAAAATGTTTTCTTTTGCGTTTCGGGGGGTGCCTGCGCCTTTGCCTTTTGACTGGCATTTCCATGGGGAGCCCTTTTTACTGAACCTTTATCTTTATGTCTCGTCACCGCAGAGAACGGAGCTTCTTTTACAGCCATCGTGTCCTTTTTCGGGTTCTGGCCACCCTGCTGGCCATCGGCGTGGGGCTTGGAGTCGCCTACGTGCTTTCCCAGCTGGGCCCCAAAAACATCAACCCGGCCGATATCACCTATACCAACAACTCCGAGGAGGCCCTCAAGCTGTTGGATGCCAGCAAGAAACTGGAGGCGCAGTTCGTGGAAATATCCGCCCTGCGCGAGCCCAACGCCGAGGACATCGCCATCCTCGAACAGGCTATCGCCAAGCAGGAAGCCTATAAGCAGGCCCTCGGCGGCTACAACAGCGAGGCCGGGCAGCGCCTGCTGAGTCTGCAAACACTTTATCAGGACACCCTGGCCGCCCAGCAGTACCGCGAAAGCCTCATGGCCGAGCGGCAGGGAGCCAACTACGAGTCTCAGGGCGACGCCGAGATGGCTCTGCGTAACTACCGCAAAGCCACCGAGTTGCAAAAGAAAATCAACGAGGACTTCCCCCTGAGCAACCGACGTGACGTCAGCCGCCTGACCCAGCTCGAACGCAAGGTCAATGAGCTGCGCGCCCGCCCCCTGTGGAACGATTCCAACGAGGCCGAGCGCCTCTCCAAGGCTGCCGCGGAAAAAGGCGACTGGGCCGAAGCCAAAAAGCAGCTGACCGAGGCCATCCATTTGCAGAAGGAGATCAATTTGGAGTTCCGGGGCCTGCACTACGCGGATGTGACTCGCCTCAGCCGCTTGGAGGTGGACCTCGCCTCGATGGAGTCGAGTGACCTGTACGAGAATATCCAGTCTCTCGAAACCAAGGGCAAGGAAGCGCTTGCCCAAAAGGAGTACCGGGCCGCCGCTGAGGATCTCAATGCCGCCGCCCGGCTCCAGCGCCGTCTCAATGATGAGCATGCCCAGAGCCGTTTCGCTTCGAACAAGCGGGCCGACGAGCTGCGGGAAATGGCGACGGACGCCCTCAGCCGCGAAGTCGGGGAGGAGATCATCACTGAGCTGGCCGAGCTCGACGAGAGCCTGCGCCAGCGTCAGGTTTGGCAGGCCGGGGAAATCATCCCGGGGCTTTTCGAGAAGGTGGAAGCCTTTCGCGAGAGCTACCCGCGCAGCACTCTGCTGACGGAGGACACCGTGATCAAGCTGCGCTTTCTCAAGTTCATCAAGAACGACATCGCATTGCTCCAGGACCGCATTTACGGCCAGCTCCTGCCGGTGCCCGGCACCGAGGGCTGGCACATGACCCGCTACGAGGTCACTCAGGCCCTTTACAACAGTATCATGCTAAACAATCCCAGCCGCCACGTCGGAGAGACCCTGCCCGTTGACTCGGTTAACTGGGGCGAGGCTAGCGAGTTTTGTCAGAAGGTGTCCTGGATCCTGGGGCTGCCGGCCCGCCTGCCGTACAAAGATGAGTTCGACGCCGCCGTGGGAAGCCTCCGCTATGTCAATCTGAACGATATCTCCTGGAACGCGGAAAATTCCGGGAACGAAACCCACGACGTAGGGACCAAGGAGCCTAACGCGGCCGGTTACTACGATCTGCTGGGGAACGTGGACGAATGGCTGGCCTCGGTCGAAATTCTCGCTGACGGCCAAGTCTATGTGGCCGGTGGCACCGCTGAGGACTCCATCGACCACCTGGCCGACGTCCCCGTCGACTTGACCAACCCGCGCCGCCGTGACCGCATGGGCGGTTTCCGTCTGGTCGCCAACCTCAATCCCCCCTCTCAAGATGCCGATGCAAACGCCCCCGACTCCGCCCCCTGATCCCGAGGAGCAGGCCCGCGCTGAGCGCGCCCAGTGGATCCTTTACGGGGTGATGGGCTTGTTTATTATTGCCCCGTTTATCGGCTGGCTAATTTTCGGCAGGTAAGTCATACTGTCCCTGTTTGTCGCCCATTGCCTCGGGCGGTGGTGCGTGTGTTATGAAAAAAACGATTTTCATCATCCGGATCTTTTTCTTTGTCCTGTGCGTGGTGGGGGCTTGGCTGATCCGTTACGCAGCCGGTTATGAGGGGACCGAAAAGCTTGGCCTGTACCTGTTTTTCGGGGCACTGCTGGGGGCACTGACCATCCTGGTGGATATTTTCCTGAAAGGTTTTTCCCTGCGCGGGCTGACGGCCCTGACCTTCGGGCTGGGCATGGGGGCGCTGATCGCCCTGCTGATCTCGACCTCGCCGCTGTTCGAGCAGGGCGACCCCGAAACGATCTTTCTGGTGCGCCTGAGCCTGTATGTGATCAGCATGTATCTGGGGGCGGTCATCGCTCTGCGCGGCCGCGATGAGTTCAATCTCGTGATTCCGTACATCAAGTTCGTCCCGCAGAAGGTCGACGTGGCCGTCGTGGTGCTCGATACCAGTGCCCTCATCGACGGCCGGGTGGTTGGGATCTGCAAAAGTGGCTTCCTCGCGGCGGAGCTGGTCGTGCCTCGCTTCGTCATGGACGAGCTCCAGCGCATCGCTGATTCTCACGACACGCAGCGCCAGGCCAAGGGTCGTAAGGGGCTTCAAGTGCTGAGCGAGCTGCGCAAGTTACCGTTCGTGACGGTTTCCATTCACGAAAGCGAATTGAATCCCCGCCAGAAGGTGGAGGAGAAGCTCATCTTCGTCGCCCAAAGCCTCAAGGCCAAGCTTCTGACCACCGACTATAACCTGGCCAAACTGGCCGAGTTTCAAGGCGTAAGTTGGTTGAATATTAATGATTTGTCACGCGCCTTGAACACCGAGGTGGCGGTGGGGGACACGTTCGATGTCGAACTCGTGAAATCCGGTAAAGAGCCCAATCAGGCGGTCGGCTACCTCAGTGACGGCTCCATGGTCGTGGTCAACGATGCGGCGGAAATGGTGGGGAAGAGTGTCCACATTGAGGTGATCAGCGTGATGCCCTCCGCGGGCGGAAAGCTTATCTTCGCCCGTTTGATTCACTAGTCGCAGGCTCCCTAAGCCTTTATAAGTAAAAATCATGCTAATCCCGCTGGGGGTGCTTTTGTGCTTGTAATAAGGGATTATCAGGAGCTAAATTTAGGGAAGATGGGATTCTACCCACTCTGATTATAATATCATCAAAACAGGAGAATATCATGACTAAGCAAAGCAAGAAGGGTTTTACCCTCGTCGAAATTATGATTGTCGTGGTCATCATCGGCCTCCTCGCGGCCATGGCCATCCCCGCCTTCAACAAGGTCCGCCAGGAATCCCGCACGAAGACCATCACGAACAACCTGCGCCAGGTTGCTTCCGCCGGCCAGCAATACATGCTGGAAACCGGTTTGGCCTCCGTGTCTTATGATGATCTTTGCCCGACCTACTTCGCCACGATCAAGACGGTTAACGGCGAAGATTACGATGCCGTCACGGTCTACGAAGACGTTACTAAGAACAAGCTTGTGGTTACGATGACCGGTGGGGATACGGTTCCCTACACGTACTAATTGTTGAAGATCCGATTTTCGGCCGCTCATAGTCAAATATGAGCGGCTTTTTTTTGTTATCGCTATGGACGGACGTAAGCGCCTCTTGCTCTTTGCCCTGATTGGAATCGCCTCTTTCTATGTGGGCTATTTTGCCCTTGGGAACACTGTTGTCCTGAACTGGTTTCGATATAGCGGCTACTGGATCGTTGCGGCCACTTTTTTCAGTTTTCTCTACCTCCTTTACCGGGGGTACCATCAGGATTGGCCTCGGATGTGGGCCTACCTGAAATCACGGGCAGGCCGTATCGGCCTGCTCTCTGTCTTGCTGGGAAGCGTGTTTCTCTTCCGGGCTGAGCCCTTGGGGTTCAAGACCATCATGGATGACCACGTTCTGGCCTCGACAGCCATGCTCCTGCATGACAGTCGCGAGGCATATGTCCCCATGCGAACGGTGAGTGTAAATTCAACTCCAATGCGCAAGCTTGGGTTTGTCGATAAACGCCCGCTTTTCCAGCCGTTTCTGGTTTCGCTTGTCCACGATCTGACCGGTTTTCGCCCGTATAACGGGATTTACCTGAATGCCGCCTTAACGCCTTTGTTGCTGCTTTTGCTGTATATACTAGCGGAACGTTTGGGAGGAGTGGGGACTGCGGTGGGCTCGGTGGCGCTCTTTTGCTCATCTCCCTTGCTCAGTTATATCTGTGCCGGAGGAGGGATGGAGCCGGTCAATCTGTTTCTCATCGTGTTGACCTGCCTACTGGGTGGTTTTTATTTACAGGGTCCTACTGCGTCCCGGTTGGGCGCGTTTGCCTTGAGCGGCATTTTATTGGCACAGTGTCGCTATGAGTCCGTCTTGTTCGTTTTACCGGTGGGGTTGGTCATTATTTGGTCTTGGGTGCGGACGCGGCGTCTGTTGGTCCCCTGGGTGCTCATTTTGTGTCCCCTTCTGCTCATTCCCTGGCTGTGGCAGAACCGTATTTTCCGCGTGGATAGTGATGCCTGGCAGATGGCGGATATAGGGGAGCAGATGGAGCCGTTCGGGGTCCAGTACCTGTATGATAATTTTGGGCGCGCGATTGGTTACTTCTTTGACCTGAGCACCCGCACGCCAAATTCCTGGTTGCTGGTTGGGTTGGGGAGTGTCGCCCTCCTGTTGTTGCTGGTTTCCGGGGGGCGCCGCTGGCGGCGCTTCGGTACCTTGCCCGAGATACTTCAGGCGGGCATTCTGTTTCTCCCCGGCTTTCTAGCCCTTTTTTTGTTACTGTTGTGCTACGGATGGCAATTCGACAACCCTGTGATCCAGCGATTGAGTTTGCCGTTACATATCCCTCTGGCGGTGGCGGGGGCGTATCTGGTTTTCGGTTGTCTGCGTAGCCGGGCACTCCACCGCATCGCCTGGGTGGCAATCGCCGTCTATTTCGCGGCTTACGCCTATCCTTCCACCTCACAACGTATATACGCGAGGACTTATCAATCCGCCACGGAGTATCGATTGGCGGAAAAATTTCTTTATGAGCATCAGGGCGAGCCCATGGTTATGATCGCCGAAAATTCTCCCTTCTTTTCCCTGTATCTCGACTATGTGGTCACAACTCCTGGTGCCAATGAACGCAAGGAGGAGATCAAATATTTTCTTCAACAACCTACTTCGCCGCCCGTGTACGCCTTTCGTTTTTTATACTATGATGCCGTGTCGCGGACTTTAAAGCCCAGCACAAAGACTGACCTGGACGAGGACTTCGTTACCGAGCCGGTTTGGGAGGACGCTTACTCGGAAATCAGGAAAGTGCAGGTGGTGCGCATTGTCGATGTGCAGAATGTCGAAGTGGAAGAGCCTGAGTATAAAGATATGTTTGATTACCTGAAGTATTGGGGAAGGCATATCCCATGACGGATAGAAGCGACTCCTGTGCGCTCTCGGGCAAGGGGAGAGAAATCGTGGGTTGTAACGCCCGTTGCTACCGCCTGGCCTCGCTGGTGCTGTTCGTTCTGGTGGCGATCTGGGGGTTGTGGGCGCTGCCGGACTACGGGATCAGCTGGGACGAGTATTTCCGCTGGCAAGGTGGACAGCAAAAACTGCTTTATTATCAGGTGTTGCTGGATGGCGGTGATGCCCAGGCCGTGCTTCCGGCCGAGGACGCCTATCCCGGCCTGTTCGACCTCTCGGTGGCCCTGGCTAACGAGGTGCTCCCGTTCGGGCTGCTGGCGCTCGGGCACGGGCTAAGCCTGGCCTGCGGGCTGGCCGCGGTGGCCGGGGCCTGGGCTATCGGGCGTCTGCTGGGGGGGCAGCGGCTGGCCTTCTGGTGCGCGTTATTTTTGTTCATGACGCCCCGTTTTTTCGGGCACATGTTTTTTAACCCGAAGGACATTCCGTTCGCCGCGGGGATGATCTGGTCGCTGTACTTTCTCCTGCGCTGGGGGCGGCTGCTGCCGCGGCCCAGGTTGGGGGCGACGCTCACCCTGGGCGTGGTGATCGGCCTGACGCTGGCCCTGCGTATCGGCGGCATGGTCTTTTTCGGGTATGTAGCTGGATACGTTGGCTACGCACTTGTGCGCGAGCTGATCGTGGGGCGAGGGCTGACGCGCACTTGGTGGGGAAGTTTCCTGCGGGTGGGGGGGCATGCGCTGCTGGTGCTGGTTGTCGCCTTTATCGTGCTGGTGCCCTGGTGGCCCGCCATTCACAGCAACCCGTTGGTCAAGCCGTTCGAGGCGCTCTCCACGGTCTCCCAGTATCCGTGGAACGGCTTGGTCCTCTTCGCCGGTGAATCTATCCATGCGCCCGCGCTGCCATGGTACTATCCGCTGACCTGGCTGGCGATTACGCTGCCGGACTTTCTGCTGGTGATCTTGGCGGCGGGGGTGATTCTGCTGGCGGTGAACTTCCGCTTTTGCCTGAGGGCCATGTTCTCTCCGCGAGGTTTTCCTTGGGTCGTGGTGGCGACGGCGTTCGCTTTCCCCCTGGCGTACGTGATTGCCCGGGACTCGGTGCTCTACGACGGGATCCGGCATCTGTTGTTCATCCTGCCGCCGCTGGCATGTATGGGGGCGTTGGCGTGGGTATCCTTGCTGGACCTGACCGCCCGTTCAAAGCCAATCCTGCGTGTGATCCTGGGGGGCGCATTGACGGTGCTCATGCTGATGCAGGTCTGGGTGCTGTATCGGCTGCACCCGTACGAGTATGTCTATTTCAACCAGCTCGGCGGAGGCATGGCGGACAAAGCCGGGCGCTACGAGACCGAATACTGGGGCACGTCGATGCGCGAGGCCTGCCTGTGGCTGGACCAGTACGTGCCGGAGGGCGAGTACCGGGTGGCGGTGGCCGCTCCTCCGTGGATGACGGACATCTATCTGCCGGAGCGCTTCAAACGGGTCCGTATGGGGCAGGAACCGGATTTTTTCCTCAGCCTGACGCGCCAGCATTTCGACCAGTTGATGGAGGGGCGCACGGTTTACGTGGTGGAGCGCTTCGGGCTGCCCTTCACCGTGGTCAAGGAGGAGCCGCATCTTCCTGCCGCGGCCGACAGGGAGTAGGCCGGTCCGGTCAACTGTCTGGCGTCCCGGCACGTTTGCCGAAGACCCAGCGGTCGTAAACGCCGAACTTCACCGCAAAGAGTGTGACCTGCACGATAACCACGGCGACCAGGTAGGGGACGGCCAGCCCCTCGACCAGCCCCGTGAACAGGCACCACTCCAGCAGTCGCGAGGTGAAGCTGACGATCGCGCACAGGGTGAGCTGGCGGGTGATGCGGGACTTATCCGTGACGTCTCGGTACACCCAGTACCGCATGATGAGGAAGTTGACCGTGAAGACTGTGAGCAGGGTGATGGCATAGGCCGGAGGCGGTCGCAGCCCCGCCTGCTGCACGAGCACGTAGGTCAGCCCCAGCGTGAGTCCGAAGCTCAGCCCCGCCGCCGCCGAGTAGCGGGCCAGCCGTCGCCCGGCCCGGGTCAGTCGGTGGGCCCACGTGACGTGCTCAGACATGGGTGGTGGCGATAAGCCAGGGAAAGGAGACCTGAACCTCGGCCTCGACGCCCCCCTCGCGTAGGAAATGTCGCAGGCTCCGCGGGTTCCAGTGGTTGACGTGCTCGGGGTGGTTGCCCCAGGTGGACAGGTACTTACCGCGCAACAAACTGCCGAGCTGGAACCACGGCTCGTATGGCACACTGAGAATCAGGTGCTGGCGGGCGACGCGCTTGAGCTCGGCCAGGGCCTCGTGGGGGCGGTCGAGGTGCTCCAGGACTTCGCAGCAGACCACGACATCGAAATGGTCGTCGGGGTAGGGAATCTCGTAAATGGAGGCGGCCTGGAGTTCTATATGCTGGGGCAGACGCTGCCGGGCAAAGGCCACGCAGTCCGTGTTGATGTCAAACCCGGCGACCCGCTCCGGGAGCAGGTCGGCGAGGGTGTCGAGGGTATGCCCCTCGCCGCACCCGGCATCGAGCAGGCTCGCGTACTCGCAGGCGGCCAGGCTGGCCCGCACACGCCCGAAAAAGTTCCCGATCAGGCGGCGAACGACGGGGTTGCCGGTCTGGAATTTCTGGTGGTTAGTCGTTTCTATGTCCATGGCCGGGCTCAGGGTTTGCCAATGCGCTCGACGATCTTGCTGCTGTTGTCGTGGCGCTGGAAGCGGATGATCAGCTCGGCGATGACTCCGAGCGAAATCAACTGGCCACCCAGCAGCATGAGCAGGATACCCAGAAAGAACAGGGGCCGTCCGCTGATGGGGACGCCCGCGATCAGCTTCATGCACGAGATGTAGAACAGGATGAGGAACCCGATGGCGGACGCGCCCAGACCCAGCCCGCCGAAAAGGTGCCCCGGCCGGTCGAGGAAGCGGGTGGTCGCCAGTACGGTGAGCAGGTCCAGCAGGCCCTTGAAGTAGCGCTTCCAGCCGTACTTGGAGACGCCGTGCTCGCGCGGGTGGTGCCGCACGGGGATCTCCGTCACCCGGAAGCCCTCGGCGTGGGCGAGCACGGGCATGTAGCGGTGCAGTTCGCCGTAGAGCTTGAGCGTGGGCGGGACTTCGCGCCGGTACGCCTTGAACCCGCAGTTCATGTCGTGCAGCCGGACGCCCCCAGCCCGGCAGGCCACGGCGTTAAACAGCTTCGAGGGCAGGCGCTTCTCCAGCGGGTCGTGGCGGTCCTTTTTCCAGCCACTGACCAGGTCGTAGCCCTCGTCCAGCTTTTCCAGAAAGCGCGGGATTTCCTCCGGGTCGTCCTGCAGGTCCGCGTCGAGGGTAAAGACCACCTCGCCCCGCGCCTCGGCGAACCCGGCGGCGAGCGCGGCGGCCTTGCCGAAGTTGCGCCGGAAGCGCAGCCCGCGCACGGGCGGGGGGGCCGCGGCCAGGGTGGTCACGCGTGCCCAGGAGTCGTCCGTGCTGCCGTCATCGACGAAAATGACTTCGAACGGGCCGAGGTCGTGCGCCTGGATCGTGGCGGCGATCTTCGCGTAAAGGGTGTCGAGGGTCTCGCCCTCATTGAGCACGGGGATGACAAAGGAAAGGCGTGGGGTGGGCTCGGCGGCGGCGTCCATGGTCGTCAAAACCGTGAGTGTTGACGGCTGGCGCGGGGATGGCAAGACCGGCCTTGCCGCTGCGGGCGAGGTTTACGGGTTCTTCACAGGTGCCGGGGTGGAGTCATCTCCGGGTGGAGTCATGTCGGTGGACACGGGCGCGGTGAGGAAGTCCAGTGCGGCCTGCTCTTCGGGGGAGAGGATGTCTCCCCTGTCATGGCGGATAATCAGAAATGAGAGCGGCGAAATGCTGGTGGTGCTGCGCAGGGGCCGAGTCCCCTCGGGGTCGCAGAGCAGCAGCATTATGGCTGCGTCATGGGCGGTGGCGTCGCCAGAGGCGGGTGGGGGTGGTGGAAGCAGGCTGCGCCAGGTGGTGAGCGCGGCCTCGCGCTGGCCGAGCTTGATCTGCATGACGCCGAGCGTCCAGCGGGCTTGGCGAGAGGTCTGGGCGGCGACTTGGGCGATCGGCAACAGATTCAGCATCTGTCCTCGATCCGGGGGTGGCACTGCGCCGGTGAGCCAGAGGTTGAACTGCGCCAGCGTGATCAGCTCGGCCCCGCTGGCGGTGGGGGAAATGGCGTAGCTCCGCCGCGCCCACGCCAGCGCCTCGGCGTCGTGGCCGAGTTCATTGGCGGCCTGAGCGAGCAGCAGGCAGTCCTCCGAAGTGGTGTCGCGTCCCGAAGGCTGAAAGGCGTTGACCAGGCTCAGCGCGAAGACCGCCGCCCCCAGCCCGAAGGCAACCCATCGGCGACAGACGCTGACGCTCCCCGTGGCGAACGCCCCCACCGTGCCCCCGGCCAGTATGGCCAGTAGCGGCACGAGCGGTATGCGGAAGCGTGCGCTGGCGTAAAACAGCAGCACCCCGGCGGCATAGGCCAGCCCGGTAAATACGAGCAGGCGCACACCGGGTTTTTTCGAAAAACAAACGGCCCCGGCCATGCCGAGCGCGAGCAGCACGGCCCAGCCCAGCGGGTTCCAGCGCAACCAGGGGGAGCGGGCTTTGTGAAAGGCGTAGGTCTTGTTGTTGTACGGCTCGCGGTTGCCGATCAGGGCTAGCCCCTTGCGGGCCATCAGGTCGAGCCACGCGCCGGGTTTTTCGGCGATGGCGCGGAGAGTCTTTGTGCGCCAGTAGGCACTCTCCGCCGCGGGGTTTTCCCCGGCGGGCAGGCCGGTCTCGCGAGCGTAGAGCAGGGCGGCTTCGCGACGGGCAGGGTTTTCCTTAAGATCGCCGACCATGCTCACGTCGATGCGCTGTACGTAGTAGAGGCCGTTGGAGCCGGGCTTGTTCGCCGCCCACAGGTTGTAGCCGCCCTGCGTGGGCAGCACCTCGAAGTGCCCGCTGCGGGCGAGGTTAACCGCGCCGAACAGCCCCATCCCGGCCAGCACGGGCGCGAACGCGGCGAGGGCGCGCTTCCACGCGGTCGGTCGGCTCTGCTTCCACAGGAGCGCCAGCGGGCAGGCCAGCGCCACCGGTAGCAGGTGGGGGCGGGTGTAAACGCCCAGCACCAGAAAGACTCCCGCCAGCACCGCCGGACGCAGGCGTCCGCTCTCCTGCGCGGCGAGTGCCTGATGCGTGCCCAGCAGCAGCCAGGTCACCGCCAGCGTGATGTCCAGCGGGTCGGCAGCGAAGTGCAGCAGCACCGGGTTCAGGCCGACGAGCAGCCCGCTCAGCAGGGCCGCGCCCGGCGAGCGCCACAGCCGCAGGCTGATTAACGTAACGAGCCCCACGCTCAGCAGCTGGCACAGGGCATTGAACAGCCGCGCCGTCATCGGGAGCATCTCCGTAGGCAGTCCCAGCCGAAGCGGCAGCGACAGCAAAAACGGATAAAGCGGGGCGCGGTAAAAGGGTTCGGCGGCCAGAGTGCCGTCCGCCATCTGCGCGGCCAGTTCGAGGTTTTCCTTTCCGTCGAGGACCGGGCGTAGTCCCAGCGGCGTCCCGCTGTACCACAGGAAAAAGCCCGCCAGGTACAGTCCGCTCAGCCCGAGCACCAGCCACAGCAGGCGCCGGGTGGAGAGAGGCGGGGCGGAAGTTTCCATCGTCGGGCAATAAAGCGTTGTCGGCGTTCCGGGGCAATGCCTAAGCTCTGCCGCCATGCTCAAGCTTGTGCTGCGCCACCGCATCAAGATTGCCCTCGCCGTGCTGGTGATGGTGGCGGGCGTGCTGGGCGTCATTTACTGGGGGGTGCCGTTCAGCCTGCGCGACGCCGACCACGCCAAGGACGTGACCCTGGCCTGGCTGGAGGAGGCCAACCCGGTCTTTCTCCTGTTGGCCATCGCGGTCCTTCCCCTGGTGGGCTTCCCCATCAGCGCGTTGCTGATCATGGGCGGCGTGGTCTATGGCGAAGCAGTGGGCATGCTCGTGGGCGCGGGCGGCGTGGCACTGAACAACGTCCTCGGCTACTGGATCGCCGCCTGGCTGCGGGAGCCCGTGCGCGGCTGGCTGGAGCGGCGCGGGGTCAACGTGCCCGAGGTCTCCCGGGGAGACGGCTACAAGATCGTGCTGTTGTTGCGCGTGACGCCGGGCCTCCCCGCCACCGTGCAGAATTACGTGCTCGGTCTTTCCGGCATTCCCTTCTGGACCTTTTTCTGGGTCTCGCTGCCGCCGCAGTTAATCATCGTGGCGGGCTTTGTGCTGACCGGCGGGGCGCTCTTTGAGGGGCAATGGGGGCTGATCATCCTTGGCGTCAGCCTGCTGCTGGTTTTCGGGATTGTCGGACGTCTCATCCACAGCCACCGTAAGAATAAATCCGCCACCCATGCCGCCGAATCTGACCAACCCCAGCGCTGACTCCGTCCTCTCCGTGGGCGAGTTCACCCGGCGGGTCAAGGACCTGCTGGAGTCCAACCTGCCCCCGTGCTGGGTGCGCGGCGAGATCTCCAACCTGCGCCGCCAGTCCAGCGGGCACGTTTACTTCACGCTGAAAGACGCTCAGAGCCAGCTTTCGTGCGTGCTCTTCCGGGGCGACGCCATGCGCCAGCAGGTGGACCTGCGAGACGGGCTTCAGGTGATCGTATACGGGCAGGTCAGCGTGTACGAGCCGCGCGGTACGCACCAGCTCATCTGCCGCGTGGTCATGGACGATGGGGCCGGGCGGCTCCAGCAGGAGTTTGAGCGACTCAAGGCCAAGCTCGCCGCCGAAGGGCTGTTCGATGCGGAGCGCAAGCGCTCGCTGCCGCCGTTGCCGCGTGCGGTCGGCTTCGTCACTTCGCCCACCGGTGCAGCCATCCGCGACTTCCTGAGTATCCTTGCCCGCCGTGAGTGGCGTGGGCGTGTCGTCGTCATCCCCGCGCAGGTGCAGGGGGCGGGGGCTGCCGCGCAGATCGTGGTCGGGATCGAGGCCGCGCAAAAGCTCGACGGTCTCGATTTGCTGGTCGTGGGCCGTGGTGGCGGCAGCTTGGAGGACCTGTGGTGCTTTAACGAGGAGAGCGTGGCCCGGGCCATCGCCGCCTGCACGCTACCGGTGATTTCCGCCGTGGGGCACGAGATCGATTTCACGCTGAGCGACTTCGCCGCCGATCGCCGGGCCGAGACGCCGTCCGCCGCCGCCGAGCTCATCAGCAGCGGCTACATCGAGATGGTGGACCGGATGGAGATCGCCCGCGACAGTTTGCACGACCTCATCGAGCGCGCGCTGGAGCGCCTCGGCTATCGCCTCGATGGTGCCCGTGCCGGGCTGGAGCGCCGCCACCCGCAGCCGCGCCTGGAGCAGGCCAGTCTGCGTCTGGACGATTTAAATAACCGTCTCCGCTCCAGCCTGCGCCATACGCTGGCGGAGCATCGGAGCGTATTGGCCAAGTCACTACACGGATTGACCGCGCATACGCCCGAGTCCGTCCTGCGCGTGTCGGGCGTGCAGCTCAAGTCCTCCCGCGACCGCTTGGCACGCACTGTGCCTGTCGAATTGCGCCGTAAGCGTGAGCATTTAAAACAGCTCACCACCCGCCTGGAAAATGCCAGCCTGCAAAAGGCGCTCGATCGGGGCTTCGCGGTGGCGCGGGATGAGCGCGGCGAGCTGGTCTCGGCCAAGACGGGGCTTCAGCCCGGCCAGCGGCTCGCGCTCGACTTCAGGGACGGGGAAATTGTCGTGCGCGTCGAGACGGTGTAGGCGCGGGCGGATTTTGAAGCCCTTCTCCGCTTACTCCTCATCCCCGCCGCTGAAGAGCTTCCACGCGCCGAAACCGGCGGCGGCGAGCCCGGCGATCTTGAGGAGGCGCTTGCCCTTGCGGCCGCTTAAGAGCCGGGGCAGCAGCGAGAAGGCCAGCGGGCGCAGCAGGGGGAGCGCCTTGCGGGCACCCCACGCGAGCGACCCGGCCACGGCGGCCTTGCGGGCCTGCGGTAAAAGGGTGCGCAGATGGTATCCGGCCGCCTGCCTTTCGGCGCGGAGCCGTTCTTTTAGCACACTTATTCTTTGCTCCTGGCGGCGGATACCAAACATTGCACGTCCTGCTTGAGTTCTTGGCGTGTCTCGTGAAAGGGGAGCTCTGCCTTGTGGAAAATCCGTGTCAGCCCCCAGGCGCATGCGCCCGCTACCAGCAGGTAAACGAGCATGCACAGCCCCAGCGCGAGCAGCCGGTAGTCCGGCGGTACGGCCCAGACCAGCCCCGCGGTAAAGGCCACCCCCGACAGCAGCAGGCTGCCGCTGCCGATGACGACCAGCATGAGCACGAGGGCCAGGCGCGAGCGCTCCAGCCGGAATTCCAGCGCAAAGAGCTCGACACGCGATTCGAGCATGTGCAGCAGCGTTTCCGCCAATGCACCGGCGGCCTGTAGCGATTTCATCGGCAGCGGGGTGGAGGGAACCGCACGCGATTAGTCGCGCATCAGCCGGTCGACGATGACCCCGGCGAGCAGGGCGATGCCGAGCGATTTCCACGGGTTATCCTTGATCAGCTTTTCCACGGTTTCGGCCGTTTCCTTGCCCTTTTCGCAGGCGGTCTGGCCGTGGGCTTTCAGCTTTTCGAGCCCTTCCTTGAGCTGGGCCTGGACCTGCGCGGCCTTTTCGGAAAAAACCTCGTGCGAGGTCTCGGCCGCGTCGGAGGTGAGGGTCTTGGCGTCTTCCATCAGTATCTTGAGGTCGGCGACCAGCTTGTCGCGGTCGGCGGCGAGATCAGAATCTTTGGTGGCGGTTTTGGTCGGCATAGTGATGTCCGTTTCTAGTTTGAGTTAGCGTACGTGAGAGTGAGACGCGGGCGCACGCCATGAGCATAGTGAGGGTGTGGCGTGTGCCGCGGAGGCAGAGGACAACCGTACCGGCTACGGGGTCGTGAGCCCCGCGTGATGGCGATAAAGTGAGCCGGTTGACGTCTGGCGTTCAGTCATTGCACTCTATTATAGCCATGGTTAGGAAGCTGTCAAGGTGACCCCCAAAAGCCTCTGCGCTGTGCCGTCATGCCGTGCGCACGACAAACCAGCGCAAACGGCGTGCCTGTCACGGTTTGGTGGGAAAATGCCTCCGCCTGCGGATAAGGCATAAAAAAACTCCCGGCGCAGGCCGGGAGTCTCGGAAGGTTAAATAATTTTAAAAAAAACGGTCGTCGCGCCAGAGCGCGATATCCGGTTTACAGTTCGACGGCCTTGCCGGATTGGGCGGAGGCGTAAACGGCGTCGATGATCTTCATCAGCTTGAGCGCCTGGTCCGGGGTGTTGATCGGCTTTTCCTTGCCCTCGATGGCGAGGACGAAGTTCTGCGCCGAGCGGATGCGGCCCATGTCTTCGCACACCGGGGTGACGATGGTGCGGTTGACGCTGTTGCCGTTTTCCTGCACGTAGAGTTCGCAGGTGTCGATGGAGGTTTCGTCCACCCCGTCTACGCCGAAGAGCCGCTCGATCTTGCCGCCGGCCTTGGAGCCCTGGAAATTGACCGAGACCTCCTCGCGCTTGACCATCTCCGCCCACGAGACTTGGAGCGTGAGCACCTGGCCGGACTTGAAGGTGACCATGCCGTGCGCGGCGGCCTCCACGTCGTTGACTACGCCTTCGCGGTCGGGGAGGCCCCACGGCCCCTTGAAGCCCTTGTCGTTGATGAAGTCGTCAAAGGTGCGGGCGAGCACGACGGCGGGCTCGGGGAAGTCCATGAAGTACAGCGCCAGGTCGATCATGTGCAACAGGTCGATCAGCGGGCCGCCGCCGGAGAGGGCGCGCTGAGTGAACCACCCGCCGAAGCCCGGGATACCGGTGCGGCGCACCCACTTGGCCTGGGCGGAGTTGATGCGGCCCACGGTGCCGTCCTCGACGTACCCGCGCAGCGCGAAGGACTCGGGCCGGGCGCGGTTGTTGAAGTTGAACATGAGACGCTTGCCCGCCTTGTCGGCGGCGGCTATCATCTGCTCGACCTCCCCGGCATTGAGCGCGGGCGGCTTTTCGCAGAAGACGTGCTTGCCCGCCTCCAGCAGTTGGATGGCCAGCGGGGCGTGAAACTTGTTGGGCACGATGACGGCCACGCCTTCGATCTCGGGGCAGGCTTCGAGCATGGCCTCGGGCGAGCCGTAGGCGGCGGGGATGCCCCACTTGTCGGCGGCGGCTTTGGCGGCGGCTTCGTTCAGGTCGGCGATGGCGACGATATCCGCGCCCGCGGCGCGAAAGCCCGCGGCATGGTATTGCAGCATACCGCCGGCACCGATGATTCCAATTTGTGTAGGCATTTTTATCGTAAATTAGGATGTTTTTGTGGTGGGGAAATAAAGAAGAATTTTAACCACAGAGAGCACAGAGGACACAGAGGGGGGTGGAAATTTGAACGATCTCTCGTCTCCCGTCTTTATCCATCTCTGTGCTCTCTGTGTCCTCTGTGGTTAATCCAAATCGCATCAAAGAACCTTAGCGGTTCTTGCTGTCGAAGGCCGCGTCGAAGGCCACGCCCGAGGGCTTGAAGTCGAGGCGCTTGACGAACTCGCCGGACTCCTTGGCGCCGTGGAGGCGGTCCATGCGGATGTCTTCCCACTCAACCGAGAGCGGGCCCTGATAGTTGATGTCGTTGAGCGCGACGATGATGTCCTCGAACTTGATGTCCCCGTGGCCGAGGGAGCGGAAGTCCCAGTACCGGCGCGGGTCGCCGAAGTCGGTGTGCCCGCCGAAGATGCCGACGGTGCCGTCGCCGTGGCCCCACCAGGCATCCTTCATGTGGACGTGGTAGATGCGGTCGGAGAAGCGGCGGATGAACTTCACGTAGTCCACGCCCTGATAGCCCAGGTGCGAGGGGTCGTAGTTAAAGCCGAAGGTCTCGCGGTTACCGAGGGCGGCCAGGGTGCGCTCGGCCGAGACGATGTCGAAGGCCATTTCGGTCGGGTGCACCTCCAGGGCGAACTTGACCTTGCACTTGTCGAACTCGTCCAGGATCGGGTTCCACATGTGCGCGAAGTACTTGTAGCCCTCCTCGATCATGCTCGGGGTGACGGGCGGAAAAGAGTACAGCAGGTGCCAGATGGACGAGCCGACGAAGCCGTTGACCACGGACACGCCCATGTTTTTGGCGGCCTTGGCGGTGGCTTTCATCGCGGTGACGGCCCACTCGCGCTTTTTCTCGGCATTGCCGGCGCACTTGGGCGGGGCGAAACCGTCGGAGCGGGCGTCGTCGTTCAGGTCGCACACGAGCTGCCCGGCGAGGTGGTTGGAGATGGCGTGGCACTCCAGCTTGTTACGCTTGAGCATGGCGCGCTTCTGGGCGCAGTACTTTTTATCCTTCGCCGCCTTGAAGACGTCGAAGTGATCGCCCCAGCAGGCCAGCTCCAGGCCGTTATAGCCCATGTCGCTGGCGGTCTTGGCGAGCTTGGTTAGCGGGAGGTCGGCCCATTGGCCGGTGAACAGGGTGACGGGTCGGGACATGCGTTGGGATGCAGTTTTATGTTCTGTTTGGCGAGGGGCGAGTTCGTCGGGATGATTTTTGTGAAACAGGGGAAGGGCGTGATGGCAAACGATTTTGCGGGGTGAGGATGGATTTCTCGTGGCAGGTTCCGCCGCCGGAAAGGCGAAGGCGGTTTAATCACAAAGGTTTACCGTCGATAGGCAACGCAGTTGACGGTTGCCAAGGCCGGATGGAGGGCCTTGAGTGGGCGTCACGTCTCTATGACCCCCGAATCCAAAAAACGCTTCACCTGGGTCCTGGTTCTGCTGGCCCTCGGGGCGGTCGCTGCCGGGTTGGCGGTCGGTCCCCTGCTACGTGCCTACCACCAGTACACGGCGCGGCAGGAAGTGGCCCAGGCGCGCATGCTGCTCGGGCAGAGGGATTACGAGGGGGCGCTGGAGGCGGCCCGCCGCGCCTACGGGGCCGATCCGCTCAGCCCGGACGTGGTGCGCACAGTGGCCCAGGTATACCGTGAGATTGACCCGGCCAAGGCCGAGTCCTTCTGGGAAAAGACTTTCGAGCTCTCCGACGACAATTCAGACCTGGGCAACTGGGTTTCCACCGCGCTGATGGCCGGGGACTTCGACACCGCCCGCAAGCAGCTTGAGACCATGGCGGCCCGCGGCCAGACCGACTCAGCGTACTATTATTACCTCGGGCGGGTGCAGTTGCACGACCAGGACCTGACTGGAGCTCTGGTCTCGGCCCGCAAGGCGCTGGCCCAGGAACCCGCCGATGAGCGGGCGCACTTCTTTTTTGTCCAGCTCACTCAGCTCTCGGACGATCCGGCCCTGCGCGAGGAGGGGATGGACTACCTCTGGCGCCTGGCCCGTCAGCGTGACCAGCTCGGTTTGCGTTCGTTGCGCAACTTGGCCAACTTTTCCGAAAACACCGATGGCGACCGTCTCCAGATCATCCGGATGCTGGAGGAGCATCCGCTGGCCACGCGCGAGGACCGCCTGCTCGCGCTACGCCTGAGCTATCAACTTTCCACCGCCAACGCCGCCTCGAACCTCGAAAAGGCCAAGCGCTACTTCGACCTGACCAACCCGCTCGACCTCGCCCGGCTTGGGCGCTGGCTCAACCAGCAGGGCCGCTACCAGCAGACCCTGGAGCTCATTCCGGCGGACGAGGCCTTCGCCCGCAAAGACCTCTTTCTGGTTCGGCTCGACGCCATGGCCCAGCTCGGGCAGTGGTCCCTCATCGGGCAGGTCATCCAGCGTCCGAATGCCCCGGTGGACGATTTTTTAAAATACCTATTTCTCTCGCGGGTGTACTTTGAGACGGGCCGACAGGCCGAGGGCGAGATTACCTGGGACCGTGCCGTGCTGGAGGCTTCCCGTGATCAGGACGAGCTCTGGTATCTCGTCAATTACGCCCTCCAGCTCGATTTCAAATCCGAAGCGGCCAAGGCCCTCTGGCGACTGACCGAGTTTCCCGCCCAGAAGCGCCGCGCCTGCGAGCAGTTGCTCAAACTCTACCAGCTCGAGCACGACACGGCGGGCATGCAGAAGGTCCTGCGCTTCATGGCCGAGAGCTACCCGGACAACCTTTCCGTCCTCAACGACTGGGCTTACGTCAATCTTCTGCTGGACGACCAGGTCCAGCTCTCGCTCAAGACCGCTCAAAAGGTCGTGCGCGAAAGCCCGAAGCCGTACCTGGCTCGCTATATGACACTCGCCTTGGCCGAGTTCCGCATGGGGGAATTCGAGCAGGCGCTCGACACCCTCCGGCCCCTGGAGGTGAATTGGCTTGAGATGCCGGCGAAGTGGCGCGTGATCTATGCCGCCATCCTCCGTGCCAACGGCTACACCAGCGATGCCGTCCGCCTGTTGCGCGGCGTCAACCCCGCCGACCTCCTGCCCGAAGAGCTCGCCCTAGCGCGTGTCTCTTCGCCCGCTTCCTGAGGGGAACCGCAGCAGGGAAGGGAAGACTTTTCCCGCGAAGCCACGCGAAGGGACGCGAAATGTCTTGTGGGGTGGCTTTCCCGCCGGAGCGGGGGGGAGTTTTAACCACGGATTTCACGGATGACACAGATAGGGAAATATCTCTTTTAAAAAATATCTGTGTCATCCGTGAAATCCGTGGTTAAAATAAAAGGTCGTGCGTTTAATGTCTGGTTGAGGACATTTTATGTCTTGCTGGAGACTGGTTCTTTGTTTGGCGTCGATTGCTGGATAAGAGTTAAGTTATTGTCGGTTAGTGTCTTGTGTGCTTATGCGTGGGAGCCTTTTTCACTCTTGGCATGGCTCGGGCAATGTAGGGAGGCATGGAATGCTTATCCGTTATCAATCGTCCGGCCGAGGGGCTGCTGATCGCGACCCTCGTTGTACTGGCCCTGGTCTGGGTGCCGCTGATGGCATGCGCCTGGGGTGGGGGACTGTTCCGGCGTGGGCTGCTCTGGGGCGTGCGCCGGGTGTATCGGCTGCGCGTGCGCGGCCTGGAAAACCTGCCCCGCGAAGGCGGGGCGCTGCTGGTGTGCAACCACGTCTCCTACATGGACGCACTGCTGCTGGCGGCGATTTCGCCCCGGCCCATCCGCTTCCTGAGCGCGGACTACCTCCAGCGCGTGCCGATGGTAGGGCCGTTTCTGCGGTGGGCGCGGGTCATCCCGATCTCGCCCGAGCACTCCCGTGAAGCCATCCGTACCGCCGCCGAGTGCCTGCGCCAGGGCGAGATCGTGGGCATCTTCCCCGAGGGCAAACTCTGCCGCGACGGGCGCACCGGCGCTTTCAAGGCCGGATTCGAGCTGATTGCCCGCCGGGGCGGGGCTCCCATTGTCCCTGTGAGCCTGAATGGCCTGTGGGGGTCGATTTTCAGCTTTGCAGGCGGGCGATTTTTCTGGAAACTCCCCCGAAAAGTCCCCTATCCCGTCCACATCACGGTGGGCACACCGACCGATCCCCGCACGATGACAGCAGACCAGGCCCGACAGACCGTACTCGACCTTGGAGTGGAGGCATATGAACAGAAGCCCGAACTTCGGGAGCACCTCGGCTGGCGCATGCTGCTGGGCCTGAAGGAGCACGCGGACAAGGAGCTGGTCGTGGACCGCGCCGTCGGGCGCAAGGCCCTCAAGGGCGGGGTCGTGCTCGCGCTGGCCCTCGGGCTGGCCAAGCGGTTGCGCCGGGAGTGCCCGGAAAAGCGTGTCGGCCTCGTTGTGCCGCCGGGGATCGCCGGGCTGGTGGGTAACCTCGCTGTCGTCCTCGCCGGGAAAACCCCGGTCAACCTGAACTTTACCCTCGGGCGTGACGCCGTCACGGCCTGCATCGAGCGGGCGGGCGTCAAAACCATTCTGACCGTCGGCCCGATCAAGGAAAAGATCGACGAGAAGTGCCCGGAGTTTCCGTGGACGGATCGCCTGATCGACCTCAAAGACGCCCTCACCGGCATGTCCAAGGCCGGGATCGCCCTGCGGCTGGCGGCGATCAAACTCCTGCCCGCGAACCTGCTGGCCAAGCTCTTCGGCGTCCCCCGCGAGGGTGGCCGTGCCGAGGCGGCGATCCTGTTCACCAGCGGCAGCGACGGCGCGCCCAAGGGCGTGGTCCTGTCCCACCGCAACATCATTTCCAACTGCCTCCAGATCGCCCGCTGCCGGGCCTTCCCGCTGGAGGAGACGATGCTGGCGAACCTGCCCATCTTCCACAGCTTCGGGTTCACGGTCACGCTGTGGGCGCCGATCATGTTCGGCCTGCGCACGGTTTACACGCCCACGCCGCTGGACTTCAAGCTGGCCGCCCGCGCCATCAAGGAGGAGAAGTGCGGTATCCTGCTGGGCACGCCGACCTTCTTCCGCCCCTACCTGCGGCGGGTGGATGCCGCCGACCTGGCCTCGCTCAAGGTCGCCATCGCCGGGGCCGAAAAGACCCCCAAGGGCTTCCATCAGGCTTGGGAGGAACGCTTCCCGGACTGCTATTACCTGGAAGGCTACGGCCTGACCGAGACCAGCCCCGTCGTCGGCGTGAACGAGCCCGACATCCTTTCGGACAACCCGGACGACTGCGTCATCGGCACGCGTAGCGGCTCCATCGGTCGACTCTTCCCCGGCATGGCCGCCCGCGTCCGTAACATCGAGACCAACGAGATCCAGCCCATGACGCAAACCGGGATCGTCGAGTTCAAGGGGCCGAATGTTTTCGAGGGCTACCTCGACGAGCCGGAGAAGACCGCTGCCGTCCTGCGTGAGGGTTGGCTGACCACCGGCGACCTCGGGCGGCTCGACCCGGACGGCTTCCTCTACATCGAGGGGCGCATCTCCCGCTTTTCCAAGATCGGGGGCGAGATGGTCCCCCACGGCACGGTCGAGACCGCCGTGGCCAAGGCCCTCGGCTTGGACGAGAGCGAAGTCCCGCTCGTGGCGGTTTCCGCCCGGCAGGACCCGGCCAAGGGCGAGGCGCTCGTCCTTGTGGCCACTCAGCCGGTGGACCGTGAGCTGCTCGCCCGCAAGCTCGCCGAGGCCGGCCTGGCCAACCTCTGGATCCCCCGCGAAGTGCGCGTGGTCCCCGAGATCCCCACGCTTGGGTCGGGCAAGCTCGACATCAAGGCGCTGAAGGAACTCGCGAACAGCAAGGACTAGGTAGGGATTTACCGCAGAGGCGCAAAGGCGCAGAGGATGGCCAGGGCGTAAGCTCTCGGGCGATCCGTGCGGCTGGCTGTCGGCCTCTTTTTCGAAACCGCTGAGTTTTTTTTCACGCCTCTTCTTGAGCTGATCAAACTTCTTGTAAATTAAAAACTAATATAAATACTTATGAATACGCTAGGCACCTTTGACAACATCTTCGACTCCACCACCGACCTCATCCCCGCCGCTCCGAAGGGTGGGCCGCTGGAACTGCGGGCCGGGGACGTGATTTTCATCCGCGTGGGCGGCTTTCTCTACGGGCGGGTGGCCGCCGCCACGGGGAGCTGGACTTCGCATGTGGGCGTGTTGCATCACTGCGAGGATGGGCGCTGGTGGGTGGCCGAGAGTGCGATCCCCCGCGCCCGGCTGACCCCGCTGGACCGCTTCCTGGCCCGCTCCGAGCGGGGGCTGTTCGCCATCCGGCGCTTGCGCGGCGGGCTCACCCCGGAGCAGGAGGGCAAGCTCGTGGCGGCGGCGGACCGGCGGCTGGGCGCGTGGTACGATCTTGGATTCAACTACGACTCGCGCCGCCAGTTCTGCTCGAAGTTCGTCCACGCGGTCTATGCCGAGGCACTCGGCTTCGGGCCGGGGCGGGTGGAGCGGTTCTCGAAACTCATCTCCGAGCAGCCGGACCCCGCGCTGGGCTTCTGGCGCTGGTGGTTCGCCGGACGCATCCCGCTGCGGCGACGCACGGTCACGCCCGCCAGCCAGGCCGTGGACCCGCGCTTCGTCACCATAGCCGAGGGCGAGTTGGGCGCGTCGCCCGTGCCCTGGAGTCCCGTGTCGGAGGAGGAACGTGAAGCGTTCGTCGCCGAGGGGCAGTCGGTAGCGGGTATTTCCGCCTCCCGCCCGTTCGCACCCAGTCCCGCGCCCGTTAGCCTTGCCTGGGCGCGGCGGGTCAGCTTTGCTCTGAAAAACCGCGCGTCATGATCGGCCCCCGACGAATCCGCCACGCCAGCCTCCCCCGCGAAGGCGCACCGCTGGTCGTCCTACTGGGCGGGATTGGCCCAAACCCCCACGTCCCCGGCAAGATGGGCCGTGCCCTGCACGCCGCCGGTTACGCGGTCGAGACGATTCACTATCCCTCGACGCGCTACCCGATCCGCGAATTGGTGGCCGGGCACGTCGCTCCGGCACTGGCGCGGGTCAACACCGACCCGACCCGCCCCTTGTACTTCGTGACGTTCTCAATGGGCGGGATCGTCCTGCGCGAGCTGCTGCGCACCGCCCCGCCGGAGAACTTCGCCCGCGCGGTGCAGGTCGCCCCGCCCAACAACGGCAGCGAGGTCGCGCACTTTTTAAAAAGCTGGTGGCCGTACCGGTGGATGTTCGGCCCGGCGGGCGGCGAACTCGGGCTCGACTCCGCTGCCTCTGTCCCGAAAGCCCTCGGCCCCTTGCCCGCCGGGGTGGGGGTGATTGCCGGGACCCGTTCTCACGACCCGTGGTTCAACCCGCTCTTCTCCCGTCCGCACGACGGCAAGGTCGCCGTCGAAAGCGCCCGGACCGAAGGCATGGCGGATTTCACCACCGTCGCTTCCAGCCACTACTTTATCCTCGGCCACCCCGACACGATCCGCCACACGCTGCACTTTTTGCGTGAAGGTCATTTTTAATACCACCCTCGAACGATTGTCCGTTTCCGGGGCAGGCTCCTGTCTGGCGCCGATGGGGCGGAGCCCCATTGCGATCCGAAGGATCGAGGGTCCAGGGCTATGCCCTGGGGGCGGAGTCCCATGTATGCTGCTCCAGCCGGAGCTTGCTATTCGTAGGGGAATCCCCTTGGATGGGACAGATACATGCGGGAGAGCCTTCGCAATCGTATCCAGCGGCGTTTGGATGACCTCGAACAATTCACGATCGACGTCATCTACGACCGTCGCCACGGGCTGGCGGAAACCCTGTTCGGCGGGTTTTTGCGGGTGCTCTCGTGGGTGTTCGGCGGGATCGTGCACACGCGCGGATGGCTCTACCGGCAGCGGATTTTCCGGGACCAGCCGTTGGGCTGCCTCGTCGTGGTGGTGGGCAATCTCACCGTCGGCGGCACGGGCAAGACTCCCGTGGTGGAGAAGTTCGCCCGCTCGTTACAGGAGCGCGGGCGCAAGGTGGCGATCCTCTCGCGCGGCAACCGCAGCAAGCCCGAGCGCAAGTACCAGAAGTTCTGGCGCTGGCTTACGCATAACGAGCCGCCCCCGCCCAAGGTCGTCAGCGACGGCAAGGACGTGCTGCTGGACTCCTGGGCGGCCGGGGACGAGCCCTACATGCTCGCCTGCAACCTGCCGGGCGTGGTCGTGCTGGTGGATAAAAACCGCGTCAAGGCCGGGGAGTACGCGATCCGCAAGTTCGGCTGCGACACGCTCATCCTCGACGACGGCTTCCAGTACCTGCCTATGCGCGGCCAGCTCAACCTCCTGCTGGTGGACAAGAGCAACCCCTTCGGCAACCAGTGCATGCTCCCGCGCGGCATCCTGCGCGAGCCCGTCTCGCATATCCGCCGGGCCAGCTACGTCTTTTTGACCAAGTCCGACGGCGAGCCCGACCCTGAGTTGGAGCAGCTCATCCGCCTGCACAAGCCGGACGTGGACCTGATCGAGTGCAGCCACCAGCCGCAGTACCTGAAAGAGGTCTTTGGCGAGCAGAGCCGTTCACTCAAGTCCCTCAAGGGCGTGCGTGTGGCTACCTTTAGCGGGATTGCCGTGCCGGAGAGCTTCGAGGCGTTCATCCGTCAGCTGGGCGCGAGCATTGTGCACAACCAGCGCTTCCTCGACCACCACCGCTTCACCCCCTTCGAGCTGGACCACTTTTTCCGCCAGGCCCGCGAGGCCGGGGCGGAGCTCGTCGTCACCACCGAAAAGGACGCCGTGCGCCTCAACCGCGACGACATCCCCGCCGACGTGCCTTTCTACTACCTGCGGCTGGAGGTCGGCATCCTCAAGGGCGGGGAGGACTTCGACGCCGCGGTGGGGCGCATCTGCTTCCCCAAGACCGACCTCAAGGCCACCCGCTCGCCCTTCCTCTCGCGGGAAAAGAGGCGGGGCGACGACGCCCAAGCGCCCGTGAACGGTGCGGTGCCCACCTCCGGCCCCGCCACCTCCGCGGGCGACGAGGACATCCAGGCCCGCGCCGGGTGAGGTTTCAGACGGCTCCTTTTTAGAAAGGGTCGATTGCTCCCAAAGCCGTCCGTCATCCTGAGCGAGCACGGCGAGTCGGAGGATATCCCCGAGCGGATTGTCGCGAGTCCTCTTGCCTATCCCTGTGCGCCGCACACTTTGCGCTCGCCTGGGCTGGGGAGGGCCTTTATAAGGCCGCCTGCTTCTTTACTAGACTTGGATCATGACTGCTGACACGCAAGAACCCACTGCCCCCGCCGCCGAGGCTACCCCTCAGGTGCGCGACCTCGAAATCAAGGACGCCCAGCTCATTTTCAACAGCGTCTGGAATGACCTGGAAAAGGACTTCGGCCCGGACAGCCTGTGTTTCCCCAAGGAAATTTTCTGGCTCAACGGCGCCCCCGGTGCGGGTAAGGGCACGCACACGCGCACGGCCATGCGCTACCGCGACTTCACCGAGCCGCCCATCGTGGTCAGCGATCTTTTGAAGAGCCCCGAGGCGCGCAAGCGCATCGACGCCGGGCTGCTCGTGGGCGACCGCGAGGTGACCGACCTGGTCTTCCGCGCCCTGCTCCAGCCCAACTACCAGAGCGGCGCGGTGGTGGACGGCTTCCCCCGGACCAAGGTCCAGGTCGAGTGCCTGAAGATGCTCTACACCAAGCTCAATGAGCTGCGCGCCAAGCACCTGGGCACGCTCCTTTCCCGGAAGTTCCCCAAGCCGCATTTCCACATCCTGGTGCTCTTCATTGAGGAGGAGGAGAGCGTGCGCCGCCAGATCCAGCGCGGCGAGCAGGCCATCATCCACAACCGCGAAGTCGAGGCCTCCGGCGTCGGCACGAAGGAAGAGGTCCGCAAGACCGACCTCGACCCGGAGGCCGCCCGGCACCGTTACCGCATTTTCAAGGAGAAGACCTACGACGCGCTCCAGTCCCTGCGCGATGTCTTCTACTACCACTATATCAACACCAACGATACGATCGAGAAGGTCAGCCGCCGCATCGTCAACGAGCTCAAGTATCAGAGCTCGCTGGAGCTGGAAGAGGCGACCTTTGACCGTATCTCGACCATCCCGCTGGCCTCCTCCATTATCGAGCACGCCCGCCAGGAGCTGATCAGTCGCCTCGACGGCTACCAGCAGCACGAGCCCGACCTGTTCGGGCGCGTGGTCAAGCTCGTGCGCGACAAGTTCATGCCGATCATCATCCGGCACGCCATTTCCGGTCGCGCCATCGTCAACAGCGAGGACGAGGCCTTCGATCACCCGCTGGCCTCGGCCATGCTGATCGACATCTTCTCCGAGCGCGGCTTTCACGCCACGGTGGACATCCAGCGCGAGGAGGTGCCCGACACCGTCGATCCGAAGACGTTCAAGATCCAGTGCCGCTCCAAGCGCGTCGTGCGCGTGCACATCCGCTTCGCCGGCAGCGAAATCCGCCGCGGCTAGCGCGTAGGAGAGGCTGAGGGGAAATCATGCCGGAGGATATTCGGCGCTTAATGTGCAAATAGGGGCTTTTGCTGGCCCGTATTTTGCTGTAGGATGTATTCGTCAATCCATCCCCCAATAACTCTCTTTGCCTATGAAACTCGTACGGATTTTTCTTGCTGCCAGCGCCGTCTTTTCCCTGTCCGTATCATCTGCTTTCGCGGCCATGTCCATTGGATCGCTGGTGACCGATGCGGTCGGTAATGGTACGGTGACGCTTACGCACAGTATTACTTTGACGCTCAGCAGTGATGTCTCGGAGACGGACTATATCTTGGTCGGCATCTATGCCGGGGCAGATGCTTTGCCTCTGAACGGCTACGGGGCGGAACCAATGGACGGGCCTCCGCTGCTGACACCCAGCCTCCCTGAGAATATGCCGATCAACGGCCTCTTCATTGGGCAAGAACTGGGCGAGACGACGGATAACATGCTTATCCTCTCCTTTTTCCGCGCGGGCAGCAGCCTTAACTCCGGGGATACGGTCACTGTCCAGGGCGGGGTGTATGACGTGATCTTCAACTTTAGCGGCAACCTGAACCGCACGTTGACAGATGAGGCGATCATTTTCGAGGACGACACTTATGCTCCCATGGCGGGGGCGGTAGCGGTTACACCTGTGCCGGAGCCCGCACAGTGGGCTGCTTTCGCGGGTCTGGTCACGCTGGGCTGGCTCGCATTGCGCCGTCGGTAGGGGCCGGTTCGCTTCTTTTTCCTGCCCGTGTGGAGGGTTTGGCATAGCTTGACCCCGGTAGGTATTCAGCCCATTTTAGGCGGAATATGGATTCCCGTTACGAAGAACTCGCCTCCGTGCTGACCGGCTTTTCCTGCTCGCTCAAAAAGGGCGAACACGTCCTTATCGACGCTTTCGACATCCCCGCGGAGATGGTCGTGGCGTTGATCCGCGCCGCCCGCAAGCGCGGGGCCGTTGCGCACGTGTTGGAGCACAATGCCCGCATCCAGCGCGAGCTGATCATCAAGGGCACGCCCGAGCAGTTCGCCTCGTTGGCCAAGATCGAGCTGGCGCGGATGAAAAACATGGCCGCCTACATCGCCGTGCGCGGCTCGCACAATATTTTCGAGTCCAGCGACGTGCCCTCGAAGCAGATGGCCGCATACATGCATGCCATGAAGCCCGTGCTCGACCACCGCGTGAATCACACCAAGTGGGTCGTGCTGCGCTGGCCGACCCCTTCCATGGCCCAGCAGGCCATGATGAGCACCGAGGCCTTCGAGGACTTTTACTTCCGCGTGTGCACGCTCGACTACGCCCGCATGAAGCCCGGCATGGCCGCCCTGAAAAAGCTCATGGAAAAGACCGATCAGGTGCAGCTCAAGGGCCCCGGCACGGACCTGCGCTTTTCCATCAAGGGCATCCCGGCCGTCCCTTGCGGCGGCCAGTACAACATCCCCGACGGCGAAGTCTTCACCGCGCCGGTGCGCGACAGCGTCGAGGGCGTCATCAGCTACAACGCCCCGACCGTGTACCAGGGCGTGTCCTTTGACAACGTGAAGCTCGTCTTCAAGACGGGCAAGATCGTCGAGGCCACCTCGTCGAACACGAAGAAGCTCAACCAGATCCTCGACTCCGACGAGGGCGCGCGCTACATTGGCGAGTTCGCCATCGGCTTCAACCCGTACGTGACCGAGCCCATGCGTGACATTCTCTTCGACGAGAAGATCGCCGGCTCCTTCCACTTCACGCCCGGCCAGGCCTACGAGCACGCCGACAACGGCAACCGTTCGCAGGTCCACTGGGACCTGGTCAATATCCAGCGCAAGGACTGGGGCGGTGGCGAAATACTCTTCGACGGCAAGGTCATCCGCAAGGACGGCGTCTTTCTCCCCAAAGCCCTCCACAAGCTCAACCCCGAGTATTTGATGGGGAAGTAGTCGAAAAAGACTCTGCTAGAAAATAGAACTGTCGATCATGTCCGAGCCGTATTTTACTTACACGACAGGAAATCCGGTCGAGCCGGGGGACCTCGTGCGTGTAGGCTCAGAGCGTGGTTGTATTGAGCGGTTGTTTCATGCTAACACTGAGGATGCGCGTGATTTCGCATGTCAGGATACCGGTGGAATTCTGATACGTTTTGAGAAAATGGGCTTACAGGTTTGGCTTCAGGCCAATGAGGACTTGGTTTGTCTCGGAAAGGTGGATGGATCAACATTTGATGAGTCATCTGGTTGAGGCTGATAGACCACTCATGTTGTCTACGTATATTTATTGCGAACAGAACTATGATCGAACCGAGCTCAGCACTGCACACCTTCATCCAAGCCCTCCCGAAGACCGAGACGCACCTGCACATCGAGGGGGCGCTGCCGTGGCGGCTCCTGCAGGAGCTGGACGGGATCAAGTACGCGGCCACGCCGCCGTCCTGGGAGGGGCATTTCAAGTTCCGCGACTTCGCGCACTTCGACGAGACGCTGCTCGGGCACGCGCTCCAGTGGTACGTCTCGCCCGAGCGTTACCACGCGGCGGCGGTCGAGGTGTTTAAGGAACTCCAGGCGCAGAACGTCCGCTACGTCGAGACGAGTTTCGCCAGCGGCGTGATCGAGTTCCTCGGGGTGGACGGCAAGGGCATCCTTGACGGCATTCTCGCCGCCGCGCCCGCCGGGCTGGAGGTGCGGGTTTTCCTCGGCATCCACCATGGAGGCATGAACGAGCGGATGCTCCCCGTGATCGAGGAGGCGCTGACTTGGGACGGGCTGGCCGGGATCGACCTGCACGGGACCGAGACACTCCCCGTCGATGAGGCCGCGCCGCGCATCTGGCGCGAGGCCCGCGCGGCGGGGAAGTTCACCAAGGCCCACGCGGGCGAGTTCTGCGGGGCGGACTTTGTGCGATACGTTATCGAGGAGCTCGGCGCCCAGCGCATCGAGCATGGCGTGCGGGCCATCGAGGACCCGGCGGTCGTCGCGCTCATCCGCGAGCGTGGCCTCACGCTCGACGTGTGCCCGATCAGCAACGTCAAGCTCATGCCCGGCGTCACCCGCGAGAATCACCCCATCCGCGATCTTTTCGACGCCGGGGTGCGCTGTACCGTCAGCACGGATGACCCGCTCGTCTTCGGCAACACCCTCGCCGACGAGTACGAACTGCTGCACGAGCACCGCGACTTCACCCGCGCCGAGCTGGTGCGGCTGGCTCGCAACGGCTTCGAGGCCGCGCTGCTGTGCGAGGAGCACCGGCAGGCCCTGCTCGACGACTTTGACCGGGCCGCTGCTGCCGCTCTCAACGTTCATCCCGCCGATGCCTGAGCCCATCGCATTCATGGTCCCCGAGGGTGTCGAGCGCGAGCGCGCCGACCGCATCCTGGCGGAGAATTTCCCGAACTTCAGCCGTTCGCGCCTGCAGAAGTCGTTCGACCGCGGCGAGGTCCTGTTCAAGGGCGAGCCGATAAAAAAGAAACATCCGCTGGAGGCGGGCGACATCCTCAGCCTCGTGCTGCCCGAGCCGCCGCCCAGCAGCGTCGAGCCGGTCGACCTCGGCATCAAGCTGCTCTATCAGGACGAGCACATCGCCGTTGCCTTGAAGCCCTGCGGCGTCATCACGCACGGCGGCCCCGGCATCGAGGAGCCCACACTCTGCCACGGGATGATGCACGCCTGCGGCGGCGTCCTCAGCCGTGCCTCCGGGGATTTGCGCCCCGGCATCGTTCACCGCCTGGACAAGGAGACCTCCGGCGCGATTGTCTTCGCCAAGACCGATGTGGCTTTCTTTAAGCTGGTGGAGGGCTTCTCCGGGCGGCAGATTCGGAAGGAGTACCTCGCCATCGTCACCGGCAACCCGCCGCAAGAGTCCGGCACGATCCAGCTTCCCATCGACCGCCACCCCGGCAATCGCACCCGTATGGCCGTGGTCGAGGGCGGACGCCCCGCCCACACCGACTGGAAGGTCGAGGAGCACTTCGGGCACCACCACACGCTCGTGCGTTGCTTCCTGCACACCGGGCGCACGCACCAGATCCGGGTCCACCTCAGCCACATGGGGCGTCCCATCCTGGGCGACGTCACCTACGGCTACCGCCCCAAGCCCGGCGAAAAGGCCCCACCGCACTTTTTCCTGCACGCACAGATCCTCGGGTTCGCGCACCCGGTCACGGGCGAGCCGTTGCTGTTTGAGGCCCCGCTGCCGGAGGCATTCACCGCCCAGATGGAGCGCCTGCGGGCGCTTGGGTGAGGGTGGTTTTCATGTGCGGCGGCTAAAGCCGTTTTCTGCTTCCCGTCCAGCCAACTGTCAGCTTGCGTTACGGCGCCGGGGGTGGCGTCGGCGGCTGAGGCTGCTGCGTGCGCACGATGATGGTCGAGTTTCTCGGGTAGGCCCAGTTGTTGTAGGTGGAGCCGCCGGAAGAGTAGCGCACGTTGACGTTGCCGAAGCTGCCGTTAACCTGAATCCCGCTGCGCTGGTAAACGGGGCGCGAGTTGGACGGGATGACCGTGGTACTGCCGTCGCTGTTGACGATGACGACGCGGTTCTGCGGATAGGGGTAATAGTAGGCCGGGTACTCGGTCCCGTAAAAAGCGGAGTAGGTGGGCTGTTGCCGGGCGGCCTCCTCGGCCTGCTGAGCGGTCTGTTCGGCGACCTGCACGCGCTGTTCGAGCGAGTTGATTTTTTGCTGTTGGGCCTTGAGCTGATTTTCGGCTCGGGCCAGCTCCTCCTGCTCGCGGGAGTAACGCTCGGCCAGCGCGGTGACGACCTCGTTCACCTCGATCTCGGGATAGTCCCGCTGGAAGCGTTTCCAGAAGGCCAGCTGTTCGCCGGAGGACTTGGCCAGAAAGGTCGGGTCGGAGAGCTTGTCGGCCTTGAGCGTTTCACCCTTCTCCAGGTGACGGGTCTGCATCATCTCCTTGTGGGCTTCCCATTGGCGGGCGGCCTCGGCCTTGAGCTCATCCTCGCGGGCGAGCTCGTCGGTCGTTTTCAGCTCGGCCACGGTCACAACGCCCTCGACGACGGTGACTTTCCCCGCCGGGTAGAGGTAGAGCGTCTTGTTGTCCTCCAGCTCGAAGTACCCCTGCGGTTTGCCGAGGGCCTCGATCATGTCGGCGTAGCTGTCGCCGGGTTCAACGCTAGCGCCCGGCGCCGCCGGTGCAAAACACAGCACAACCATCAAACAGGCGGGGGCGAGGTGCTTTCCGCTCATGGTAGTATCAGGCTAGGCCTGAATCGGTGAAAAGGCAAGTCCCGGGACGTCGTTTCGGTTGACCTCCGAGGGCGCTTGGGATTGAGTTTTCCGCTAATGAAAACGCCATCGCCGGGAGAGGGTCACCGCGCCAGATTGCGCCAGCGTTTCCTCAAATCCGGCTTCGACGGGTTCGCGGACCACGAAATCGTGGAGGTGCTGCTAACCCTGTGCATCCCCCGGCGCGATGTGAAGGAACCCGCCAAGGCTTTGCTAAAGCGTTTCGGCTCGGTGCGGGCCATCCTAGATGCCTCACCGGAGGAGCTGCGCGGGATCGATGGCATCGGCGAGGTCGCCCCGGTGGCCCTGCGCATTATCCGCGAGTCGGCGGCGCTTTACCTGCGTCAGCGGGCCGAGAGCCGTTCGCTCCTGGACGGGGTGGACGAGTTGATCGATTTCTGGCGCTCGCGCCTGGGCGGGCTGCGGCATGAGGTGTTCGAGGTCGCCTACCTGGACAAGCGTTACCAGCTCCTGCCCGACGGCGTGCAGCGACTGGAGGAGGGCGTGGCCGACCGCACGACGGTTTACCCGCGCAAGGTCATGCAGGCGGCCTTGGCCCGGCACGCGGTCTTCATCGTGGTCGCTCATAATCACCCCAGCGGTCAGCTCAAGGCGTCTGCCGACGATCTGCGCCTGACACAGCGGCTGGTCGAGGCTGCCAACGCCGTGGGCCTCAAACTGCTCGACCACATCATCGTCACGCCGGACGAGGCGCTCAGCTTTCTCGACGAGGGACTGCTGACGCTGTAGGCCGCAGGACATCATCCTGCAACTGCGATCCGGCGGATTACCGATCCCGCTGCCGCTCAGGCATTCAGCCGGCCGAGCTCGGCGTCGCTGATCTGGTGAAAGCTGTAGCGATACCCGGCGAAAAGCGCCAGCCCGTAGAACAGGACGTCCATCGGGTGGAAGCTCTCGATCATCACCTGCGGGACCACGCTGTAGTCGAGATAACGCAGGACCTCGAAAAAGCTGACATGCTCCTCCACACTGTAGAAACCGACCTGGCTGAGGAAGTTCCCCAGCACGCAGCCGAACAGGGCGAAGGCCGCCCCGACGACGCCGAAGACGGGCGTCAGCCCCCGGCCTGTCAGGCGCACGGCAAAGCCGACGATGAAGCCGATGGCCACGGCGAGGTAACCGATCTGGTAGTGCGTGAGCACGGTGACACCGGCCCAGGCGGCAGCGCTCACCACGGAGGCGATGGCGCCCGCGAGAATGGCTAGCGGCAGATTTTGACGGGCATAGAGCCGGTGAGCGAATTCCTCGGTACTCACCGTGGCGGCGGAGGACGGGCTATCGTACATATTCAACAGTAGGATCTTTATCGGCGGGAGGCGTGTCGTCGATCATGGCTGCTGCTTGTAAAGTATAGCAAGTGTAATGATATCAAAGGTCGATATGCAGTAAGCAAAAACGTATTTATTAACGTTTTTGATCCTTGCGGATAGTTTTGCTTACCGAATCGCCAACAGAATCGCGATTTGGGCCAGCCCGATGATAAAGCCCAGGATGCCGCCGAGCCACTCGATCAGCCGCAGTTCGCGTGTGGCGACCTGCTTGACCACCGCCTCCAGCTTGTCCAGGTCAAACTCCGCGACGCGCTGGCGCACGATGTCGCGGATTTGCAGGTGCTTTTCGAGGTCCTCGGCCAGGTTGTCGCGCATCTTGCCCGCTTCCTCGTGGACGGCGTCCACCGCCGCCTGCTCGATCATGCCGAGGGTGCGGTCGTTGACAAAGGCACCGATCAGCGGGATGGACTGGAGCTTGCGCCCGGCCTTTTCGCGCACCACGCGCCGGACGAACGCGTCCAGCCGTCCGCTCACGTCGAGTCGCTCCAGCTCCGTGCGGATGGTGTGCTGGCTGAGCACCTCACGCTCGATCACCTCGGCCACGGTGTCGGCCACATCGGCCTGCCGCCGGGGGATCAGACCCTGCCATTTGAAGACCAGCAGGTTCACGGGCCGCCGGGGGCGGAAGAGCATACGGATCGCGACCCAGTTCGTCAGCCACCCGATGAAGGCGGTCACAAAAGGGATCCACAGGAGGGGAACGATGGCGTCCAGGTTCGGCATCACAGTAAAGGGACCAGCTTCGCACAGGAAGCGTTCCCTGACAAGCGCTTAGGGGCGTTGGTCAAGGGTTGTCGGCTGACTTCTTGCCCTGATAAGGCCGCCCGTAGCTTGCCTATTTCATTTGTTTGACCTGGAAAACCTCCGGCTGGTCCGGGTTGACGATTACTTTCATCAAGTCCCCGGCTGCATCCGCCGGGGCAGCCACACCATCCTGTGTCGGATGGGTGGCCTCGAACAACTGCCGGTGGTCCTCCGGCAGCTCGGCCACGGGCCAGGCGGAACGGTTGTTGAGCGGCGAGTCGGGTGCGGTTTCGGTTTCGCCAGTGTCATCGTTGAACCTGAGCTTCGGGTCGGCGAAGAGCGAGCCGAGGTCTTGTCCGCTGGCCATCTGCCAGCCGGAGAGGTCCACGCGCTGGTCATCAAGTTGGACAGCGCGTGTCGGCTCGGGACACCACCACAGGTTACCGTTGGAGTCGAGCGTGGCGTAAAAGAGGTCCCACTCGTCATAGGGCGCGCGGATCAGGGCGGAGCGTGGGCTCCACGTGTTTTGGCCAACGAGGATGTTGTCGCGCCAGGTCCAGTTTTCGGCCCGCACGGTTTCCTCCTCCTGACTGGTCCAGTCCACGACCGGGCGGGCAGGTCGGTTAAGGATTTCGATCTGTGCGGCGAGGTTGTCCACGAAGAGATTATCCGCGATCAGGCCGTAGCGGGCGTTAGAGATGAGCAGGCCGACTTCGTTCTGGGAGATTTCGCTCTGACGGACGACGAAGGGGCCGGGGCTGGCCTGCAGATAGAGCCCGGCCTGCGAGTTGCGCAGGGCGAAAAGATTGTCGATCAGGATCTGACGGGCGTTGTAGTCGAGCCAGACGCCGTGGGTGTAGTTCCCGGTCGCGTTCATATTGAGCAGAGCGCCTCGGTGGGCACTGCTCAGGCGCAGGCCCGCCCGGTTCCAGGTGAAAATCTTGCCGTTGAGTTCTGCGTTCCAGAAAGAGCGCACGTTGTTGCCGGTGGCGCGGCAGTCTTCGAGCCGGAAGTCGAGCAGCCGGGAGGCGGCGATGCCGTTGCCTCCGTTTTCCCGGGCACGGACACGGCGCAGGGTGACGGCCTCGCTGACAGGCTGGAGCTTGCGCTGCACGTTGATGTCGATGCCGCTGCCACCGTTGGCGACGGCGTCCACGTCTTCGATCAGCACATTGCGGCAGCAGTCCAGGCGCAGGCCGTCCTGCACGGAATTGATCAGGGTCAGGTTGCGCAGGACGAGGTTGGGCTTGTCCACCACATAGAGGTTGGCGCTGGCGTCCTTGCGGCCCAGGTTGAGGTTGGTGGCCGCTTCGATCGGAGTGTTTTCGGGGGTCATCCCGCCGGGCAGGCGGACCAGCACGTAGCCGTCCCTGGCATCGCGCAGGTAGCCGTCGTTGACATAGAAGCTCCCCGTCTCGCCAAAGACGCTGAGCTGCTCGGGCTTCTCCACCATGCGCAGGGCCAGAGGCGACTGCCCGATGGTGAAGAACTGCTCCCGTCGCCGCACGACGTAGGGCGCGTAGCCGGCTCCCTCCGGGTCGCGTGCCCGGCTGTTGACGATGCCCGACGGGCGGCTCTCCTTGCCCCATTTGTCCACCGCGGTGACATAGTAGGCGTACTGGTTGTTCTCAAAGGCGGTGGCGGGCTCTACGGAAAAATCCTCCCACGCGGTCTCCTTGATCTCGTCGGCCACGAGCTGATAATCCTGCTCGGTGGTGCCGATGCGCTGGCGGTACACCCGGTAGCAGGCGGTCGGCTCGGCATCCTCCGGGGAAGGGGCTTCCCAGCTCAGGGCAATGCTGCTGGTCTTGCTTTGGGAGACGAGGCGTTGCGGGGCCTTCTTGCTCTGGCTGGAGGACCAGCTCTGATCGAGCGTGAAGTCGCCCCAGTCGTGGTCCCAAGGGTGCCGCCAGATGTTTTTCTCCGCATCGGCCAGCTCCCAGCCCCCCGGCATCGGTACGCTGCCGGTGATGACAGTGCCCAGGCGCGTGTCGCCCTCGATCACGAGCAGCGCCCCCAGCGAATTGCCGGGTATCGTCACCGACTCTCGGTAAACGTAGTCGGTCAGGCCGATGCGTACGGGCAGGTCGCGCTCCAGGTACTGGAGGGCGGCGTTGACGGCGCTCTGGATGGTCTTGAAGGGCGCGTCGGTCAGGTCAGTGTCCTCCGGGGGGATGTAGGTGGGGTCCACCCGCAGGTAAATCTGCTCGACCGATTCGTCGATGACCGCGCCGGTGGCAACCGCGTCCGGGTTGGCCATGGCCGGGGCAACCGTGCTGGCGGAATCGTCAGCGGCGGCCAGGTGAGAGAGTCCGGCGAGCAGGCAGAGCGTAGGCGCGAGGCGCATTTGAGTTATAGCGGATGTTTGGGTGAGACCCTTAACCGGCAATTTTGTTGCACCGGCGGAGTGAGAGAGTGTGGTTGATCAGAAGAAGAGGAAAGGGTGCAGGCTGGGAGAGCGATGCGATCAGCCCGCCTCCAGCAGCTCCAGGTGGCGGCTCAGGCAAATGTCGAGAGCCTCGCGGTAGTCGTCGGCATGCTTGGCGAGGGTTTCGCGGATGGCCTCGTTGAAGGGCAGGCCGCCGGGACGGCGTCCGAGCACGAGTACGGAGCCGAAGGTCACGTGCAGCAGTTGTCGCCCGACACGCTCCTCGAAGTACACCGGTTCCGGATCGACGGGCCACTGGGCGGCCAGGGTGGCCACCTCCTCCTCCGTGGTGGAGACGAGAAAGGCGTCCCGCTCCTCGGCGAAGTGTTCGGCGGCGTAGCGGGCGATTTCCCTGAAAAGGTCGGGATTGGTCCGCCAGATGACGCGCAGGGCCTCCAGATAGCTGGTCCCGGCGGTCTTGATGTGAAGCAGCTCCCCGCAGATGCGTCCGATAAAGGGGTAGAGGGAGAACTTGTCCGAGCCGCTGTGGACGGAGATCTTGTACGGGCCGAGGCGGCGGGCGATGGCCGCGTGGCGCTCCAGCTCGGAGGTAAACACCGATATGTCGCCCACGTAGTCGATACCCTTTTCGAACTTGCCCACGAAGCGCGGGGCCAGCCCGACGAAGCTCACGCCCCGACGTTTGAGTTCCAGGGCCAGAAAAAGATGCTCGCGGTGGCTGGTCGGTTTGGCTGTCTCGTCCACCGCTACTTCCACTTCGAAGGGCCGGTCCGGGCAGTGCCGGGCGACGGCGTTATGAAGCCGGGCGGTCTCGGCGGTGGCGCGGGCGAACTTGACGGCGGCGCGCAGCAGCGGCTCCTCCTCGAAGGCGAGGGGAGGGCCGTTGTCCACCTCCCACTTGTCTCCGAGGTAGCGGGCCATCCAGTCCGGCCCCAGCACGCCTTCGCGCACGAGCTTGTCCGCCTCCGCGCGCAGCTCGGCTTCCTTCATCGTGTCGGCGGCATTGACCACCGCCGGGGTCGGATCGAGGGTGAAATACGTGAAGCCCGCCTTGGCCATCATCTCGATGTCCGCCTCGGTCTTGAGGTGATCGGCGTCCGCGCCCCAGGGGCGGGTGTAATGGGCCGCGTTGACGGCGTCCTGCGCTGCCTCCACGACCTGGTCGGCCCGGCGGCGGGTGCGCGTCATCTCGCGCATGGACTGTTGGGCGAGCACGCCCGTGAAGGTCGATTTCTCCAGCGCGGCGAGGTGGCCGGGACCGGCCAGGCCGAGCCGGTCGCCGAAGCCGAACGACTTCTTCAGGCCGAGGATAACGGGTGGGTTTGCGTGAACCATGCGTGGTATGTCATTGACAGGACGGGCGAAAAACCGACACGTGTTTGGTTGTCCGCACCGTTCATGGCTGCGGGGCGGAGGTTTCCCGGCACGAGGCCGGGGGGATTCGCCCGCACAGTCCGTCAGTTTTTCCGAAGCCGCCCGGCATGTCAACCCGTCCCTCCAAGCCCGCTACCGCCGCCGCCCTCGCCCGTCACCTGGGCCTGTCGCGCTGGACGGTCTCGCGGGTCCTCAACGGTCACCCCGGCGTGCTCCCGGCCACGGTCGAGCGCGTGCAGCGGGCGATGGAGGAACTCGGCTACCAGCCCAGCGCCCTGGCCCGCGGCCTGCGCGGCGGGCGCACCGGCACCGTCGGCATCTGCTTTCAGGAGATCGAGTCTCCTATCCTGGTCAGCAAGAGTACCATCCTGCAAAACCTCCTGCGCGAGCAGGGCCGCCACGCGCTGATCGAGCTGACCGGCGGCAGCCCCGGCCTGGAGGAGCGCGTCGTGGGGCACTTCCTGTCCATGCGCGTGGACGGCATCGTCCTCATCGGCTCGCGTCTGCGCGAGAACGATCCCGCTATCGTCAGCGCTCGGGGGCAGGGTGTCCCCATCGTCTGGATCGACCCGGAAAAAGCCCGCGTCGAGCATCGGGTGACGCTTGACCGCGCCCTTTCCATGAAGCTCACTCTGGAGCACCTCTACGGACTCGGGCACCGGCGATTCCTCATCCTCGGGATCGACCCGACCGACGCCAACGGCTCCACCAAACTCGTTGGCCTCGAAGCCACCGCCGGGGAGTTGGGCCTCGACTGGGAACGCGATTTCACCCGCTACCACCGGGAGGGGCACCAGCGCCACGACTACGCCTTTGGCGAGTACCTGGCGGAGTTCCTCCTGCGCGACAAGCCGACCGCCACCGCCGCCGTCGTTCTCAACGACCGCGTCGCCATCGGCCTGATGCACCGCCTGCGCCGCGAGGGCTGGAGCTTCCCGCAAGACCTGTCGATCATCAGCTACGACAACAACGACATCGCCGCCTACGCCTGGCCCCCGCTGACCACCATCGACCAGCGGGTCGAGTCCATGATGCGCGCCGCCGTCCACATGCTCGATACCCTGCTGGAGGGCGGCGAGACCGCCGAAGCCATCCAGCCCGCCTCCATCCGTCCCCTCCTCATCGAGCGCGAATCCACCGTGCGCGTGTAGTTTTTGTTTAGGTCACCGAGCACACAGAGGAGGCTCCGAGCGCACGGATTTTTTGTGTGAGGAGCTCTTCCTCTTGTCGTGGCCTGAAAAAATCTCGCTTCAATCAGTGCTTGAATGGTTACTGGTGGGGATATCGGGCAATCGGCAGTCCTTCTATCCTCTTCCCTCTGTGCGCTCTGTGTCTCCTCGGTGTACTCAGTGACCAGCTCTCCCCATTTTTCCGCTGCTTCTGGCTTGACGCAGACCCTACACGTGTGTGATTTTAAGAAAACACTCAGTTTTTCCATGGCTAAAATCCTCCTGACGACTACTTCCTACCAAGACACCCCCGGTCCGCACCACGACCTGCTCAACGGCTCCGGCCACGAGGTTCACTGCGAGCGCGGCCCGCTTTCGGAGCAGCAGATGCTCGACTTGGTGGGCGATTTTGACGCCTTCCTGTGCGGCGACGACGCCATCACCCGCCGCGTGTTGGAAAAGGCCAGCTCGAAGCTGAAGATCATCGCCAAGTACGGCATCGGCGTGGACAAGATCGACGTGGCCGCCGCGACCGAAATGGGCATGCCCGTGTGCTTCACGCCGGGGGTCAACCACACCACGGTGGCGGAGCATTGCTTCGCGCTCATGCTGGCGCTCTTCCGCAGCCTGGTGGACGAGTGCAACTACGTCCGCGCCGGCAAGTGGAAGCGCCTCACCGGCCACGAGATCATGGGCAAGACCATCGGCATCGTCGGCTTGGGCCGCATCGGCAAGGAGATGGTCATCCGCGCCAAGGCCTTTGGCCTCAACGTCATCGGGAACGACCTGTACTGGCCCGCGGAGTTCGCCGCCGAGCACGGGGTCGAGCGCGCCGAGACTTTTGACGCGATCTTTGAAAAGGCCGACATCATTTCCCTGCATACGAACCTGACCGCCGAGACGCGCAACCTGATCAGCGCCGCTTCCATGGCGAAGATGAAGGACGGCGTCGTCATCCTCAACTGCGCCCGCGGCGAGCTGGTCAACACCGCCGATATGGTCGAGGCCCTCAAGTCAGGCAAAGTCGGCGGCTACGGCGCGGACGTGCTTGACGAAGAGCCCCCGAGCCCGGACCACCCGCTGCTCACTGCCCCGAACTGCGTGCTCACGCCCCACATCGGTTCGCGCACGCACGAGTCCGTCCAGCGTCAGGCCATGATGGCCACGCAAAACCTCCTCTTGTGCCTGGAGGGCAAAAAGCCCCTCGCCCAGGTCAACGACGTCCCCGTCCCCGCTTTGAGCTGATTTTTCCTTTGGGTCACGGAGCGCACAGAGAAGGCACGGAGAGCACAGAGACAAGAGGATAATGAGTTTACCGTGATCCGGGTTCCTTTCTGCGACTCGTATGTTTTATTAACTATTTATAGACAGAATATTTTTTTCGAACGATGCCGGGCCACGAGTAGAAGCAGAGCATCTCGCACAAAACCCTGTGCGCTCTGTGCCTCCTCTGTGAGCTCTGTGACCAGCTAATCTTAAAACCACCCGACCATGTCCGACACTTTTTATATCGTTCCCGAGGCGCAACACAACGCTCTCGTCGTCGCCGCCTACCGCCACCGCGGTTTCAGCCAGGAGGAGGCCGAGGCCGCCGCGCGTTTCTCCGCGCACGCCAGCCGCCACGGCATCCGCACGCACAACGCGATCAAGGCCCTGCACTTGGACCACCTTTTCGGCTCCGCCGCGGGCGGTTGCAAGCCCTGTGCCGAGATCGAGAAAAAGCCCTCGCGCTTCGCTGCTAGCGAGACCTGGAATGCCAACCGCAAGCTCGGCCAGGCCACGGCCTATGCAGCCATGGACACAGCCATCGAGCTCGCCGACAAGTACGGCATCGGCCAGGTCTCTGTGGACAACGCTTTCCACTACCTCTGGGGTGGGGGCTACGTGATGGAGGCGGCTTCGCGCGGCTACATCGCCTACACCAACTGCACCGCTGCGCTGGCCGAGGTCGTCCCCTTTATGGGCAAGTTCCCCACGCTCGGGACCAACCCGCACTCCTGGGGCTTCCCCACGACGGACGCGGTCGGCTTCCCCCTCGTGGTGGACTGGGCTACGTCCGTCGTCGCCATGGGCCGCGTGCAGCAGTTCGCCCGCGAGGGTAAGCAGCTCCCCGCCGGGGCCGCCGTGGACAAGGACGGCAAGCCCACCACCGACCCGACCGAGGTTGCCGCGCTCACGACCTTCGGTGCGCACAAGGGCTACGGCCTCTCCCTCATCAACGAGCTGGTCGGCGCCTTCATCGGCGGCTCGCTGCCGACCCTGCGCTCGCGCTGGCAGAAGCAGCCCGAGGAAAAGCACACGCCCGCTTTCTACTTCCAGGTTATTCACCCCGAGGCCATTTCCGGCGGGGACTTCGCCCTTGGCCGCGATCAGGCTGCGAATGTCCAGGCGGTCCTCGCCGATGTCCTCGGCCACGGTAACGAGTCCTGCATCCTGCCCGGCCAGATCGAGGCCGACGCGGCCAAGCGCTCTGACGCCGCGGGCGGGCTGCTCTTCTCCAAGGCCGAGATTGACGCCTTTAACGAAATCGCCCACGAGTGCGGCGAGCCCGCCTGGCGGCTCGATGCTTTCGCGGTGGCTAAAGACGCGTAAAAAACGGCTGTGACCGCGAGAGGCCGGGCGGAGGGCAGCGTTGCGCGCTTGCCGCCCGGGCCGCCGTGGGTTAGAGCCTGCTCCATGAAAACCATCACCTCCAGTTTCCTTTTAGCCGTATTTTTCCTGCTGCCCGGCCTGCTGCGGGCGGAGGACTTTGACCCGCAGAGCGCCATCGTCGGCACCTGGGTCATCGACGATGACGCCAGCTGGGCCAACTTCACGAAGTCGCCCGAGTGGGCGCAAATGTCCGACGCGCAGCAGGTGGACTTCCGCGCCAGCCTCTGGCCCAAAGCGTTGGAGAAGCTGCTCTTCACCGCGTACCACTTTTCCGATGGGGAGATCATCATCGCCCACAAGGAAAACCAAATGCGCATCCCGGCCCGCTACGCCGATTCCGGCAAGGACAAGCTGACCGTGGTCATGGGCACCGCGCCCAACCAGACCACGCTGACCATTTCCTTTTACAACGCCAACCAGATCAACATCCGCGCCGCCGGCGAGGTCCGCCCGAACTACTACGTGTGGAAGCGCCGCGCGGACCAGCCCAAGTGAGGCTGCGTTTTTTATAACCCCAGACCGACTTAACAACACGACCATGGCCATCAAGATCAAGTCTCCCGAATCCTGCCAATACGACATCCTCTCGCTGGGCGAGGTGATGCTCCGCCTCGACCCCGGTGAGGGCCGCGTGCACACCACGCGCCAGTTCGCTGCCTGGGAAGGCGGCGGCGAGTACAACGTGGCCCGCGGCCTGCGCCGCTGCTTCGGCCTGCGCGCCGCTGTGGTGACCGCCTTCGCGGAGAACCCCGTCGGCCGCCTGATCGAGGACTTCATCCTCCAGGGCGGTGTCGATACGCGCTTCATCCAGTGGAAGGAGTACGACGGCGTTGGGCGCACCGTCCGCAACGGGCTCAACTTCACCGAGCGCGGCTTCGGTATCCGCGGAGCTGTCGGCGTGCCCGACCGCGGCCATACCGCCGCCAGCCAGCTCAAGGTCGGCGACATCGACTGGGAGTACATTTTCGGCGAGTGCGGCGTGCGCTGGTTCCACACCGGCGGTATCTATGCGGCCCTCTCGGACACCACGCCGGACGTGGTCATCGAGGCGGTCAAGGTCGCCAAAAAGCACGGCACGATTGTCTCCTACGACTTGAACTACCGCCCCTCGCTGTGGAAGTCCATCGGCGGCCACGCCAAGTGCCAGGAAGTCAACCGCGAGATCGCCAAGTACGTGGACGTCATGATCGGCAACGAAGAAGACTTCACCGCGTGCCTCGGGTTCGAGGTCGAGGGCGTGAACGAGCAGATCGGCAACATCCAGGTCGAGAGCTTCAAGAAGATGATCGCCACCGCCGTGAAGGCCTTCCCGAACTTCCAGGCCACCGGCACGACCCTGCGCGAAGTCCACACCGCCACGGTCAACGACTGGAGCGCCATCTGCTGGCATGACGGCGAGTTCTACGAGTCGCGCGAATACCCGCGCCTGGAGATCCTCGACCGCGTCGGCGGCGGCGACAGCTTCGCCAGCGGCCTGGTGTACGGTTTCCTCTCGGCCAACGACCCGCAGCTGGCCGTCGATTACGGTGCGGCCCACGGCGCCCTCGCCATGACCACCCCCGGCGATACCACCATGGCCTCCGTCAAGGAAGTCGAAAAGATCATGAAAGGTGGCTCCGCCCGCGTCGTGCGCTAAGGACCGGTATTTTTTGGCCACCGAGCACACAGAGGAGGCGCAGAGCGCACAGAGGATTGAGACGATCGGGCTTACTGCGATGAACGATGACCTGACCCAAGCGATTGTTGGCGCGGCCATTGAGGTTCATCGGACCATGGGGCCCGGTCTGCTCGAATCCGCGTATGAGGCTTGTCTGTGCCATGAACTCGACCTGCGCAGCATACCGTACCAGCGCCAGCTTGACATGCCGGTCGCCTATAAGGGGCTGAAGCTTGAAAAAGGCTACCGCATCGATCTGCTGGTCGAAGATACCGTTGTGGTCGAACTGAAATCCGTCGATGCGCTCCTGCCGGTCCATACTGCCCAATTGCTGACGTACATGCGCTTCGCGGACAAGCACGTCGGTCTCCTCATCAACTTCCGCACCAAGCTTCTCAAAGACGGGATCAAACGCCTCGTTGTTTAACCTGTATATTCTCTGTGTCCTCTGTGCCTCCTCCGTGTGCTCAGTGACCAGCTAACAACTTCAACACCATGTCTGAATACCTGAACGAACTTTTCTCCCTCGAAGGTAAAACCGCGGTCGTCATCGGCGGCACGGGTGAGCTCTGTGGCGCGATGGCCGAAGGGTTGGCCGGAGCCGGGGCACAGGTCGTGCTCGTTGGTCGCAGCGAGGCAAAAGCCGCCGCCCGCCTGGAGAAGCTCCACCGCTTCCACGGCAAGAGCTACTTCGAGTCCTGCGAGGTGGGCGACGCGCAACAGCGTCAGGACCTCCTCGAACGCGTCTTGGAAAAGTCCGGCCAGGTGGACATCCTCGTCAACGGTGCGGGCGTGAACAGCCCGACCCCGTTTTTCGAGATATCCGAGGAGGAGCTTGAGCGCATCCTCGACGTGAACTTCAAGGCCCTCTTCGGCACCTGCCAACTCTTTGGCAAGTACTTCGTCGAGCGCGGGCAGGGCGGCTCGATCATCAACGTCGGCTCCATGTCCGGCGTCATCCCGCTCTCGCGTGTGTTCACTTACTCGGCCACCAAGGCCGCCGTTCACAACCTCTCGAAAAACCTCGCCCGCGAGTGGGCCCCGCAAAACATCCGCGTCAACACCCTCGTGCCCGGCTTCTTCCCGGCGGAGCAGAACCGCAAGGTTCTCACCCCCGAGCGCGTCGGCCAGATCATGGGCCACACGCCGATGAAGCGCTTCGGCGAGGCCCGCGAGCTGATCGGCGCGACCCTCCTGCTGGCCAGCGACGCGGGCAGCTTCATCACCGGCGCGGAGATCCTCGTCGATGGCGGCTACGCCGCCATGACTATTTAAAGCAGAATTAAGAGCTGGTCACCGAGCTCACAGAGGAGACACAGAGCACTCAGAGATAAAGAAGCATTTTTACATGTCCATCAATCAAACACGTGTAAGTTTTTGGAGTATCCAATTTCCCACTACAAATACCTCCGTGCCCTCTCTGTGATCTCTGTGGCCAAAAATATTACCTTCCGAATCACCCAAT
>JAUTCS010000113.1 GCA_030673825.1 Verrucomicrobiota bacterium JB024 | reverse complement strand
GAGGTCACCCGGGCGCTTCTTGATCATCTCCGCGACGGCATCGGGCTCGGTGCGCTGGCGCACGAGAATGCTGCTCGCATCGAGCAGGACGAGCTTGTCGGCGCAGAAGGCCGGGTCCATCGCATGGCCAGGCTTTTCGTCGAAATCGATGATAAGCTTGTCCTGGGCCTCGTCATAGGAGACAATCTGGCCGAAGCCCCAGCTGCGGTGCATGCAATAGGTGCCCGGCTGCATGGCTTCCAATTTGGAGCGCAGGCGTTTCATGCCGGGTTGCTTTGCGATGATCGTATCGATCACATCTTTGTCCATTTGCGGAATCTCTTGTCTTTATAATAGAAAATCAAGCCGATAACCTTTTGGCTATAAAAGGTCATGACTCAATTAAAACCAACGGTGTCACCGTGGCAACATGCCGTCAGTCTATGTGAAGTTTATCAGGCGCAGCCCGCCAAGGCGGAAACGCTGATGATGGATATCACCTTCCAATCCAGCGCGGATCGTCGCCGATGTCAATTCCTGTTCTACGGGGTCCTTCGGCACCGTCGGCGCATCGACGAGTTGCTCGGTCGGCTGATTGCGCGCGCCCCGAAGCCCCGCCTGGCGGCCATGCTCCAGGTGGCGGTGTTCGAGTTGCTCAGCGCCGGGCCGGAGCGCCAGCCCAAGGTTGTGGACTACGCCGTGGGGCAGATTCGCCGCCGCATGAGCCGCTCCGAGGCCGGTTTGGCCAACGCCGTCCTGCGAAAAATCCCCACTGAGGCCGAAAAACTCGATCGTGAGGCCCCGGCAGCGGTCCGCTACAGCCACCCGGACTGGTTGGCAGCCCGTTGGGAGGCGAACTTCGGCCCTGAGGCGGCGGAAAAGCTCATGGCCTGGGACCTGGAGCCGCCGTCGGTGACCTTTCGCGTGCGCGGGAAATTTTTCGCCACGGATGCACTCGTGCCTGCGGCATGGCCGGGCTTTGTCCAGCTCGCGGGCGAGTGGGCGAAGGTGGAGCCTCTATTAAAGAGGGGGAAGCTCTACGCCCAGGACCCATCCACCCGGCTGGCCCCGGAGGCCCTGGCCGTGCGCCCCGGCGAGACCGTACTCGACCTGTGCGCCGCCCCTGGTGGCAAGGCGCTCCAGTTGGCCGACGCGCTCGGACGCGACCCCAAGGGCCTGCTGCTGGCGGTGGACCTCCCCGGCCATCGGCTGGAGCCGCTCGACGAAAACCTCTGCAAGCTCGAAGACGGTAAGGGGCCGCAAGTCACCCTCCTCGGGGTGGATGTTCTCAAGCTGACGCCCCGCCTGCTTGAAATACAGAAGCTTCCGGTGCTCTTCGACGCCGTCCTGCTCGATGCCCCCTGCTCGAATACCGGGGTCCTGCGCCGCCGCCCGGACGCCAAGTGGCGGCTGACCCCGCAGGATATGGCCGCCTCCGCCGCGCTCCAGCGCGACATGCTGGCTGCTGCCGCGACGTTCGTTAAGCCTGGCGGGCGGCTCGTTTACTCCACCTGCTCCATCGAGCCGGAGGAAAACGCCGGGGTCGTCGCGGCCTTTCTTGAGAGTCCCGCCGGGGAGCGCTTCACTTGCCGCTCGCAGACGGTTTCCCTCCCGTGGGAGAGCGGGCACGACGGCGCAGGGGTGGCGCTGCTGGTGCGGGATTGAGCGTCTCGGCGAGGGTAGCCCGACTGCGCCGCCCCGGACAAGTGTGGCGGCGCGGGCGGGCAGTGTTTGTCTCGCTTGGGTGACAAAAAAATCTCTCGCCAGCGCCTGCCCAAGGTTCATAGACAGCTAGGTTGCATGAATATTGATCCGGCCCACTCGACGTATATGCGGCGCGCGCTGGCCCTGGCCCGGCGCGGCTGGGGCAAGACCCATCCGAACCCGATGGTGGGCGCCTTGATCGTCGAGGAGGGCAAGATCGTGGCCGAGGGTTGGCACGAGAAGGCCGGCGAGGCCCACGCCGAAGTCGCCGCCCTCAAAGCCCTCGGGCGCGATCCCAAGCCCGGTGCGACCCTTTACGTCACCCTTGAGCCCTGCTGTACCGAGGGAAAAACGCCCCCTTGCACCGAGGCCATCCTCCGCGCGGGCATCCTCAAGGTCGTGGTTGGCGCCACCGACCCGAATCCCGCCCACGCCAGCCGCGGGCTTTACCTGCTGCGGGAGCGCGGGGTCGAGGTCATTTCCGGTGTGCTGGAAAAGGACTGCGAGGACCTGAACCTGATTTTCAACCACTGGATCGTGAAAAAGCGCCCCTTCGTCGCGGCCAAGATCGCCTCGACCCTCGATGGACGCACCGCCACCCGCGACGGTAACTCCAAGTGGATCACGGGGGAAGAAGCCCGGCGCGACGTGCACCGCTGGCGCCGCTACTTCCCCGCCATTGCCGTCGGCTCGAACACCCTCAGCACCGACAACCCCGCTCTCACCAGCCGCCTGGAGGAGACCTGGTGTCCGGTCCGGTTCATCTTCGACCGCACCCTGCGCACCGTGCGTGAGCCCCTGCCGCAGATCTATTCGGACGAGTGGCGCTCGAACACCATCGTCGTGACCGACTCTACCGACGCACCCCGCCGACTCAAGGTCCTTGAGGACCAGGGGGTGACGGTCTGGTCCATGCGAGCTGAGCGCTTTTTCGAGACCTTCCTGGAAAAGTGCACCCAGGCCCAGATCACGGGGGTGTATGTCGAGGGCGGCTCCAGCTTGCTCGGGCTCCTGCTGGAGGAGCACCGGATTGACTACCTTTTCTCCTACCGCGCGCCGGTCTTCCTGGCCGACCCGCAGGCCCTCCCCGCCCTCCAGGGCCTTGTTTCTACGACGCTCGATGCCGCCCCCCGCCTGAACAATATCCGTCACGCCCTCTACGGGGACGACCAGCTCATGCGCGGTCACATCGTGTATCCTAATGTCTGAAGCAACAACGATCTATCTGGCAACCGGTAACGCCCACAAAGTGGAGGAAATCGCCGCCATGCTGGCCGGGACACCCGTGCGGGTGGCCTCCGCCGCCGAGGTCGGCGGCATGCCCCCGGTGGACGAGACCGGCTCGACCTTCGCCGAAAACGCCCGGCTCAAAGCCGCCGCCCTCGTCCCGCAGCTACCGGCGGGCGCCTGGGCCCTGGCCGACGACAGCGGCCTGGTGGTGGACATTCTCGGCGGGGCGCCGGGCATCCTCTCGGCCCGCTATGCCGGGCCCGACGCGACCGATGACGAGAACAACCGCCGCCTCATGGACGAGCTCGCCATGGTTCCGCCCGCACGCCGGTCCGCGCGCTTCATCTGCTGCTTTGTCCTGCTCAACGCCGAGGGCCGCGAATACATCTTCAGCGGTGAGTGCCCGGGGCGGATCATCAACACCCGGCGCGGCATCGGTGGCTTCGGCTACGACCCGCTCTTCGTCCCCGACGGGCACGAAGATACCTTCGCCGAGCTCGGAGCGGACGTGAAAAACCGCCTCAGCCACCGCGCCAAGGCCGTCCAGTCGCTCTTGGAGTGGCTGAGCGCGAGAGGGTAGGGAACGCCGCGGGCGCTGCGGGGCGTGTTCGTTTTTCTGGGCTTGTGCAGCCCAGACCCGCACCGGGGCTGCGCACCCCGGACCCGCGGCAGGCAGAGCCTGCACTTTCGATGCTGCGCATCGTGTTTGCGATTGTTGGAAGCAGCGACGCTGCTTCCAACAATCGCAAAGCGAAGGCATCAAAACTGGGTCGCCACCTTTTGTTAAGATCGTTCGCTTTTGCAGTGGTGGTCATCCTTATCGGGCGCGGTAAGGCGGCAATCGAGCCTAGGCCCCGAGCGGGTCTGGCACCTCACCGGGGCAGGCGCCTGTCTGGTGCCGATGGGCGATTGCTGGTCCAGCCGGACCCCCATTACGGTGCGCAAGCACCGAGGGTGCAGGGCATACCCTGCCGGGGTAGCGGCCTTTCTGGCCGCGTAGGGGCGCAGCCCCTCAGTGCTGCTCCAGCCGGAGTTTTGGGTTGAGCTTTGGGGGCGGGGTGGTTTCCTTGTTCCCCTTGCCATGAAGACTTTTACGCTCACCACCGCGATCGACTACGCCAACGGCTCGCCGCACATCGGCCACGCTTACGAGAAAGTGCTCTCGGACGTGATCTGCCGCCACCGCCGCCTGCAAGGAGACGCGGTGTACTTCCTGACCGGCCTGGACGAGCACGGTCAAAAGGTCCAGCAGAGCGCGCGCAAGCAGGGGGTCGAGCCTCAGGCGTTCTGTGACAAGGTGGCGGAGGAGTTCCAGCGGCTGTGCGCGGTCATGCTCATCTCCAACGACGACTTTATCCGCACGACCGAGCCGCGCCACAAGGACGTGGTCCGCGCCGTCCTGCAAAAGCTCTACGACAAGGGCGAAATCTACCAGGCCGAGTACAGCGGCTACTACAGCCCGCGTCAGGAGCAGTTTTTGCAGGAAAAGGACAAGGTGGACGGCCAGTGGCCGGAGATTTTCGGCGAGGTCGTCGAGATCACCGAGAAGAACTACTTTTTCAAGCTCAGCGCGTATCAGGACTGGCTGATCGATTTTCTCAAGACGCAGGAGGACTTCATCTTCCCACGCTTCCGCCAGAAGCAGGTGCTGGAATTCCTCAAGGAACCGCTCAACGACCTGTGCATCTCCCGCCCGAAGGAGCGCCTGGAGTGGGGCATCCCGCTGCCCTTCGACGAGGACTACGTGACCTACGTGTGGTTCGACGCGCTCACGAACTACATCAGCGCCCCCGGCTACGGCACGGACGAATTTGAGACACGCTGGCCGGCGGACTTCCACGTCATCGGCAAGGATATCCTGGTGCCCCCGCACGCGGTTTACTGGCCGATCATGCTCCAGGCGACCGGCGTCGAGCTGCCGCGCCACCTGCTCGTGCACGGCTGGTGGAATCTCTCCGGCCAGAAAATGTCCAAGAGCGCGGGCAACATCGTCAACCCCTTCGAGCTGGCGGAAAAGTTCGGCCCCGACTCGCTGCGGTACTTCTTTATCCGCGAGATGACGGTCGGGCAGGACAGCGACTTCACGATCGAGCAGTTCCTCACCCGCTACACCGACGACCTCGGCAACGACCTGGGCAACCTCCTCTCGCGCCTGCTCAACATGGGTGGTCGCTACTGCGAGGGCGGGACGCTCCCCGCCGCCACCGTGGATGAGGAGCCCGAGCAGGAGCTGCGCAAACTCTGGACCGAGATTTGCCCCGAGGTGCAGGAGCGTTTCGAGCAGTTCCAGTTCCACAACGGGCTGGACAAGACCTTCGCCTTTATCCGCGCCATCAACCGCTACGCGGAGATCCGCGCCCCCTGGAAGCTGGCCAAGTCCGACGACCCCGCCGACCAGGCCAAGCTCGCCACCTCGCTCGCCACCATGGCCGAGGGCCTGCGCCTGGCCTGCGTGCTGCTCACCCCGGTCATGCCCGGTGTGGCGGAAAAAACACTCGGCCTGCTCGGCACCGAAGCCGTCAACGCCTACGCGGGCAATCTGGAGTGGGGCACCCGCCTCACCGGCTGCACCCTCGGCGAAAAGACCATCCTCTTCCCCCGCCCGCAGCCGACAGAATAGGCGGCGGGTTGCACGGGCCTGTCGTATTTATCATGGGTGCTCCAGTTTTGATGCTTGTCTCTCAGCGTTTGTTGAAAACAGCTCTGCTGTTTTCAACAAACGCTGACGCGATGCGCAGCATCGAAAGTGCAGACTGCGTCTGCCGCGGGGTATGGGGGCGCATAGCCCCCGTAATATAAGCAACCCGCATGGAGATCGTACCCCCAGAGCGTTTTCCGAACCGCGACCTGCACGGCCTGCTGGCGTTTCTGGAGTATGTGCGCGGGGTGGCGGCGCGGAAGGGCCGCCCGCAACTGGCGAGTATTTCGCTCGCGGTCAAGCACATCGATCCGCTCGCCGTGCTGGAGTCCATCTACGAGCCGGGCGAGTTGCACCTGTATCTGGAGCAACCGCAGGCCGACGAGGCGGTGGCGGCGGCTGAGGCGATTTTCCAACAAACCTTCGCCGGGGCGGAGCGTTTCGCCCAAGCGCGGGACTGGGTCCGTGACATCTGGGACAACACTATCGCCATCGGCGACCTCGACCGCCCCGCCAGCGGGCCGCGGGCCTTTGCGGCGTTTACGTTCGGTGAAGACGCGGAGCCGGACGAGGCCCGCGCTTTTGCGCCGGGCACGGTCTTCATTCCGCGCTGGCAGGTGGCGCGGCGACAGGGCGTCTCCACCGCTGTGGCCAACGTCCCCGTCTCCGCCGATGCGCCTATCGAGTTTCTCGCGCAAAAGGTGCTTGCCGCGCACGCGAAGTTTTCCGTCTTCGACTATGCCGGGCTCACCGGCGGCGAGGCTCCGGCCCCCGCTGTATTCAAAAAGCATGACGTCGGCGGCGAAGGCTGGTTCACCGCAGCGGTGGAGCAGGCGCTGGCGGGCATTCGTGCCGGGGCGTACCGCAAGATCGTCCTCGCCCGCGCCGTCGATCTGGAGGCCGGGAGCGACTTTAGCCCGCTGGAGACGCTCAACGCCCTGCGCGAGGCCTACCCGTCCTGTTTCGCCTTTTCCTTTTCCGATGGTGGGGCGCGCAGCTTCATCGGGGCCACGCCCGAGCGGCTGGCTCAGGCTGTGGGCGGGCGGCTCGTGACCGCCGCGCTCGCCGGGTCCGCCCCGCGCGGGGCCCGTGCCGGAGACGACGCCGCCCTGGGGGCCGGACTTCTGGCCAGCGACAAAGACCTGCGCGAACACCGCCACGTGGTCGAGTCCATCGAGCGTCGCCTGCGCGCCCTCGGGCTGGAGCCGGCCGCCGCCGTGCAGCCGCGTTTGTTTAAGCTGCCCAACGTCCAGCACCTGCTCACGCCGATCGAGACCGCGCTGCCCGAAGGGGTCACGCTGCTCGATGCCGCCGGGTCGCTCCACCCCACGCCTGCCGTGGGCGGGGTGCCACGCGAAGCCGCCGTGCCGCACATCGGGCGGATCGAGAATTTTTCCCGCGGCCTGTACGCGGGGACGCTCGGGTGGATCGACGCCCGCGGCGAGGGCGACTTCGTCGTGGCCATCCGCTCGGCACTGGTCGAGGGGGCGCGGGCGCGGCTCTACGCCGGGGTGGGCATCGTCGAGGTGTCTGGATCCGTCCCTTCGTAATCTGCAAGAATGCCAAACGCCATGTAGTCGCCCTTGCCGAGGACATATTTCTCCTCCCTTTCAGGGGCAATTTTTCCTTCACTCTCCGAGTCGGATTGTCCCTCGGCCGCGAAGGTG
>JAUTCS010000112.1 GCA_030673825.1 Verrucomicrobiota bacterium JB024 | reverse complement strand
CGTCCCCAAGGCGAATACCAGGGCGCAGATGCCAGCAAGATGTGTGAACGGAACCGTGGCCGGACGCAGCCGCAACTGGCCGGGTTTCCAGGTAGACCTGGAAAGAATCGTATGGGTCATAAGAAGACGGGGTGGTGTGGGGGGATGATATCAAGGTAGCGGCAGAAAGGAGCCGCGCAAGTCAGCTCTTGGTGCGGCGGCGGGCCACCAGGACGCTCAGCAGGCAGACCGCACCGAGGAGGGCACCCATCTGGGAAGGCTCGGGGATGACGCTGCCGGTGGCGGTGAAGCTCTCGATCCCGAAACCATAGGCGGCGTTGGCGGCATCGGTGCCGTTCCAGCCGTCTTCCTCGAAGTAGATACCCACGGCGGTGATAGAGGTCAGCTCAAGGTCGATGAAGCTGGCCGAACCCGCGTCGAAGTCGAGGTCCGCGCTCGGGGTATAGGCCGCCCACTTGGCGTTGGTCAGCGTGGTGCCGGAAATGTCAACATTGCCATTGTACTGGGACAGGTCGATGACCAGGTCGGACAGGTAATAGGTTCCGTTAATCTGGATGGCCAGCCGTCCTTCGAAGTCGAAAGACTCGCTACCGGCCGTGTTGCCGTAACCATCCCAGATCATGGAGACGCCTTCGAGGGAGATGCTACCGGTGTTGTAGCCGCTGTTGAAGTCCTGCTGGAGGAACACATAGATGCCGTGCAGGCTCAGGACGCTGTTGAGCCAGCCGCCGCTGTTAAAGGACTGCATGTAGATTTGGTCGCCCTCCGCATAATTGCGAATCTGCTGGCGAGTGATGCCCCGGGCCACGGTCGAGCTGGAGAATTCGTAGCCACCGTAAAAGGTAGGCCCGGTGTAATCGGTGGCGGGGCTGAGCTGCGTCGTGTCGCTGAAGGCGTTCACGTAGGTATAGGGGGAGCTGCCAGTCTGGGTGGCCGTGGTGTTGAAGGTCGTGTCGGCGCTGACGTAGGCGTTACCAGTCTCGTAGCTAACCAGCACAGCCGCCTGAGCGGTCAGGGTGAAGCCAGCGGCCAGGCTGCCCATGAGGAGGTATGAGGATGTCTTCATCATAATGGTAGGTGGGTTGGGATTTGGGGAAGGGTTCGAACGTATATATAGCCCCAAGTGTGGATAGCCGACAAGGCGAGCGTGGTTCAAACATTTGAAACCCCGTGAGTGGCCGCACGACACGGCATGGGGAGCGGGTGGCCTGTCGGGTCAGTTCCCGGGGCGGATGGTCACGCCATCGTGGAATTCGCCGGTGACCATGAGGGACTTGGGCACGCGGGCCAGCCCGTAGGCGTTCTCATGGATCTGGGAGACCAGAAAGGAGACCGCGCTGGAGGCCAGGACTTCGGCCTTCATGTCGAACCCGGCGCAGTGGTCGGGGTTGTCCGGCTCGTAGCTCTTCCACGAGAGCAGAGAAAAACCGATGTCCTCGGGAATGCGAAGGCCGGTCTTTTGCAGGACGTAGTACTCGTCGCCCCCGGCGATGACGAGGTCCAGCCGTTTGTCCCGAATCCAGGCGAGCATCTTTTCCGGCGTGTCGAGGTCGTCGCTCATCAGCGGGATGCGTGGGGCGTGGTTCTGGCTCTGGTCGAGCAGGTAGGCCCCCTGGAGCAGGCCGTGGGTGCGCAAATTGGTACCCCTGGAGAGGTGCAGCCCGATCCGGCGGTATCCGCGCTGGCGCAGAATGGCCAGGTGCTGAAGCATATTCGTGAAATGGTCCTGAATGGCGCGGTTGAAGTCGGGCTTCTCCACCGAATAGCCGTAGGCCACCACGATCCACGGATCCCATAAATGATCCAGCGTCGTACCGGCCTCGGTAAAGGCGCCGATGAGGACGCCCTTGAGTCCGCTGTTCCACCAGATCGAGCGTAGGCGCTCGAGCGTGACACCCGGCTCGCGGAGGTTGAAGTGCTGGAGGTTGTAACCCAGCCGGGCCGCTTGCTCGCGCGCCTCGTGAAAAACCGCTTGGTGGAAGGCCGTGGTGCCGTCGTTATCCGAGAGGTAGGCCAGGCCGCTGCGGATCGGGTGGGGGCGGTTGGCCTCGCGGTAGGCACAGAGGGCCTTCATGGCCGCGTTGGGCACGTAGCCCATCTGGTGGGCGATCTGCTGAATGCGCTCGCGGGTTTTCTGTGAGAGCCGGGGGTCGTCGCGCAGGGCGAGCGAAACCGTCGAGAAGTGGACACCCGCCTTTTGGGCAATGTCCTTGATGGTTATATTGCCCGCCATTTCTAATGTTTGAACCGAAGGCCCGGTCGGCGTCAAGCCATGAGCGTCGCGAAGACGTTTGGGCTTCTGAGGTGGCGACGCTGGCAAACGTGTTTGGACCAGAACGGGAGTCGCCCGTGGCGTCACTGCATCTTCTGCGGGACGCCCAGGTACTGGTGCAGGAAGGAGATAACCGTGGGCTTCAGGTCGAACTGCTCGGGGTGGAGGTCGAAGCTGTGCGGCGCGCCCTGGATCTCCACGTAGCAGTAGGGTGTGCCAAGCTGCTGAAGGTTCTGCACAAGGTCGCGGGAGAGCTGGACGGGCACGGTGGTGTCCCCGGAGCCGTGCGCGATGAACATGGGCGGCAGTTCGTCGTCGAAGTACACGACCGGTGAGGCCGCGTCCTTATTGGCTTCGTAGACCTCTCGGGGTGCCCCGACGAAGGGAGTTATCTTAAAATTACGCACATCGTAGATGCCGTAAAAATTGAGGATGCAGGAGACAGCGTTGGACTGGTCCAGGTAGAGGCCGTGCTGGTTGATCTCGTCGTCGTTGGCGGTCGCGCCTACCATCATGGAGAGGTGTCCGCCTGCCGAGCCGCCCATGACCGCGATGCGCTCGGGGTCGATGCCGAGGCGCTCCGCGTTGGCGCGGATGTAGCGCAGGGCGGATTTGCAGTCGTAGAGGTTTTGCGGCCAGGCGAGGTGCGAAAGGGTGAGTTTCTTGGTCTGCGGGTCTCTTTCGCCGACGTTGAGTTCGTAGTTGATGGAGAAAACCGCATACCCGTTCTCGCGCAGGTCGTTGGAAATCGAGCGCTCACGGTTGGAGGCCTTGTCGCCGATACGCCAGCCGCCGCCATGGATGAGCAACACCGCGGGGGCAGGGGTCTCGTAGTCGTCCGAGGGCAGGTAGATGTCCATCTTCTCCGCTCGGTCCGGGCCGAGGTAATCGACACCGGAAATGGTCAACGGGCCGTCAGCATGGGCGAACGGCAGTGCGGCGAAGGTTGCGAGGGAGGTAAGCAATACGGTCAGGGTCTTCATGGGAAAACCTGAATGATAAAGCTTCACCACTGGTCAGCAAGCGTGGACAGCATTCGCAAGCCGCATAAATTGTTCATATAGTTGAACAGACGCCTCGGCCTGTTGTAAGTCTCTCTCCAACAGCGTCTTTAATTCGAATACCTGACCGGCTTACTTGTAACCGGGCAGGTAGTCCTTTTCCGCCTCGAACATCTCCAGGGCCATGTCCCGGATCTGCGAGGGGCTGCATACCGCGGAGCAGAGCGGGTCGAGCATGAGGGCGTGGATTGCGGCCTCTTTGCTCTTCTCGATCGCGGCAGTCGCGGCCAGGTCGAACATGCGCATGTTCGAGTCGCACAGGGCGGCCATCTGCTTGGGCAGGGCGCCGAAGCGGACCGGCTGCACGCCGTTGGCGTCCACCATGCAGGCGACCTCGACGCAGCCGTCAGCAGGAAGATTGGTAATGAGTTTGCCGCCATCCGAGTCCTTGCGGTTCATGACGTTGCCATGAATGCGGAAGGGGACATTCTTTTCGCGGGCCTCAATGATCCAGCTGGCGTACTCCCAACTGCGCTCCTGGATGACGTCGCGCTCGCCGCGGATCATCTCATCGTGTTCGCGGTCCACGCGCTTGCGCCAGTCCGGCCAGTTGTTGGCGTAGTAGCTGCCTTCGCCGTGATAGGCTTCACCGCAGTACTTCTCGATCAGTTCGGAACGCTTGCGGTAGTAGGGCAGGTACTCGGAAAGGTGGCCGCTGGATTCGGTAATAAAAGCGCCGAAGTTGAGCATCATATCCTTGCGGATGAGGTCGGCGGCGTCTTCGGGGTCGGATGGGTTTCCGGCGAGGTCCTCGCGGGCCTTCTGCATGAGCAGCGGGTAGAGGTTCTTGCCGTTGTGTTCGAGGCGGACGAACCACGCGAGGTGGTTGATCCCGGCGCAGGCCCAGCGCATCTCCTCGTAGGGGACGCCAGCGCGCTTGGCCAAAAGGTTGCTCGTGCCCTGCACCGAGTGGCAAAGGCCAACCACCGGCATGACGGAGGAACGGCCGCTGGCCAGGCACATCATGCTCATCGGGTTGGTGTAGTTGAGCACGATCGCCTGCGGGCAGAGGCGTTCGGCGTCGCGAAGGACTTCCAGCCAGGCCGGGATGGTGCGCAGGCCCTTGAAGAGGCCGCCGGGTCCAATCGTGTCCCCGATGCACTGGTCGATCCCGTACTTGAGCGGGATGTCGTTGTCCGGGCGCACACAGGCGAGACCGGCAACCTCGATGCAGCTCACGATGTAGTCCGTGCCGGGCAGGACTTCGAGTCGGTCGGTGGAGGCGGTGACTTTCCAGTTGTCGATCTTCAGCTCAGCGAGAACCTTTTCGACGATCGTCTTAACGGGGCTCAGGCGGGCCGGTTCGATGTCCACGAGGGCGATTTCGCCACCCTGGATACCGGGGATCTGGAGGACGTCGTTGATCAGGCGCGAGGTGAAAAAGCTGCCCGCGCCGAGCATGGTGACCTTGATGGGCCGTGAAAGCTTGCCGTCGAGGCCGCGGTGTTGCGCGCTCTGGGTATGCGCGGCTGCGCCGACGTCGACGTTTTCCTGTTCCAAAATTGCTTCGGTTTCGACTGTTTTCATTCGGGTAAATCGTTTTGGGGGGTGGACCGGCTTGCTCTGCGTTTGCTGATTATCAGCTCCGTTCTTCAAACGTTTTTAAAATGGAATATCAGTCTTCCCCAAAGGGCAAGCTAATAACCTTTGCATTTTTTAAAAACTGTGAAGACGGAAACCTGTCCGGCTGGCCGCCTCAGGGCAGATACACGCCGTGCTCCTTGAGACGAGTGCGCAGCTCGGCGACAGGCAGGGTGTGGACGTCCGGGCTGTCCGCTGTTGCGGCTATACCGGCAGCCATGCCGGCGGCTTCACCCATGGCCAGACATACCGGCATGACGCGGATGCTGCCGTGGACGGTGCGGTCGCAGGAGATGTTTCGCCCGGCCACGAGCAGGTTGGTCAGGCCGACGGGGGTCAGGCAGCGGTAGGGAATGCCATGGCTCTCGCCGGGATCGTACTGCTTGAAGCGCCGGGTGACGTCGATGTTGAGCTTGGCCTCGGCTTCTTCCTTGGTCACATGCAGGTCGATGAAATAGCAGTTGCGGCAGATTTCGTCTTCGAAGCTGCGGCGGTCCAGGTAGTCCTCAAGCGAGAGGACGTAATCGCCGACCACGCGGCGGCTTTCGCGCACGCCGATGACCGACCCGGTGTTGGCCAGGAAGCTGGAGGCGAAGGCGTCGGGGGCGAACTCGGCCAGGCCGTCGCGGTACTGCTGGGCCATCTGGCGACCGAGAATGAGGGCACGCGACACCGCGTGCGGGTCCGTGCTGTCGAGGTTGAAGATGTGCCCGGCGTTGAAGGTGACGGTGCGCGGTGCGCTCAGCGAGCTGCACAGGTGCGTATCTGGAATGAGCGGATAGCGGCCCGAGGCGAGGATCATGTGGATCGGGCTGTCCTTCTGCTTGCCGTGGATCTTGAACTTGTACTTGAAGGCGTACTCATCGACGTTCCCGAGGGTGAAGCAGTGGGTCGAGGGCTGAACCTTGCCCTCGTCGTCGCCCTGGAGGATCTGCGCCCCGGCCCAGGCGGCCAAGTCGGCGTCGCCGGTGCAGTCGATGAAGACCTTGGCCTGGTAGGCGGTCAACCCGGCCTTGTTCGCCACGAGGACGCTGGAGATGGTCTGGTCGTCGCTCTTCTGGACCGAGCACAGCGTGCTGAGGAAAAGCACATCGGCTCCGGCTTCGGTCACAAAACGGTCGTACACGCCCTTCAACTGCTCGGCATTAATCGCGACCCAGTGGGTCTCGTGCTCGCCGACATGCGGCACGCCCTTCTTGGCTTCGCGGAAAATCTTCTCCGCCAGGCCGCGATAGATAATCTTCTCTTGGTCGGAAAACGGGCACCAGGCCGGGACGAGCGCGGTCGTGCCCGCGCCACCGAGCGCGCCGGTACTCTCGATCAGCAGGGTGCGACGGCCTTCGCGGGCGGCGGCAATGGCCGCCGTGCAGCCAGCGGGACCTCCGCCGATGACGATGACCTCGTAATCGGTGTTCAGGGGGATGGACGTTTTGAAATCAAGGGTGGCCATGGGAAAATACGCGTGTGTTTAACAAAACAGGAGCCCCAAGCCCGGGACTCCTGTTCGAGTGAAAATGACTTCCAGTCTGGGAACTCAGAGGGGACGGAGCCGTTGACTAGCGGCGCGCGCGGCGGCGGAGCAGAATCAGCAGCCCAACGCCCAGTCCGAAGCCCAGCGACAGCGTGGCCGGTTCCGGAATTGTGTAGGTGATACTCAGCTCGGGCGTGTAGCTTTGGTTGGTGCTATAACTGTCCGAGTAGAAAAAGAAGATATCACGGTTGCCGGCAGTTTCAACGCCATCGGGCAGTTTTAGCATGAGGTTGAGTATGCCAGAGCCGTCCACGGCGCTCTGGACGGCCGCGACAAAGTCGGTGGTCGAACCCCACGTCTGAAAGCCGCTGGCTATGGTCGGGTTGATGGAATGAGAGGACAGGACAGTGGATGCGTAGTCCGTGCCAGAGGTATTCCAGGTCGCCGTGGTCTGGTCAAAGCTCTCGGTCATCGCCATCAGGTCTATCTGGATCGATTGGTTCTGACTGGTGCCGTCTGCACCATAGGAGCGCAGGGTCAGTGTGACTGATTCGATCACCGCTGCGTCGGGCAGGGTAGAAAGGTCAAAGCTGAGAAGGCTGCGAATCTGCGGGTTTGTTGCGTTGCCGGTCGTACCGGTGATGAACCTGTTGCCACTGTCGTAGTTGTTGTAGTTGGAGTTGGCATTGTCTGCGCGCACAAATGTGGACTGAACGCCAGCATAACTGACATCCGGATAGATGCCGTTTTGGAAGCTGATATCCACGGCCTGGGCGGCGGTCGCCAAGCCGAGCATGAGTGCGGTGGAAGCGAGGAGTGTACGGGTCATAAGTGCTAGGTGTTGGGTTTGGGGGGATGGTAAAATACCCCTTCAAAGTAACATGGTTGATTTTTCTGTCAACGTTTTTAAAATGAAATGCTTATTAAATTATGCGACGGGCACGCTTGTGTCATGAATCACTGCCGGGGCGTTAGGGCTAAGTCGCGGGAAGAGTGTCAGCGTTCCAGGCGGCAGACGACGGATTCGTTGGCGGGCAGGTCGAGCAGGAGGCTGCCGTCGGCGTCTAGCCGGGCCTGGACCTGATCATTCAGCGAGGTGACGCGGGCGGCCCTATTCGTAAGCACGAGGCGCTCCTGGATGGCTGCACCGGTGAAGTTGATCGCTGTGACAAAGGCTTCGCTGGAGGATGGAGCCTGATGGTACGAAGTGAGTACGCCGGGGGTGGCGTTGCGGCACGGCGGCTGGATGCCGGCGGCGGTGCCGAGGTGGGCGTAGAGCTGGTACGAGGCGTCCGTCGCGTAGGCGCGGGGCATCATGCCGAGCATTTTCTCAATCGGGTCGGCCATGAAAAACACTTGCCCCTGCCCGAAGGTGTTGCGCACGAGAGCGGGTTTGCCGTCGGCGTAGGAGAAGCAGACCTTGGCCGTGTCGAGGGTGAAGTCCAGATCGAGCGGGGCGTGCTCCTCGGCGTAGGTGAGTTCGCCCGCCGGGGTCACGATCGGGCCCTTGGGCTGGCGGCTCTTGCGGTGCTGCACCCGGATGCCCGCAAAGGCGTTGATATCCCCGGCGTCGAGGCCGTCGTAGGAGAAGTACACACAGCCGCCCCCGGCGGCGTAGTCCTGCAGGTTCTGCCAGCCCTCGTGGTAAATGGTGTTTTCGGCCAGAGCGGGGGCGATGACGAGCCGGTAGGCACTGAGATCGTCGTATTCCCAGACAAAGTCGGCATGAATCCCGGCCTGACGGCACAGCAGATAGGCGTTGAAGTAGGGGCGCCAGTCTCCGGCCTCGGCGGGGACGAGAATGGCCGCCTGGGCGGTCTTCGGCGGGAGTTTGCCGCCGATGGCCTTCAGGACCTGGGAAAAGCGCTTGTACTCGTCGGCGGGCGGCTTGGGGCGGCCCTGCCGGTCAAAGATACCGAGCGAGCTTTCCTTGAGCGCGTAGTTGTAGGGCCAGTGGCCGGGCTGGTCGAAGTCGGTAAAGCACCACCACAGGCAGCCGGTGACGTCTTCCTGCAAGAGTGAATGCAGGCGCTGGCGCAGGAATATGCCGCTCAACTCGTCGGAGAAGATGGACGCCCCGAGGGTGCCGGTCTCCTCGCACAGGACGGGACGCTTGCCCAGGCCGCGGTAGAGCGCCGACTCGGCGGCGGCGTGCATGATGGGGCGCATGTCGGAGGGGCCGTCGATGTTGCACCCGGGGGTGAAAAGCGGGTAGGGGTGCGTGGTGAGCACGTCGCACAGCTCCGCCTGGTCCTGCAGGCGCCAGCGATTTTTGCCAGCCAACGGGCCGATGGAATGCATACCGCTGACAATCGGGCGGGAAGCGTCGCGTGTGCGGACGGCGTCACAGATGGTGGACGTCCACAGCCAGGCGGCTTCGGCGGAGGGGGTTTCGTCGAGGCAGTTGCACTCGTTGCCCAGGCCCCAGGCGACGACGCGGGGCTCGTCCTTGTAGCGTTCGGCGAAGTAGCTTACGAGCCGGTGTTGCCACTTGAGCATGAAGGGGTCGGTGTACAGGTTCTGCCCCTCGTAGTAGGTCGGCAGCATCATGCCGCCGCTCATCCAGCCGGTGATGAGCGCGATCATGAGGTCGAGTTCATGGCGGCGGGCGATGTCAACCACGGTGTCGAGCCGCCGGATCATCTCGGGGTCCACCATGCTCGGGTTGTGGTGCTCGCGGATGGTGCAGTCGGCCTTCATGCCGACGTACTTGAATTCCTTGCGGTGCCCGCGGTACACGCGCATGGGCTGGAAGTCGTCCCAGGTCGGGAAAATGCGAACCGTGTCCAGGCCGGAGGCTTTCATCGCCTGGAAGTCGCTCTCGATCTCTTCGGGCGAGAATGCCTTCCACATGTTGATGGCGGAGCTTTGGGGCCAGTAGTTGACGCCGAGTCGGAAACGGTCGTGAGTCTGCTGCATATAATATAAAAAAGTGTTGGTTGAGAAGGAGGGGAGGGATTAGGCAATCGGTGTGCGGCGCATTCAGGCGGAAACAGGATGCGCGAACACGGGCCCGAGGCCAAGGGGAAAGGCTGACCGTCGGCTCAGGCGAATTTCGCCATATCCGGGTGGATGTGCCCGTGGTCGAACCAGCGGTCCACCGGGAAGGGGCCGCCGTCGGTTTCGGGCGCGTGTGTCCCGGCCAGGTGGTCCAGCATTTTCAGGCGAAAGGCAAAGAGCGTGGCCGCGTGCGCGGGATCGGCGGCGAGGTTGTGGTTCTCGCCGGGGTCGGCGCGCAGGTCGATCAGCGTCTCACCGGTGGCGGGCGCGTAGACGTATTTCCACTCGGGTGTGCGGAGCATGCGCCAGGCGTTTTCACCGGTAAAGCACGCGCTGTACACGCAGTCGCGTAGCGGGTCGTCCGCGCCGCAGGCAGCCTGCCAGAAAGAGTGGCCGGGGGTCCCGGGGAAAACCTGCTGCGGGTCTTGCTCGCCACAGGCGGCCTCGATCAGCGTGAGGGGCAGGTCCACGGCCTCGGTCATGCCTTCGAGGGTGAGACCGGCGGGCAGCTTGCCGGGCAGGCGCATGAGCACCGGGGTGCGCGTCGAGCCGTCGTACCAGGTCTGCTTGCCGTAGAGGCCGTGCTCGCCAAGCATGTCGCCGTGGTCGGTACCGAAGACGATCAGCGTGTCGTCGAGAATGCCCTTTTCTTCCAGCAGATCGAAAATTTTGCCCATGTACTCGTCGAGCTCGGAGACGAGGCTGGCGTAGGCGGCGGTGCACTCCTGATGCTGCCGGGTCTGCTCTTCCGAAAAATCACCCGCCGGAAAATCCTCGGGCATGGTGGCCGGGTCGTAGGGGTGGCGTGTGTCGGGGGACGTATAGATCGGCACGTGCGGACTGCAAAAGGACAGGTGCAGGAAGAAGGGCTCGGGATGATCGTAGTTCGAAAGATAATCGTGTGCGGCCCGGAAGGTGAAGGCGTCCACCGTGTCGTCCTGACTCAGGCAGGAGGTGCCGTATTGGGAGGCGTCGTGCCAGCCGTCGAGCTCGGTTCGGTAGTCCTCCAGCAGTCCCTTCTCCTGAAGATAGTAGGTCCAGTCGCAGTCGTACCAGTGGCTGAGCGAGCGGCCCGAGGTTTCGACCAGCTCGTCATAGCCGCGGTCGAGCGTGTTCTGGCGGGCCTGGCGCAGGTTGCGGTAGATGAGCCCGGCGTGGGAGTGGAGCTTGCCCATGAGCGCGGTGCGGTATCCGGCCTGCTTGAGGCGCTGCGGCAGCGAGGGCAGGTGAGTGGGCCAGTTGAGGTGGTTGTCGAGTAACCGGCCACCGGCCTGCTCGGCGTAGAGCCCGTACTGCCAGGTGAAGCGCGTGGGCATGCACACCGGGCAGTTGGAAAAATTATTGGGCAGGTACACGCCCTCACGGCGGAGCCGGTCAAAGGCCGGAGTTTGAATGGGAAAGCGTCCGTAAAAACCGAAAAAATCGTAACGGTGCTGGTCGTCGGTTATCAGCAGAATATTCATGAAAACTAGGGTCGTTTGGAGGTAAAAATCGCTAGAATCCAATTGACAGAACTGCAAGCTTCATTTTTATAACGTTTACAGATTGGAGCGGTTTTCATCCCTTTTTGACCCTCCGATCCCGGTCATTCATGTATACCCTTTGTTGCCAGACGTCCCCCCACCTGAGTCCCCTTCCTGACGGTGCGTGCCGCCAGTGTGTGCATGGATAATGTCCCGCCCCAGGCGATTGACCGGGATATTTTGCAAACCTTATAAAAACATGTCCAAGCGTTCAATACTCTCTTTCTCGTGCCTGTTCCTGGCGGCGGGTTTGGCCCATGCCGACAAACCCAGCTACACGGCCTATCGCCTGCCCGCGCAGACGCAGATCGAGATCGACGGAGACCTGTCGGAGTGGCCGCAGCTGCCGGTCCTGCTGCTGGGAAATCAGGATCAGGTCAGCTCGGGCAAGTGGAACGGGCCGGGTGACTCGCTGGCCAAGGTGCGGATCACCTGGGATGACCGTATGCTCTATATGGCTATCGAAGTGACCGACGACGATGTGGTCCAAACCCTTGGCCGCAGTGAGGCGGAGAAGATGCACCGCGAGGACTGCATCCAGTTCGCGGTCGATCTCAATGACGACGGTGGCGGTATCGGCTACGGGGACGATAATTACGAGTACGGGCTTGGGGTGGTGGACGGCGAGCCGGTGGCTTACCGCTGGTATTCCTCCTCGGGCTGGCCGGTTGGACTGGCTGAGCATATCGATTTGGCGGTGGTCCCGGCACCACAGGGCGGACTGGTTTACGAAGCGGCGATCGACTACTCCATGCTCGCGCCGTTGCGCAATCCCGAGGATGGGCGCCAGATCGGCTTTACCATCGTCCTTCAGGACATGGACGGGCACGGGAGCAAGGCGCTCCAGTGGACCCCCGGCGTGGTCACGGGTAAGACTCCTTCGCTCTTCGGAAAACTCATCTTCTCGCGAGCCGCCCCGAGCGCGGACAGCAACGGGGTCATGGTCAGCGCGCCGCCGCTCACCGGCCTCGACCCGCTGGATGTGCGGGCGATCCCCGTCAACCCATCCGGGCTCAAGCCGCCGTTGAGCTATCGTGTCATCGACGCCTCGGGCAAGGTGCAGGATCAGGGCAAGATGGCCGCCGTCGGCGATGCCTGGACCGCGCAGGTCCCGTGCGCCCCACTCAAGCCCGGCGAGTACCGGATCGATTTTGTTGACGCGACAGGCCGTACGCTCGGGCAGCACGTTTTCACCCGCGTGGACATCGAGCATATCCGCGAACAGGCGGAGCTGGTGCAGCAGCGCAGGGCCGCCTTGGAGGCGCTGATGGAAACCGCCGAGGCTCAGGATATCGAGACCCGCTACGCGTTGAATGCCGTGGCGGCAGCCAGGCTTTTCAAGCGCTACACGGAGTGGGACCTTGACGAGAAACACTACGAGATCGCCCGGCATAACGTGGACGCGATCCTCACGGCTCTGGATCGGGCCACCGCACAGTTGCAGGGGTGGATGGACGATCCGGAGAGTCTTCCCGCGGTCATGCGCGTGCCCGATCTCGACTACACGCAGACGGCCAAGCGGGGCGAGGACCTCGTGGTGGACGGTCAACCGGTGTTGCTGATCGGGCCCGGCGGCTGGGTCTGGCAACTGCGCGAGGACTTGCAGGAGATTCACGATGTCGGTTTCAATGCATTCCGCTTCGGCTGGGCCGCTCAGCATCATTTCGACAAAAACGGCCAACTGAAAGCTCCCGAGGACATGGCGCTGTGGACGATGGAGGACATCCTCGACACAGCGGAAAAAAACAAGATGGCGGCGGGCATTTCCGTGCTCACGCCTGCGCAGGTCTGGCGCGGGCTGGCCCCGCGTGGCGAGATCAGCCTGACGGAGTTTCACGAGATCTACGACGCCTTCGCCCAACGCGAAATCCCCATGCTCTCGAAGGGCCGGGTGTTTGACTACGTTATTTCCATCGAGGGCCAGCGCGCCCCGGGTAAGTTCGACGCGGAGAACCACCAGAAGCTCTGGGAAAAATATCTGGCGGACAGCTACACCGGCATCGTCCAGTTGAACGAGCTTTACGGGACTGACTACAAAAGCTACGCCGACGTGCCGTTCCCTCAGCGTGACCTCAATACCCCGGCGAAAAAATACGACAACGTGCGCTTCCGCCAGATCATCATCGGCAACGAGCTTTCGCGGGCGGCGGATGTGATCCGGCGTGAAGACCCGGGTGCGCTCGTGCAGGGCTACCCGTACGTATGGACCTTCCGCGACGCAGCGGCGTACTACGAGCACGCACTCGACCCGGAACTGGACACGGCCAACTACGACATGGTCGGCTGCGACACCTCGGGCTCCTACGAGTCGGACAAGTACGCCCTGCCCACAATCAACTGGATCGCTTCCTACTATGACCTGATGAAGAGCATCGCCGACGACCGGCCGCTGTTCGAGGGTGAGTACCATTTCGCGAACCAGCGCCGCACCTACCCGGACAACTGGGCCCGTGCCATTTACGTCCACTCCTACATGCACGGGCTCGATGGCAGCCATTCGTGGGTCTGGGCACGAACCGCCAACATCGACGCAGCGCTGCTCTACGATGCCAACATCCTGCTCGGCAGCGGCCAGGCGTCGCTCGATCTGCAGCGCCTGGCTCCCGCGATCACGGCCTTTCACCATGCACCGCGAAAGGTCGCCCTGGTGTACTCCAACGCCAGCTCTCCGCACACACGCCGGACGGAGGAGGGCGTCACGCTTTCGCAGATGGTGCAGACCGACGCGGTGTACGAGGGGATTTTCTTCGAAGGGTTGCCGGTCGCTTACGTGACCGAACTGAAAATCCAGGAGGGCTACCTCGACCGCTACGAGGTGATCATCGTGCCGAACGCCTCCCATGTCGAGCCAGCCACGCGTGATGCTATCGAAGCCTATGCCCGCAAGGGTGGGCGTGTGCTGCTCGTCGGTGACTGTCTGAAGACGAACCCGCAGGGCGTGCCGTTGACACCGCTGCCCGAGCTACCCAGCGTGACCGCCTGGCCGGGCGGTTTTACAGGACCCGAGCAGGCCCACGAAGCATTGATGCCGATCCTGCGCGAGGAGAAGGTGCTGCCTTCTCTGGATATCCGGATCGAAAACGACCTGAACTTCCCGACGGTGGAGTGGCGGCAGACGATCGCTCCCGACGGCTCGGAGCTGATCTTTGTTCTGAACATGGGGCACGGCCCGGCCACCGTCACGCTGCCCGCGGATTGGGACCAGTCAATCGACCAGGTGACCGGTCAGCCCGTGTCGTCGGAGTTCCCGCTCAAATCCCTGGAGTTCCGGCTTCTGCAGAAAAAGGGTGACGCATCCTGAGCATGTTTATTTTTACGAGACCGATTTTACGATCCATGACCTTCTTTTCGCATAAACGTTTCTCCCTCGGCTGCCAGGCTCTTGCCCTCGGCTTGACGCTGGCCGTGGTGGCTGCGCCGTTGCGGGCGGAATCCCTGCCGGAGGGCTGGACCTACGCCGATGGCGTTTATACCAGTCCGCTGGAGATGCAGGAGACCGTGTGCAGCGTGCCGGTCGAGATCGATGCGCCGGTACAGATCGATTTTTCCTTCCAGCAAAAGGATATGGATGTGACCTGGGCGACGCAGTACGGTGTGCGCCTGCTCGACGACGAGGGCAACGGGCTGGAAGTCCTTTGCCGGGTCAAGTCGACCCAGATCGCTCTGCGCCGCATTGTCAACGGCGAGCCGCAGGACACGCTGACCTCCTCCCAGAACAGCGTGCGCCTGATCCTCGGGAAAACGTTCAAGAGCACTTACCAGGCCCGCCTGCTGGTCGATTTCGACGCGGCCCAGCTTTACCTCGATTTCTACGATCAGGGAATGTACTGCATACAGGGCATGGCACCGGGAGAGTTTTTCTCCTTCACGCGGGTCGAGTACTTCGCCGAGCGCGCCTCCGTGGCGATGGGTGAGCTAAAGGCCCAGCCGATGACCGAGGTGCTGCCAAAACTGAACCAGCTCCCGCCGGTAGGCGAGAGCATGCCGACCTGGGCGGGCTTCGTCGGTACGCACTACACGGCCGTCCCCTTCATGCAGAACTACCGGGGCCCGGCCTTTGAGCCCTCACAGGAGAATCACGAGCTTTATCCCGGGCGAATAGTCTTTGACCTGACGCGCGTGCTCTCGAAGAGCGAACGCAAGGCCTGGGGAAATCCCAAGCTTCCCAAGAACGAAGACGCGATCGTGGAGAAGCTGATGAAGGATGCTGAAAAGCGGATGATCCGGAATTACCAGGCGCTGAAGGCAGACCCCTCCTGGCTCTACATGCAGGCGGGTAACGAAGTGAACCGTTACGCCGGCATCAATAACGAGCACTACATGGCCGAGCGGTACCCGCTCTACGACTACGAGCCGCTGCTCTCGACCGTCCGCCGAGTCAGTCGCGAGCTTTACGGCGACCCGGACCGTATCGAACTGCTGTACGGCTCGATCGCGCGCAGTTCAGCCCCCGATGCCATGGCCTGGCTGAACCTGACCGGCAACACTAGCCTGACGGGACGTTATGACCCCGAGCTCAAGGGCAAGCGGATCTTTGACACGCTCGACACCATCTGTGTCCAGTACATCTGCAAGGGGCCCTTCGCTACGGAGTACCGCAATTATCTTTACGACCGCTATATCAAAACCGGCCTGCTGAAAGGCTTCTGGTCCACGGAAGAGCTCGGCGGCGGCGATGCCGCGCGCATCAGCGGTACGAAGGTGCTTGGCATGGCCATGCGCTACATGGACTGGTGGTCGCGCCACGACTGGGAACCCGGTAAGGGCATGATGTATGTCTGGGGTGACTGGTGGGGCGGACAGGGTTACCCCTCGGCGCTGCTGGTGGAGGCGGCCATGGCGGACTTTCTCAAGGACTACCCGCTGGTGAACCTGACCGACGAGATCACGGTGGAGGGCAGCGAAGATGCCGAGGTTTACGTCTTCGGACGGCAGCACTCGCAGGGGCAGTACGTGGCCGCAATCCTTTCGGACAAGTACACATGGAACCGCGAGGTTTCGGGTAAGACCACCGTCAACCGGCTCACCATCCCGCTTGAATATGCCACCGGCGGGCGCGACTTTCGCGTGGTGGTCAAGCGCATCTCCCCGACCAGCGTGGAGGTGCTTTCGGACACACGCATACCCAACTGGCAAAAACCGCTCGTGCTCGACCTGAATGTGGAAATCGATCTTGCCAAGTGGGAGTCGGCGGTGGTCTTCATCTCTGCGGATAAGGATGAGGAGTTCCCCATTGCGATGGGCCCGCAGGATGTCCCCGCCGAGATTACGCACCGTATCCCCGGCGGCGAGATCATCGCGTTCGAGTATGGCAACTATGCCCTTGGCACACGAGCCGCGCAGGGCGGGCTCGACGAAGGTCTGCCGGGCGACACCGGCTGCATGGGTATCATTAATTACAACCGGGGCCGCACACAGGCACGGGTGAACCTGCAGGGGAATTATACCGCAGGCATGGAGATCGAGTTGACCCCGGACGTTATCGAGGGGAGGGACGGGCCCATGGAGTACCCCACGGTCAACCTTTACTGGGATGGTGTGCTGCTGGTGAAGGGAATTTCCTCGGGGAAAACCCCTCTGACTTTTACTGTTCAAGAGCCTTTAAACTTCAGCAAAGGCGAACATATTATCCATATGGTTAATACCGACCGGGACACCAGCCTGGTGGAGCCAAAACTGGACGCCCTGCGTGTGCGGCTGGCCAGCCATGGCGACGGCAGTGGACGTCCTTTGGAAATCACCGGGGAGCGGCTGCCGGGATATGGAACAGACGCTGAACCCGACGGAGAATTAACCGAATAAATAGATAAGCTTTATGTCCCATCATCCTCGTATCCGGTCCATGTTCCGCGCTTCGTTCGCGCAGACGAGGCCAGCCCCCGGCTTCGCCCTAATCATCTCGATGGTGCTCATGGCTTTTCTGCTGGTGCTGATCGTTTCCCTGAGCAGCTTCACCCGTGTCGAGTCGCTCTCGGCCACCGCCAGCCTCCGAAACCTCGAAGCCCGGCAAAATGCGGTATTCGGGCTGTATGAGGCGATGGGCGAGCTTCAGAAATATGCCGGGCCGGACCAGCGCGTGACCGCCACGGCAGAAATCCTTGATAACGCCGCTCTGCAGGACGGAGGTGCGCTGGAGCAGTACAGCAAATGGACGGGCGTATGGGACAGTTCCGGCTACAGCCAGCGGGACGGTGATGTGAAGCCCGACCCGCGCTGGCTCGTTTCGCTCGATGGCAGCGAGGCGCAAAAGGCTGCCCTCGATCCAGCTGATGTTCCCGGCGGGCAGGAGTGGATTCAACTGGTCTCGGATGCCCGTGGCACGCCCGTGGAAGCTGCACTGGTCAACACCGACGACGGCAAGGGTGCCTACGCTTGGTGGGTCGGCGACGAAGGTGTCAAGGCCGACATCCATCCGCGCAGAACCGTTGCCTACGACACTGAGAACAACGCCGAATTCCTCGCCCCGGTGGGCTCCGGTTATGCCTTGGCGACCAATGACGCGGGCGAGCCAGTCTTTACTGCGGGGGACCCGGATATCGACGGGCGCGACCTGTGGGCACGCGATGAGCTCGCCATCGTTGCCAGCACGAATAAGAGTGATGCGCGCGCGCTTTACCACGACGTGACGACGTATTCTCGCGGCCTGCTCACAGACACGAAAAACGGCGGCCTGCGCTACGACCTGACGACCGCGCTTGCCAGCCCCACCGCCGCCCCGCAGGGGCCAATGATCACCGACGCTGCCGGTAACGACCTGCTCAACGGCTATGGTCCGGACTGGCAGGTCCTGCGCAGCTTCTGGGAACTGCGCGCCGACGCCGCCGACGGCTCCGTCGATGTCCGCGGGCATCGCTCGCATGACTGGTCGGTTTATACTACCCCGAATAACAGCCAACTGACGGAGGATCAACTGGCTACGCCTCAGCATGGGGTTGCTCCCGTTGTAACCGGCTTTCAATTGTATTTCTATCCTCTTCTCAACCTTGTGGGGGGCGACGAAACTGAGAATATCTATGAATGCAGGCTTTATTACATGCCCGAAATTACCATCTGGAATCCCTACAATGTTACTCTGACAGGAGACATGGAGTTCGACCTTTCCACGACTGGGGCCTGTAAATTCAAGATCGCGGTGGATTTAATCCAGACAAAGAACACTTTGACAAAAAGTTCGGCGCGTTCGGAGTCGGTGACCGGTGGCACTACCACGCAAAATGTTTTCTTTGGCTATAAGTTTTTTGCGATCTGGGACAACTACAACGCTCAAGACTTACGGTTTAAACTGGATGTACCGGAAGGGGGCATTGCGCCCGGCCAGGCTCTCACATTTCGTCTGCCCTCGAATGTAAAGCGTCCCGGGAATTACAAACGAACAACCATGCTACCGAATGTCAGCGGATTCGGAGGTGGTGTATATGAAACATCCACCAACACGATTACCCTCAAGAAGGATGACATCGAGGATACTACCAACAATTTCTACCTGAATCCGCGTATCCACAGCAGTACCGACTCTGACCATGTAAGTCCGCATCCATGGAACAGTTCCTGGCTGACATTCCGGCTGTACTCTCTCGACAACCAGGATAATGTTGACGACCTGCTGGCCTGGCAGAGCTTCATCGGCTTAGCGGGAATAGCCGGGCATCAATGGTACTACCATAAAGGCCTGATGCCACTGATATATGTCACTACCCCTAATACATCAGCCAATCCAGAATCTTCTGAACCTGATGACGATGATGACGGCGGCACAAGTAGTGACTTGATTCCGATCCCATTGCAACCTGGCTTTGGTATCGAGGCGGCCATTAGCCTTCCGGAAGTTGCCGCTTTCGAGAACGCATCTTCGACATTGCCCAGGCAGAAGCTACGTCTGTACGCAGACACCAACATGCGGGCTTCGCGGATGAGGGGGACCAACACTGAGAAAACCTATCTTGGCTATCCTCATTTCACGGAATTTGATGTTTCTAATCTGTACCCTCCGCAGGGAAATGTTTGCATCGGGCCGCGTGACTGGGTGTCAGATGGATGGATTGAACAGATGGTCCTTTTTGATATTCCATCGACGGACATCCTGTTTCATTCGATTGGGCAGCTATCCATGGCCAATCTGGTGGACAGTTCTCTATCCACGAATTATCAAGTCGGCAATTCCCACCCGAACCTCTTTCTGGAGCCTTCCGAACTATATGTGGTCGGTGATGACGGTATCGACGGTGATGGGGGATTCGATTGGTCGTACCTGTTAAACGAAGCCTTGTGGGACAAGTATTTCTTTTCCACCTATGACCCGAACGATGATCTGCATCCAGTCTGGCACCCGCAGTATGTGATGGATGAAGACGCCCAGGAGAATCTCGACTTACTTGAGGAGCCTGATACCGCCGCGGCTCATTTGGCGGTGGACGGGATGTTCAATGTCAACTCGACGTCAGTAGAAGCCTGGAAAGTGCTTCTGAGCGCTTTTTACGGAGACAACCAAACGGTCAGGACTGATAGTGGTGATGAGACACTAACCCAGCGAAGCCCATTCCTGCGTTTTCAGTCGCCGGTATCACATAGTTACACCGCTTACGATGGTATTGGGATAGGGTTGTCGATGGATCCTGAACTCTATACAGGGTACCGGACGCTGTCGGAGGCAGAAATCACAGCACTTGCCTCCTACATCGTGGATGAGGTCAAAAAACGCGGGCCGTTTTTGAGTATGGCCGAGTTTGTGAACCGGCAGTATAACCCGGCGTCCACGCTTTCAGTCAGTGGTAATGCGAGCATTAATGACCTGGCGGATGAACCCGAGGTCATGGGGGCTTTGCAATCTGCTATCGAAAAGAGCGGCCTGAACCAAAAGCTCAATAGTGGCAGTAATTATCGTCCCCCCTCGCAGGCTGACGATGCTGCCACTACCGTGCTCAACGATGCTGCTGGCGCGGGATCTCTGTTTGCGGATGCCCCCGGGTATTTCAGTCAGATCGACATCCTGTCGCGGCTGGGGAGTATCATGAGTGCGCGTAGCGATGTTTTTGTTATCCGCACCTATGGGCGAGCGATTAATCCGTTGACGGAGGAAACCCAGGGTGAGGCTTGGCTGGAGGCTATCGTCGAGCGCACGGTGACGCCGGTCGAGCCGAGTGGGGACAACCGCTACGAGCCGCTCGATCCGGATGTGTTGGGGCGGCAGTTCAAGATCGTCGGTTTTCGCTGGCTAAGCCCCGAAGAAGTTTAAACCTGTGCTTATGCGACATTTTGTTCATCTCGGTCTCTTTTCCCTGTGGCTGTGCCTGACCGCCGCTCCCGGCAGCTTGGCTGCACAGGAAGGGGTTCCCACGGTTTCGGCCAATCTGATTATCTACCCCTGGCTGCCGCCGTCGCCGCTGCCAGATGTGGACCTTGCCACCGGCGAGGTGACGCAGGTCTATGATCCGGTTGCGGTCTCGCTCTACTACGGGTTGCCCGGCAATTATGACTCGGTCACCGCACGGGAGAACCAGATGGGGCGTTGGTTTCACTATCAAGGGCCGCGTCAGCTCAACTTCTACAGCAGCGAGCCGTCCGACCCGGAGGCTCCGCCGCCCGTGTTGGCCAGTACTTTCCTGCCGTCCGGGGCGAGAAACATTCTGCTGATCATGGCCCCCGGATCTGGTGGCAGTTACCGGCTGCTTCCGATCCCACTGAGCGAACGGGATTTCCAGTCCAGCCAGATGAAGGTGGTCAACTTCGGCAAGGACGAGGTTGTCGGCCTGGTGGGGAAGACCAAGTTCCAGCTCCCGGCCGGGAAGGCGCAGACTTACGAGTTTCCCAGTGATTCGCGGGGCAGCCGGGTGTCCTTCGCCTACCGCAACGCCGATGACCAGTGGCGACCGTTTTTCGACTCCTATGTCTCCCGTCCACGCGGGGCGGTGGGGATGCTCTTTGTGCACTCCAAGGAAACGGAGGGACGGGACGCTTATGCCATGCGCCGGATTGTCGTGCCGGCCCCGCCCGTGGAGAAGCCCGACAACCAGACCGCGAGAGCACCGGGGCCGTAAACGGTCCCGGTAATCGTTTCAATGGCCCATCCCGACATTCTCGGGCGCGGGTGGAGTGGCAGATTACGCCATGCGGAGAATGTTCTGCTCGGTGACGGGGACAACTGCGGGTTCACCGGCGAGGTAACGGCGGCATTCCTCCAGGGCCATGTCGCCCAAGCGATGGCACTCCCGTCCGGCTGAGCCCGCGATGTGGGGGGTCAGGAAAACGTTCGGCATCGTCATTAACGGACTGGAGGAGGCGGTGGATTCATCTTCGATGACGTCCAGCACCGCAAAGAGGTCGGGCCGGGTGTTCAGGACACGAATAAGAGCCGGTTCGTCCACGATTGCGCCGCGGGAAGTATTGATGAAGCTGGCATTGGGCGGCATAAGCTCCAGGAGTTCGCCAGTGATCATGCCTTTGGTTTCGGGCAGGGAGGGGGCATGCAGCGAGACGATGTCGCACTCGGCAAAAAGGCTTTCCAGGGTGGGGGCGCGCCGGACGGACAACTCCTCGAAGACGGCGTCACCCGCAAAGGGGTCGTAAGCGACAACATCCAGCGTGAACGCGGAGAGACGCTGGCAGACCAGTCGTCCGATTGCCCCCAGGGAAATGATGCCGACCTTCGAGCCCGCGTACACGCCGGGGATGTTATTGCGAGTGTGGATGTGGGCGCGCATTTCCTGGCTCTTGGCCCAGGCACGTTTGAGCGAGAGAACTACGCAGGCCACCGTGTACTCGGCCACGGGGATGGCATTCCCGGTGTAGGCACTGGTCAGGCGGATGCCGCGCGCCCAGAACTCTTCGGAGACTAACGAGCGGACCGAACCGGCTCCGTACAGGAACGCCTTGAGCGAGGGCAGGGCGGACAAGAGCTTCGCATCCATGACGGGCGCCCCCCAGCCGGAGAAAATGATCTCTACATCGCGGTAATCGTCGGGGTGGGCCAGGATGTCTTCGGCCGGATGGATGCGACCGTCGTTCTCGGTGAGGCGAGCGATCTCCGCGACAGTTGACGGGCTATACAGCTCCTCGAAGGCGTAGTCTTTCAGCAGGAAAATGGACCTTGGCTTTTTCATGTGACAGGCATGAGCGCTTAACAGGGCAGCCCGATGCTGTAAAGCGCTCATGCATCAACTGTTGCTGGAATCGTTTAGTGCTAATTCCAGACTATTGGGGCGCTCTGACTACCGTGTGTGACGTGTGCGCTTTTATTAATATATATTAATAACGTTTTAAAATATGTTGACAGTCAAAGAGGCGTCATCATTAATAACGTTTGTATTTTATACCTACACCTCTAACCCCCCAAAAAAAGCATGTACCCTATGAAAAAGATCCTGTTTGCGAGTCTGTGCCTGAGCGTACCCCTGATCTCTCAAGCGGCAATTGTTGCAACCTGGGAAGCGTACCAGGGGAATATCACCGGTGACTTGTCGACACACGAGTTAGCCGATAACATGGATACCGGCAGTGGCCTGAACGCGATCAGCCGCAACGGAGTTACCTACTTCAACAAAAATTTCACGTATTCGAGCACGGGCTGGAATACAACGGACGAGCTCGTCGTAGATAGCCAGTACCTGTCCTTCTCCCTCTCGGCTGTGGAAGGCTACCAGATGGAGTTGACGGATCTGGAATTCTATATCAACGGGGGCAATCCATCTCCGGGAACGGGGATGTGGGGCTACACCACGGACGGGGGATCCACCTGGACCTTCTCTGATCCGATTGCCATCCAGAGCAATGCTATCACAGGCTCTGCCCAGAGTTGGGATTTTGAGGACTTCACCGTTACGGGGGACAAGACCGTTGAGTTTCGCTTCTGGGCCTACGGGACGACCAATGTAGCCGGTAATCCGACAGCTTCCCCGAATACCGCGCCGATTTCTATTTTCAGTCTGACCGGTGGCGGCAACGACATCATTCTCAGTGGCGCGGTCACTCAGATTCCTGAAGCGAGCACCTATGCGTGGCTGGCCGGTGCTGGTGCGATGATCGCGCTGCTGGTGCGCCGTCTGCGCCGCCGCTAGAGATAAGTAGCTCGTCAACAGAATCGTAAACTTTGGCGCACATGCTCGTACTGCGGGCATGTGCGCTATTTTTTTATGGGGTTGAGTAGAGAGGAGCGGGGAAACTGCCGTGTGATACGGTGCTTTTTGGTTTTCAAGCTGGGGATGAGTCCTTTACCTTACGCTCATGAAAATTCCCTCTCTTGCTCTCGTTGCTGCCGCCTGTCTGTTTCCGTTTTCGTCCTACGCGCTCCCGGCGAGCAAGAGCCACAGCGGGCGGATGGTGGTCAAGGCCAGTCAGATCGAGGGCTCGTGGGTTTCGACGAATCTTTCCGGAGATGCCATCTGGCTGGTTGTGAAAACCGTTGGCGTGAATTTTGCCAAGGACGGGACGTTCTCGGCCACGGCGCAGCTGCATGGCGGCGGGACGGACACCTTTTCCGGCCCTTACCACCTCGACCGCGGCAAGATGCGCCTCGTGACCAGCAGTGAAGGGACCTTTATCTGCACCTACACGCTTCAGGACGGCACCCTCACGCTGTATAACGCCCAGCACGGCATCACCGGGACGTTCCAGCGCGGCCAGCTCCAGCAGGCGCAGCAGGCACCCGACCCCGGCGAAGGGATGCCCGGCATGCATTTTTAGGCCGTTACCGGGACCGAGTCGAAAAAGCATGGAAACCCGCGGGCAAAAGGAGCGGATTTTTTGCTTTCGCCCCGGCGCGAACTCTGCCAAAGTCTTTCGTTTTTATGCGCCACACGATCTCAGCATTGGTTGAAAACAAGTTCGGAGTCCTCGCCCGCGTGGCGGGGATGTTCAGCGGACGTGGCTTCAACATCGACACCCTCAACGTCGGGCCGACCCACGACCCGCTCCTGTCGCGCATCACCATCACGGTAGTAGCGGAGGCGGAGGGAACGCTGGATCAGGCCATTAAGCAGCTCGACAAACTGGTCAACGTCATCCAGGTCACGCACTTCAGCGAGCGCACGTCGTTTGTGGCGCGCGAACTGGTCATGGTCAAGATTGACGCCGACAGCAAGAAGCGTTCGGAGATCGTCGAGATCGTGGACATCTTCCGCGCCAAGATCGTGGACGTCTCCACCGACTCGATCATCGTCGAGTGCACCGGCAACGAGAACAAAGTCCGCGCCTTCATGGAGCTGATCACGCCGTTCGGCATCGCCGAGATGGCCCGCACCGGCAATGTCGCGCTCTCGCGCGGCTACGTCGCCGAGCGCTAATCCCCGTCCGCCGCAGCGGCCCACGGTCGCGACGGTGCTTTTTTTCTTTCTCCTCACCGAGAGTTTTAACACAACCAGAAACCCACATACACACCATGCCCGCCAAGGTCTATACGGACAAAGACGCGGACCTGAAGGTCCTCAAAGGTAAAACGCTGGCCGTTATCGGATACGGCTCTCAGGGGCACGCCCACGCCCTCAATCTGAAGGATAGCGGCTGCAAAGTCATTATCGGCCTGTATCCCAAGAGCAAATCCGTCGCTGTCGCCAAGAAGCAGGGCTTCGAAGTGTTCGACACCGCTGAGGCTGTCAAGCGCGCCGACGTCATCATGCTCTCCATTCCGGATATGGTGCAGCCCGAAGTTTACGAAAAGGATGTTCTGCCGAACCTGACCAAGGGTAAGACTCTGGTGTTCTGCCACGGCCTGTGCGTCCATTTCGGCCTGATCACCCCGCCCAAGGGCGTGGACGTCATCATGGTCGCCCCGAAGGGCCCCGGCCACGTCGTGCGCTCGCAGTACGTCGAAGGCCTGATCCGTGCCTTCGCGACGGTCGGCGGCTGGACCATGGCCAGCCGCATCCTCGGCTTCGCCCGCGACGTGACCATCGCCGCCGCGCTCGGCTCCGGGCCGGTGGCGCAGGCCTT
>JAUTCS010000111.1 GCA_030673825.1 Verrucomicrobiota bacterium JB024 | reverse complement strand
GGCGGCAACCGGGCGAGCGGCAGGCGCGTAGGCCACCGGAGCGGCGTCGTCCTGGCCGATCACTTCGACCTCAACCTCGTAGGTTTTGTTTTCAACCGTAATGCGTAGCTTCTTCATGGGCGTAAAGTCTTTCTAATACTGAAATGGATATCTCTGTGTGCGTGTAAGTTAGCGAACTTTGTGCGAACGGAAAATCTCGCGACGACCTTCGGCAGCCCAGTGCTTGTCCGAAGTCGAGCGGATTGACAGGATGCGGTGCGGGCGCTCCAGCGTGGTGTGCACGGCGGCGGCAATAACCGCCACCAGCTCCGGGCTGATGCCCCCGGCAGGCGCCGCGGCGGCCGGAGCCGCAGCAGGAGCCGCCTTGGCGGGAGCCGCCGGTGCGGCGGCCTTTTTCTTCTCGCGGAAGAAAAGGCCGATCACCTGGGTCGCGCCGGCCAGCAAGGCCAGCACCACGATAACGAAAACGAAGCCGAACAGGATGTGGAGCGAATCCTCGAACTCGCCCAACAACGAGGCCAGCGAACAGGTTGCTGCGAACGTCATGACTATTAAAGAGGGATGTTGCCGTGTTTCTTCGGCGGACGCGTGTCACGCTTGCTCAGGGTGTTGCGCAGGGCAAGCGAAATCACGGCGCGCGTCTGCTTGGGCTCGATCACATCCGTGATCATGGCGCACTCGGCGGCCTGATACGGAGAGGCGAACTTGTGGCGGTACTCTTCGCGCAGTTCGGCTTCCTTGGCCTTCGGGTCGGCGGCGGCCTTGATCTCGTTGCGGTAGAGCACTCCGACGGCCCCTTCCGCGCCCATGACGGCAATCTCGGCCGTCGGCCAGGCGAACACCATGTCCGCGCCCATGTCCGCGCTGCACATGGCGAGGTAAGCGCCCCCGTAGGCCTTGCGCAGGATCAGGGTGATCTTCGGCACGGTGGCCGAGGCGTAGGCGAAGAGCATCTTGGCCCCGTGGCGGATGATACCGCCGCGCTCCTGGGCCAAGCCGGGCATGAAGCCGGGCACGTCCACCAGGGTGACGATCGGGATGTTGTAAATGTTGCACGTGCGGATGAAGCGCGCGCCCTTGTCCGAGGAGTCGATGTCGAGCGTCCCGGCCTTGACCATGGGCTGGTTGGCGATGATGCCGACCACGATGCCCTGCACGCGGGCGAAACCGACCACGATGTTCTTGGCGAAATCGGGCATGATCTCGAAGAAGCTCTCCTTATCGACCATGCGCTCGATCACGTCCTTCACGTCCATCGGGCTCTTGGAGCTTTCCGGGACGAGCTCGTTCATGCCCGGGTCGTCGCTCAGGTCGAGGTCTTCAGTCGGCGCGTGCGGCGGGTCCTGAAGGTTGTTCGAGGGCATGTAGGAAAGCAGCTGGGTGGCCAGCTGGAGGGCGTGCTTGTCGTCCTCGGCGATGAGGTGGATGTTACCGCTGACCGAGGCGTGCGCATCGGCGGTGGCAAACTGCTCCAGCGTGGAGGACTCACCAGTAGAAGCCTTAATGACCTGCGGGCCGCAGATGAACATGTTCGCGTTGGAGCGCGTCATGATGAGGAAGTCCGTCAGCGCGGGCGAGTAAGCGGCGCCACCGGCACACTGACCGGCGATGATGGCCACCTGCGGCACGACACCGGAGAGGAACACATTCTTAAAGAAGACCTGGCCGTAACCCGAGAGGGAGTCGACACCCTCCTGGATACGGGCGCCACCGGAGTCGTTGATACCGACGACCGGGATGCCCATGTCGTGGGCGTAGTCCATCAGGTCAACGATCTTCTTGGCGTGGATGCGACCGAGCGCGCCCCCGCCAACGGTGAAGTCCTGGCTGAAGGCAGCCACGGGACGTCCGTCCACGTAGCCGACGCCGCAGACGACGCCGTCGTAGGGCATGTCCTTGGTCTCCATGCCAAAGTTGTGGCAGGAGTGCTGGGCGTGCTTGCCAAACTCCTGGAAGGTGCCGTCTTCGAAGAAAACCTCCAGGCGCTCACGCGCGCAGAGGAGTCCCTTCTCATGCCGTTTTTCAATTTTAGCTTTGCCACCGGCGGCGTTGGCCTTGTCCCGGCGCTTTTGCAGCTCGTCGAGCAGTTCTTTCGCGATAGCCATGGTTGCGGAAAGGTTGGTGTGAGTCGGTGAAAGCGGAAGGTCCGCTTACTTGGGCATGCAGAACTCGGTCAGCACGCCACGGGTGGACTTCGGGTGGAGGAAGGCCACGAGCTTGCCGCCCGCGCCGTCCACGGGCACTTCGTTGATCAGGCGCACGCCGGTGTCGGCGGCCTTCTTCAGCTGGCCCTCGATGTCGTCCGTGCGGAAGGCGATGTGGTGGATGCCTTCGCCGTTCTTGGCGATGAACTTGGCGATCGGGCTGTCCTCGCTCATCGGTTCGAGCAATTCGATATGCACCTGACCGCATTCGAAGAAAGCAGTCCGAACCTTCTGGGAGGGAACCTCTTCGCGATGTTCGCACTTAAGGCCCAGGGCGTTTTCGTAGTACGGCACCGCCTCATCAAGCGAGCTGACGGCGATTCCAAGGTGGTCGATTTGCTGTAACATGGTTGCTTAATGTTGTTAATCTGCGTCGAGTTATTGAATTAGTTTTTCTAAAGTCAACCCATTTCTCGATAAACAAATTTTATTTTTCGCATTGACACTTTTGCAGGTCAGAAGCTTATCTGATCCCCCAATAATCCTCCACGGGTTATTAGTACATTTATTCCCTCAACCAGTCAATCATGAGCAACACCGATACGACCACCTCGTCCGTCGGCGAGAAAGCATTAAACCTGCTCGAAGAGTTCGCGCCCGTCGATTACGCCGCCTGGAAAGCGGCCGCTGAAGCGCTGCTGAAGGGTGCCCCCTTCGAGAAGAAAATGCTCACGCCGACCCCGGAAGGCATCACGCTGCAGCCTATTTACCGGCAGGAAGACATGGAGGGCCTTGAGCACCTCGAAAGCTTCCCCGGCGAGTTTAACTTCTCCCGTGGGGCCACGGATGACGGGTACCTGCAAAACCCGTGGAAGATCGCCCAGGAGCTGCCCTACGGTTTGCCGGAGGACTTTAACAAGGCCGCGCTTGAGGACATGCAGCGCGGGCAGGACGCGCTGAACATCGCCCTGGACATCGCCAGCCAGACCGGGAAGAACCCGGACGAGGCCGCCGCCGGTGAAGTCGGCGCCTGCGGGCTCTCGCTGAGCACCCTTGAGGACATTAAGAAGGCGTTCAAGGACGTCGTCCCCGAAGCGGTCAACATCAACCTCCAGTCCGGCGTCGGCGGCCTCCCGCTGATGGCCCTGCTGGTCGCCTGGCTCAAGGAACAGGGCAAGGAAGCCAAGAGCCTCCAGGGCGGGATCAACCTCGACCCCATCGGCGTGCTCGCCCGCTCCGGCTCGCTGCCGGTTTCGCTCGACGAAGCCTTCGCCGACATGGCTGCGCTCGTGACCTACTGCAAGGACAACGCCCCGGGCTTCGCCGCGGTGGGCGTCTCCACCCTGCCCTACGCCAACGCCGGGGCCAGCGCGGTGGAAGAACTCGCCTGCGCCCTCGCCACCGGTACCCTTTACCTGCGCAAGCTGCTCGAAGCCGGCGTGGAGATCAACGACGCCGCCAAGGCCATCCGTTTCGAGTTCGCGCTCGGGGCCAACTTCTTCATGGAGGTCTCCAAGCTGCGCGCCGCCCGCATCCTGTGGTCCAAGATCGTCTCCGAGTTCGGCGGCGACCGCGAAGCGGCCCGCATGAAGATCCACGGGCGCACCGGCCTGTGGAACAAGACCGTCCACGACCCCTACGTCAACATGCTGCGCACCACGACCGAAGCCCTCTCCGGCGTCGTCGGGGGTGTCGAGAGCATGCACGTGGGCGCGTTTGACGAGATCATCGAAGAGCCTACCACCTTCTCCCGTCGCATCGCCCGCAACACGCAGATCATCCTCCAGGAAGAGTGCGAACTGCGCGCCGTTATCGACCCGGCGGGCGGTTCCTGGTTCATCGAAAACCTGACCGACCAGGTGGCCAAGAGCGCCTGGGCCATCTTCCAGGAAGTCGAGAAGGAAGGCGGCATCGTCGCCGCCCTCACGAGCGGCTCGATCCAGAAGCGCATCGGCAAGACCAACGACGGGCGCATCAAGCTGCTGACCCAGCGCCGCGCCAGCCTCGTCGGGACGAACCTCTACCCGAACCTCAAGGAAAAGCCGCTCGGGGGCAAGCTGCCCGACTTCGCCATGGTGAAGAAGCAGCGCGTCGAGGCCGTCAAGGCCGCCGCCAAGGACGTGGATGTCTCCACCCTGGCTGACCGCGACGCGGGCCTGATCGACCGCCTCGCCGCTGCCGCCGCTCAAGGCGCGAGCCTTGGAGCTCTCTTCAAGGCCCTCCATGCCGAGGCTGGTGAGGCTCCCGCCGTCACCGCCCTGCCCTCCGTCCGCGGAGCCCAGATATTCGAGGAAATGCGCGCCGCCGCCGACGCCTACACCGAGGCCAACGGCCACGGCCCGAAGATGTTCCTCACCACGATGGGCCCGCTGCGCAAGCACAAGGCCCGCGCGGACTTCACCAGCGGCTTCTTCGAAGTCGGCGGGTTCGACATCAGCGCTGCCGACGGCTACGCCAGCGTCGAGGACGCCGTCGCCGGGGCCAAGGCCTCCGGCGCGAAGCTGACCGTGGTCTGCGGCACCGACGACGCCTACGTCGAATTCGTCCCGGCCTTCTGCAAGGCCCTCAAGGCCGAAGCTCCGGACATGAAGATCATCCTGGCCGGCGACCCCGGCGAGAACGGCCCCGCCTACACCGAGGCCGGACTGGACGACTTCATCTCGATCCGCTCCAACGTGTACGAGGTGAACAAGAAGTACCTCGAAGCCATCGGCGTGATGTAAGCACGGCGATCCGTCATGAAAGTTGAATACACGACACAGCATCTGTCATGAAAACACCTGATTTTACCAGCATCGACTATTCACCGGTCACCGAGCCCATCAGCCGCGAACAGTGGGAAAAGCGCGTCGAAAAAGAGACGGGCAAGACTGTCGCCCACTGGGTGACGGAGACCATGGAACAAATCCCGGTCAAGCCGCTGTACACCGGCGAGGACCTCAAGGGCATGGAGCACCTCGGCTACACCGCCGGGTTGCCGCCGTTCCTGCGCGGGCCGTACGCGACGATGTACGTCTTCCGCCCCTGGACCATCCGCCAGTACGCCGGTTTCTCCACCGCCGAGGAGTCCAACGCCTTCTACCGCCGCAACCTCGCGGCCGGGCAGAAGGGCCTGTCCGTGGCCTTTGACCTGGCCACGCACCGCGGCTACGACTCCGACCACCCGCGTGTGGTCGGCGACGTGGGTAAGGCCGGGGTCGCCATCGACTCCATCCTCGATATGAAGGTCCTCTTCGATAAGATCCCGCTCGACAAGGTCTCGGTCTCGATGACCATGAACGGCGCGGTCATCCCGATCCTGGCCTTCTACATCGTGGCCGCCCTCGAGCAGGGCGCGAAGCTCGAAGAACTCGCGGGAACCATTCAGAACGACATTCTGAAGGAGTTCATGGTGCGCAACACCTACATCTACCCGCCCGAGCCGTCGATGAAGATCATCGGCGACATCTTCGCCTACACCTCGCAGAACATGCCCAAGTTCAACAGCATTTCGATCTCGGGCTACCACATGCAGGAAGCGGGCGCCACGGCGGACCTGGAAATCGGCTACACCCTCGCCGACGGGCTCGAATACCTGCGCACCGGGGTCAACGCCGGTCTGCCGATCGACGCCTTCGCCCCGCGCCTGTCGTTCTTCTGGGCCATCGGTAAGAACTACTTCATGGAAGTGGCCAAGATGCGCGCCGCCCGCGTGCTGTGGTCCAAGATCGTCAAGCAGTTCAACCCGAAGAGCGACAAGAGCCTGGCCCTGCGTACCCACTCGCAGACCTCCGGCTGGTCGCTGACCGAGCAGGACCCCTTCAACAACGTCGTGCGCACCTGCGTCGAAGCCATGGCCTCGGCCTGCGGCCACACCCAGAGCCTTCACACGAACGCCCTGGACGAAGCCATCGCCCTGCCCACGGACTTCTCCGCCCGCATCGCGCGTAACACCCAGATCTACCTCCAGGAAGAGACCGGCATCTGCAAGGTCATCGACCCGTGGGGTGGCTCCTACTACGTCGAAGCGCTGACGGACGAACTGATGAAAAAGGCCTGGGGCCACATCCAGGAGTGCGAAGCCCACGGCGGCATGACCAAGGCCATCGAGGCCGGGTTGCCCAAGCTGCGCATCGAGGAAGCCGCCGCCCGCCGCCAGGCCCGCATCGACTCCTCCAAGGAAACTATCGTCGGCCTCAACCGCTACCGCCTGGACAAGGAAGACCCGCTCGACATCCTCGACATCGACAACACCGCCGTGCGCGAAGCGCAGATCAAGCGTCTGCAGAAGCTCCGCGCCGAGCGTGACGAGTCGGCCTGCCGCGCCATCCTCGAAGAGATCACTCAGGTCGCTGCCGGGGACAAGAAGGGCAACCTTCTCGGGCTCGCCGTCGAGGCTGCCAAGGCCCGCGCTTCCCTCGGGGAAATCTCCGACGCCATGGAAAAGCCCTTCGGGCGCTACAAGGCGCAAATCCGCTCGATCTCCGGCGTGTACGCCAAGGAGTTCGGCACAGACGACAAGAAGATGGAAGAAATCAAGAAGATGATCGCCACCTTCGAGGAGAAGGAAGGCCGCCGTCCGCGCATCATGATCGCCAAGATGGGCCAGGACGGCCACGACCGCGGCGCCAAGGTGGTCTCCACCGCCTACGCCGACATGGGCTTCGACGTGGACATCGGCCCGCTCTTCCAGACTCCGGAGGAAACCGCCCGCCAGGCCGTCGAAAACGACGTTCACCTGATCGGGATGAGCTCGCTGGCCGCCGGTCACAAGACCCTGCTGCCCGCCCTGGCTGCCGAACTCAAGAAACTCGGCCGCGAGGACATCCTCATCGTCTGCGGTGGCGTCATCCCCGCCCAGGACTACGACTTCCTCCTCGCCAATGGCGCCAGCGCCATCTTCGGCCCCGGGACGATCATTCCGGAAAGCGCCAAGAAGATGCTGGAGCTACTGCTCGAACAGCAGGAAGCCTAAGGCGGATCACGCCAAGCGCGTACCAACCATGTTTTGCACAGGCGCCCCCGAGTGGGGCGCCTGTTTTTTTATCTGCGGACAACGGCCAACCGTCAAAGCGGCCCAACCACTCCCCTAGGCCGTGTACGCAAACTTCGCTATCTTACAATCGTAATATATTGACTATTAGCGTGATGCGATTAGTCTGATTGGTGTGAAGCAACGCTATCGCCGCACGCTTTCAGACGAAGCCTGGAAGCCCTTAAAAAAATTA